>CBFCYS010000065.1:0-13394 GCA_965602215.1 uncultured bacterium
GTACACTATAACGCCGACGACGCACGTCAAGCCTTCGGCGAGCGACGTGATGGCGATGGCTTTTTTGCTGTCCATCCCCGAGAGGAGCTGGCCGCCGCAGACGAGCGGGCCGTAGCCGCCGCCGCTCATCCCTTTGTTGAATGAGGCCAGCGTCCCCAGGCCCAGCACTTTAAGCCACGAGAACCGCACCACGGCGCGACGGGCTATCGTTACGAGTATCAGGATGCCGACGGCCAGAACCAGCACGCCGATCCAGGTCTTCAGCACTATTTTCGGAATGCTGACGGCTATCAGAACCGCGGCGAGGGTGCCGACGACGGAGCAGGCGGCCAGCACCATCGCCACTTTAAAGGCGCGGGTGCCCGGCGTCAGGTCGACGTTGCGGGCGCGGTGGTGGGCGAAGGCCGCCGAGATTCCCGTAACGAGCTCCGAAGCGAGAACCGCCGGGATGATCTGGAGCGGCGAAAAGCCGAAGAGGAGGAGCAGCGGCGTCAGCGTCGTCCCGTAACCCATCCCCAGCGTGGAGTCTACGAATTCGCACCCGAAGGCGACGAGCAATATACCCAACGCTCCCCAGGAAATGAGCTCGACCGCCCGACCGCCCTCGGGCGCCTCGCCGCCGGTTACCGCGGCGTGCACGGCGACGACGCCCAGGAACGCGGCGACGAATAAGAGCCAGAGGACCGTGGTTTTCTTCATAAAATTCACCTCGAAGCTGTTAACGTGAGGGGTGTCTTAGCACGCGTACGGCTTTAGTCGTTTAACGGCTTCCCGACACCTTGACTTGGATTCCAATCTGTTTTATTATACCTATGGGAAAACTGTATTAAGGAGACCGACCTATGAAGCTCACTACCCGTAGCGAATACGCGCTCCTGGCGTTGCTTTACCTGTCGCGCCACTATTCCGAGGAGTACAACACGGTTGAAACCGTGGCCGCGTCGCAAAGTATACCGCACAAGTACCTCGAGCAAATAATGCTGGCGCTGAAACGCGCGCGCTACGTACGGAGCTCGAAAGGGCAACACGGCGGCTACCGGCTGGCGAAGCCCGCCGCGGACATAACGTTGGCCGAAATCGTACGCCTCTTCGACGGCGCGCTCGCGCCCACCGACTCCGTTAGCAAATACTTCTACGAGTCCACGCCGGTGGAGAAGGAGAAGAAGCTGGTCGCGCTGTTTAGAGAGGTCCGCGATTACGCCGCTAAAAAGCTCGAGACGACGACGTTGGCCGACGTAGCCTGACCGCCGGCGCCCCCGGTCCGCCCCTCCTTAATACTACATAAACAACTTACCCTATATGCTATATCATATAACTTCCTTGAGTGCAAGAAAAAAGCGCCCCTGGGGCGCTTATTTTTACGTAACCCGATGGCGGCCTTTACGCGATAAGCCGCGCGGGGCGAGGTTTTTTAAGGTTTTCGGGGTTTTAATACACGAATAATTTTAGCAGCAGGAGCACGCCCAGGGCCGACGTCAGCACGCCGACCGAGATTTTAAGCTGGGTGGGTTTCAGGACACGCACAGTGAGCGCGGAGAACGGTACCGCGGCGATGGCGCCGGCGGCCATAAACGGGGCGAGCCGCCAGCTAAAAGCGTTGCTCCCCAAAAAGAACGTCGCCGCGCCGCCGATACAAGCGAACGTTTCCGCGAGTTGCGTTATGGCGACGGCGTTGGAGGCGGTCACGCCGCAGAGTAACTGGCCGCCCGTAACGACCGGCCCGTAGCCGCCGCCGGTGGTACCTTTGTTGAAACCCGCGAAAACGCCCAGGAAAACCATCTTACGCCAGGAAAATTTAAGATGTTTTCCGTAGGATACCAGCGTAACGACGCCTATGAAGAAAACGAGCACGCCGATCCAAGCCTCGAGGATACTTTCGGGGAGCCGCAGCGCGAGTAAGGCCGCGGCTACGGTGCCGACCGTCGAAGAGACCCCGACAGCGACGGTTATCCAAAATGCCCGGCCGCCCGGCCTTAGGTCTACGTTGCCTATCTTATGATGGGCGATGGAGGCTACGAGGTTGTTTCCGATCTGGGACGCCAGGACCGCGGGTATGACGTCGAGCGGTTGGTAACCGAGGATAAGCAGTATGGGCGTGAGCGTTACGCCGTAGCCCATTCCCAAACTTGAGTCCACGTAACCGGAGATAAACGATAACCACAATAGCACGACCGCCGGCCCGGCCAGGAGGAGACGCGGTTGCGATAGCGGCCACCACCAGCTCAAGGCCGTGGCGACTGCCATTGTAGCCAGCGCGACGAAAATCGCCTGATATTTTTTGCTTAGGGCCAATTCAACCTCGCGTACCCGCTCAAGTGGTTACGACGTTCGATTATATTTATTATAATTACGAGCCGGCGTCAAGCGAATTTATAGTATACAAATTTTTCAAACTGGACAAATCGGGCGTATTTATTTATATTGTTACTCTCTCCCCGAAAGGTTCCCAAGCAGGAGGTTATTATTATGAAGTTTTTTAACTACGTTGTCCTGGCCGCGGTCGTTATGGCGCTGGCGTTGGCCTTCTCCGGATGTCGGAAGAAGGTCGAAGCGCCGGCGACGGCCGAAACGGTCGAGACCGCCGCCACGGTCGAAGAGCCGGAAACGCCCCTCACGTTGTCCGCGGACGCGCAGAAGCTCCCGCCCGGCACCGAGGTCGCCGTAATAGAGACCGAGGAAGGCATAGTCGAAATGGAGCTTCTGACCAAGGAGACGCCCAAGACGGCGGGCAACTTCATCAAGCTGGTCGAAGACCGGTTCTACGACGGCATCCCCTTCCACCGCGTCGAACCCGGTTTCGTGGCGCAGGCGGGCGACGCGACGCTCGTGGGGCGCCAGAACCCGGCGATCGAGATTCCGGTCGAGCCCGACAAGCGCAAGGCGGTCCGGGGCGCGGTTTCCATGGCCCGCTCGGCGACCCCGGGCGCCACGGAGTACGGCGCTACGAGCCCGACCCAGTTCTTCATCCTCACCGGCAACTCGCCCCACCTCGACCCGGACTTCTGCGTTTTCGGCGTCGTCGTATCCGGTATGGACGTGGTGGATAACGTCCAGAAGGACGACGTTATCAAACGCATACGCGTACTGAGAGTGGGCGAGGACCAGCCCGCCGAGGAGGCCCCGCCCGGGACGGAATAATAGGCCGTGCCGGCCTGATATCGAACCCGCCGCGAGGCGGGTTTCGATTTCGACGGTGGGTAACGCGGCGCCTTTTAAACCGTGTTTTTTCGCAAACGTTATATCTTAGAAGGTAAGGAGTACGACGATGAGACTTCTTTATTGCCTGGGCGTAGCGGCCGCGGTGCTCGCGCCGGCCCTGGCGTTCGCCGCGGTCGAGGTACCCGGCGAAGACAGCGTGGCCTTACTGGTAGAGGAGGAAGAGATGCCGCTCGAGCTCTCCGCCGCCGCCCGGGAACTCCCGGCCGGCACCAAAGTAGCCTTGATGGAGCTCGAAGGCGGTCCGTTCATCGAGATCCAACTTCTGGTGGACGAAACGCCCAAGACGGCGGGCAACTTCATCGACCTCGTCGGGGACGGATTCTACGACGGCATCACCTTCCACCGCGTCGTCCCGGGCTTCGTCATTCAGGCCGGCGACGCAACGCTGGTGGGACGCGAAAACCCGGATATCTCGCTCGAGGTCGAGGCCGACGCGCATAAGTGCGTACGCGGCGCCGTCTCCATGGCCCGCTTCGCGCGGCAGGACGAGGATACGGGCGAAGTGATTTACGGCGATACCAGCCCGACGCAATTCTTTGTCCTCACCGGCGACTCGCCCCACCTCGACCCGAACTTCTGCGTATTCGGCGTCGTCGTAACCGGCATGGACGCGGTCGACGCCGTCAAGCAGGGTGACGTCATCCAACGCGTCCGCGTATTCACGGTGGGCGCCGAGGGGGAAACGCCGCCGACGGTCGAGGATTAGTCGGGCCGCCCTCCGAAAAAACCCGCCTTCCGGCGGGTTTCGGAACGTAGACTTGGAAGCGGCCGCTAATCCTTTTTAGCCGCCTGCCACTTCTCTTCCATTTGCTCGAGCGTGGCGTCCGCCAGCTCTAGCCCCTCCGCGGCCAGCGCGGCCTGCATGGCGTGGAAGCGTCGCACGAACTCGTCGTTCGTCACGTTGAGGGCTTCGCCCGGCTCGAGGTCCAGGTAGCGGCACAGGTTTACCAGCGAGAAGAGTAAGTCTCCCATCTCGGCGCGCAGCCGCTCGGGGTCGCGGCGCTCGAGCTCGCGCCTGAGTTCTCCCACCTCTTCTTCTATCTTGTCCAACACGCCCCGCGCGTCCTCCCACTCGAAACCCACCGAGCGCGCGCGGTCCTGGATGCGGTGCGCGCGGAGGAGGGCGGGAAGGCTTTTGGGAACGCCGTCGAGGAGCAGGCGGCCGTCCTCCTCGCGGCACTTTATCGTCTCCCAGTTCGTGATAACTTCCGCCGCGCCGGAGACTTCCGCGCCGCCGAAGACGTGGGGGTGGCGGCGCTTCAATTTCTCGACGACGTGGTCGGCGACGTCCTCGACGCCGAAGGCGCCGCGCTCCTCGGCCATGCGGGCGTGGAAGAAGACGTGGAGCAGTATATCGCCCAGCTCTTCTTTGAGCGCCTGGTCGTCTTTTTCGGAAATAGCCTCGACGGCCTCGTACGCCTCCTCGATGAGGAAACGGCGCATGGACTCGTGCGTTTGCTCGCGGTCCCACGGGCACTCGAGCCGCAGCCGTACGACGACGTCCCACAGTTCTTTCAGTTTCTCTTCCATATTTAACCGCCTTGACGGGTCCAACCGTTTAACGTAGTATTCCGGAGTGGCTGGCGAAACGTACGAGAGGCTCCGCTTGCTTTACGCGAACATACCGGCCGGGGCTCCGGTCGAAACCGCGGAGCTGGCCGCGGCGTCGTCGCTCGAGCCGGACGAGGTGGCCGCCGCGGTTGAGGAGCTCAAGGCCGCCGGCGCTATGGTCGTCGGCGACGCGACGAGCGGCTACCGGCGCGAGCTGCCGCCGCCGTTGGACGCCGCCGCCATATCCGCCCGGCTCGAGGGTCGGATGGGGAGCGCGATACACATCTTCGACGCCGTCGCGACCACGATGGCGACGGCGCGGGTAATGGCCGGCGAGGGCGAGTGCCACGGCGCCGCGGTGTTGGCCGAGGGGCAGGCCGTCGGGCGCGGCAGGTACGGCCGCGGGTGGTCGTCGCCCGGCCGCCTGGGCCTGTATATGTCGATTATTCTCGAGAAGCGGTATCTCCCGTCCGTTTTTACGCTGTTGCCGTTGACGGCCGGCGTCGCCGTCGCCGACGCTGTTTCGACCGTCGCGGGCCCGGCCGTCGAGCTGAAGTGGCCCAACGACGTTTTTTGGGAAGGCGCGAAGTTGGCCGGCATCCTGGCCGAGTCGTACGGCGAACCCGACGTGGTCGGTTTGGGCGTCGGCCTGAACGTCTTCCAGTGTCCTTACGATTTACCTCTCCGCGCCATCTATCCGGCCACGTCTCTCGTCATGGCCGGCGCCGAGAATACGGACCGAAACGCGCTGGCCGCGGGTGTGTTGAACGCTTTGGACCGATGGCTCGAGCGCTGGCTCGAGGCGGGGCCGAGCCCCGTCCTGGAGGCCTGGCGCGAACGCAACGTTACGTTGGGCCGCCGTATTCGCATCGCCGGCACCGGCGTCGCCGGGACCGCGGTCGATTTGACCGAAGAGGGCGCGCTGGTGGTGGAAGACGACGCCGGCGGTCGTCGCGTAATATATTCCGCCGACGCTTAGCGCCCACGCCGCCCCCGTCCGAACGACCGCCCCCATCCCCGTTACCGCGCGTTCAATCCTTCCAGCGGGCAGCCCGCGCAGCGCGGCTCGCCGCGGCGACACCGTTCCCGTCCGACCCGCACCAACAATGCGTGGTACTGTTTGTATAACGCGACGTCGACCTCGACGTTGGCCTCGAAGAGCTCTTTTAACTCGTCGTAGGCGACGGCCTCGTCGGCCAGGCCGTGGCGGTGGAGTATGCGGTGAGTATAAGCGTCTACCACGAACGTCGGCAGGCCGCAGGCGTAGAGCAGGATGGAGTCCGCGGTCTCCGGGCCCACGCCGCGCACCGCGAGCAGTTTGGGTCGGGCCGCGGCCGGCTCCTCCCGCGCCATCGCTGCGACGTCGCCGTCGTATTCTTCCGCTAGAAAATCGAGGAACGCGCGTAGCCGTCTCGCCTTGACGTTATAATAACCGGCCGGTTTTATCAACGGCGCGATTTCGGAAGGTGTCAGCCGGGCCAGCGCGCCCGGCTCGAGCAGGCCGGCGCTTTTAAGGTTGGCGACGGCCTTTTCGACGTTGACCCAGGCGGTGTTCTGCGTGAGGATGGCGCCCACGGCGACCTCGAGCGGCGTATCGCCCGGCCACCATCTTTGGTCGCCGTACGCGGCGTCGAGCCGCCGGTACATTTCTTCCAAAAGGTCTTTAGTCGCCATTCCGTTTATATCTACAGCGTGTGAAATTCCTTGCCTGCGGGGGATATATGGCGTAAAATCAGCTTAGCCGTTAAAACTCAAACCTAAGGAGTCGCGGCATATGAAACGTAAATTCATAGGAGTTGTATTCGTCGTGGCGCTCGCGGTGGCCGCGGCACAGGCCCAAACTTCCGACGACCCGTTGCTCGCTTATTCGGATACCGTCCAGGACATCACCGCCCGGTTCAACGATCAACTCGTCGAAGCTCAACCGTTCCTCGTCTGGCCCGGCAGCGACCTCGACCAGGACGAGCGCGATAAACTCGCCTGGAAGCTCGAGGTGATAATCAACGACTTGGGCCAATTAGCGGACGAGATGGGCGCGATGGCCGTCCCCGAAGGGTTCGACGAGGCGCACAAGCTTATAGCGGGCGCGTTCAACCTGTACATGACGGCGCTGAGCCGTTGCGGTTCCGGCATCCAACGCAACTACGTCAAGACCTTCAACGGCGGCGTGCAGGATTACAACGCCGCGGGCACCTTCCTCGACTCCGGCTTCACCGAGCTCGAGTCGGCGCTGGAGGGTGCCGGGTACATCCTGGAATAGGCTCCGCCGTTCCTTGCGGGATTACCGCTAACAAGCGCAAAACGCGGGCGCGGCCGCCGGGTTGCCTCGGCCCGTCCGGCGTACCGCGCCGATACGTTATCTGAATGGCTCTCGCTTCCGTAATTATACTAATTATCGTCAGCCCGCGTCAAGCCCCATGACCCCACCGCCGAGTCCCGCCGCCCGCATAGCGCGATACACCAGGAGGTTCAACGCCCGGCGCGCCGTCGAGGCCGCGGCGTGGCGCGCGCTGCGGCCGTTTTTCGCTCTGGCGCGATCCTGGCCCCGCAACCGCGCCGCCCGGGAGGGGCGCGTCCTGGCGGTCGAGCGTACGTTGCGCATCGGCGATACGCTCGTCGCCCGGCCCGCGCTGGCCGCCATCCGAAATAAATACCCCGGCGCTGAATTGGCGGTGGTGTGCCGACCGGCGCTCGCGCCGCTCTGCGAGGCCGACGCCTTGGTGGACCGCGTAGTCGTCGCGGAGGCCGGCTTGTCCGCCTTCCGTCGGGCCGCGCGCGAAGCGAAGGAGTTCGGCGCGGCGCGCGCGTACGTGCTGGTCCCGGACCGGTGGTCGCCGTACCAGGCGTGGCTCTCCGGCGCCCGGGAGATAATCGGCTACGACTACGCCGGCCGCGGTACGGGGCTGACGGACCGGCGCCCCACGCCGTCCAGGGCCAACGTCCCGGCGTTCTCGTACGACGCCGCGTCTCCCGAAATAGGCGCCGCGGCGATATGGCAGCGGCTGCTCGAGCCCGAAGCGCCGGCGCCTTCCGCTTACCCGCCGCTTGAGCCGGGAGCGGCGGCGCGCGAGGGAGCCGCAACGTTCATCCGCCGGGCGTGGGGCGAGCGGCCGGCGCCGTTCGTTATAATACACCCCGGCGCGGCCGACCGGTCGTATCTGTGGCGGCGCGAGAATTGGCTCGAAGCGGGGCGGGAACTCGCGCGGAGCGGCGTGGCGGCGCTGGCCGTAACGGGCGGCCCGGACGAGGCCGACGCGGCCGCGGCCGTCGCCGAAGGAATAGGGTCCGACGTCGCGGCCTCGGCGGCGGGCCTGTCGCTGCTCGAGACGTGCGCGCTGGTGGCGGCGGCGGATTTGGTTATCACGCTCGACACCGCGCCGGTACACATAGCCTCTACGATGGGTACGCCGGTCGTCGCCCTTTACGGCCCGGGCGACGAGAAGATGTGGGCGCCGCTCGGCGTGCCGTACCGGGCGGTCGTCGGCGACGCGCCCTGCCGCGGCTGCAAGACGGCGCGGTGCTTCCAGGACCGCCACTATTGCATGGAGGCCATAACGCCGGCGGCGGTGGTCGCCGCCGCGACGGAGCTTATAGAGGGAGAGCGTACTTAGATGTATCTGCCCATCGGAACGGTCCCCGCCTGGCTCGGCGTACTCGGTTGGCTCGCCGCCGCGGCGTCGTTGGCCGCGGCGCTCGTTCGCCTGCGCCGCTCGAGCGTAACCATATGGACGTTCGCGGGTGCCGCGGCCCTTGTCGCGGCGCTGCGGCTGCTGGAGTTTCCGCTGCACGCCGAAGCGCTCTTCGGCGGCACCGTCGCGGCCGTGGGGCTGGTCGTGATCGTCTTCGGCGTGGAGGTGGGCGTTTGTTGTCTGGCCGCCGCGACGCTCTCGCTGGGCCTGGTCGCGCCCCACGTAGATTGGGCGGCGTTGGGCGCGAACCTGCTGGCCCACGTCGCGGTTGCGCCGTGGCTCGTTTGGTGGTTGTACTCGAGGTTGAAGGCCGTCTTCGCCTCCGAGGCCGCGGCCTACGTTTTGGCATTCGCGGTTGGCGGCGCCGGCGCGCCCGTCGTCGCCTTGACGTACCTGGCGATGTCGCCGGCCTGCGGGCCGGTCACGGCGGCCGTGGCGTGGCGGATTCTCGGTGCCGGCCTGGCGCTGGCCGCGGCCGAAGGGGTGTTGGCGGCCTGGGGATACACCCTCGCGCTGAGCCGCCGCTACCGCGGCGACGGCCGGCTCGAGCACTGGGCGCCGCGCTCGTGGCGCGGCGGCTTCTGGATGGCGGTTACGGCGGTAATTCTCGCGGCGGGCGCCGCGCCGTGGATACCGCCCTACGGCAGCGCGTTGGGGCCTATGCCGGCGCTGGCCCGCGGGGCGGACGTCCCGTTCTTTCTACGTGCCGCTTTGGGTTTGGCTACGGTAGCCGCGGCCGCGGCGCCGGCCTGTGTACTCTTCGGCGCCCATAAATTAATAGGCCTATTTTTCGGAAATAAAAAAGCCGGCGCGTGACACCCACCACGCCGGCCCGGGTTAAGTGCGCGCGCCCGGGTTATTCCGTTTCTATTAAAAGCCGCGACGCGGCGACGCCGAACAGGTCCTTCGCTGCGATTTCGGCCGAGACCTGTTCGTTAAATTTCGCCCGGTAACTCTCGATTTGCGCGGCGAAGACCGAGGTCGCCATCCCCATAGCCTTGGCCTCGCTCAACATGTCGGCGTCCAGCGACGCTACCATCTCCCGGGCGAGCTCGTCGGCGAGTTTCCCCGCTTCTTCTTCGTTTCCAATAGACATAATCCGGTTAACCTTCCGCGACGTCGAAGTCCGTCAGGCCGCCGCGGACGAATATTCCCGTTAACGCCTCCAGGTCGGCCGCGGCCACTTGCAGCGCGACGCCGCACCGGCCTATTTTCCCGGGAGGCCGCGGGATAACCTCCGCGTCGTAACGCCGTTGCGTCGCGAGCCGTTCGGCGAGGATGGTATCGTGGGTCGACGGGAAGTGGAGCACGGCGACCTTCGTTAGGGCGGCGCCGTTACGCGCCGGCGGATTTCCGTTTCGGGGGGGCATTTTTCGACTACCCCAAATTTATAAGAGGAGGGCGACCCGTGTCAAGTCAATTCACGCGCGAGCGGCGGCGTAAGCCGCGACGAGACGAGGCCCGTCCTCCGCGGCGATTTAAATAAAACCGCCCCCCGGGGCGGCTTTATTCTACGGTTTCGGTAATTTCCTTTACCGGAACAGCGCTCTGACGCGGCCGAAAGAAGTCGGCGCTACGGCCGTCTCCGTTACGCGCACCGTACCTTTCATTTGCGTATGGTATTTGCAATAGTAGGGGAAGAAACCGGTCTTGTTGAATTTCCGCTTGTAGAACTCGCTCGGTTTGATGTCGCCCGAATCCCAGACGAGCGTGTCTGAAGTCGACGTATGGACCACCGAGTCGAGGTTGGTCCATTGGACCATTTCGCCCTTGGAGACTACTACGTTTTGGGGTACGAAGGCGAAATTCTGTATTTTGATTTCGGTTAGCGCGAGCGCCGCTACCCCGCAAGCCACCAAGGCCGCCGTTAGAAATACCCACCTTTTCATAATCTAACCTCCTTACTTATATTTTAGCCTAAATCACGTATTAAGTCAAACCGCGGTACCGGCAGACGAAGTCGTCCCGGGGCGACGGGTGCGTGACGAAAAGCCGCCCCGACGGGCGGCTTTACTATTATGCCTTGACTTTTACGTCTAGCCGAAGAGCGCCTTAACCCGCCCCAAAGAATTCGGCTCCACCGGCGTCTCCGTGACGCGCACCGTACCCTTCATAGCCGTGTGATAAGTGCAGTGGTAATCGAAAGTGCCGGCGGTCGTGAACCTGAACTGGAACGAGTTGCCGTGCGGTATATCGCCCGAGCCCCATTTACCCGTGTCGGAAGTGGACGTGTGGACCACCTGGTCCAGGTTTGGTCCATTTAACGTCCTCGCCCTTGTTAATTACGACGGTCGCCGGGACGAACGCGAAGTCCTTTATATCTACCTCGGTTGCGCCCCACGCGGCCGCCGCGACAAACAACCCGATAACGACCCCCAAAGCTGTGTTATTCATCGTTACACCCCCTTTGACGTATATTACCATATCGCTTATATATAGTCAACCTTTTTCGGGGCGGCCGTGGGCGTTTGGGGGTTGCGGCCCGCCGCGATTAGTCTTATAGTGGCGTCGTGGCGGGTTACTCGATAAGCGCGTGCGCGCCGGCCTTCAACGAAGAAGGGAATATCGAGCGGGTCGTGCGCGCGTTCGCCGATACGCTCGGCGGCGCCGGCGTCGACTACGAGGTAATTATCGTCGACGACGGCTCGAGCGACGCTACGCCGCGGATACTTGAGCGGCTTCGGGGCGACGTGCCGGCGCTCCGCGTCGTCGCGCACCCGGGCAACGAAGGTTACGGCAAGAGCTTGCGCGACGCCTTCGACGCGGCGGTCAAGGATTACGTCTTCTACACCGACGGCGACGGCCAGTTCGACCTCGGCGAGATGCTCGCGTTCCTCCCCATGCTCGACGGCGTGAGCTCGGTCGTCGGGTACCGGATGGGCCGCGCGGAGGGGGCGCTTCGCCGCTTCGTCTCGCGGAGTTATAATTTAATGGTCCGCGTTCTCTTCGGCCTGAACGTCCGCGACGTCGACTGCTCGTTCAAATTTCTGCCGCGGGGCGAGCTGCAGGCGCTGGCGCTCGAGTCGGATAAATTTTTCATAGATACGGAGCTGATGGTGAAGCTCCAGCGCGCCGGCGTGCCGGTGCTCGAGCGCGGCGTTCGCCACCTGCCGCGCGAACACGGCCGCTCGACGGTATCGCCGACGCATATTTTTACGACTCTTCGGGAAATAGGGGGGCTGCTGGCCGAACGCCGAAAAAAAGAAACGGGCCCGGAACCGGGCCCGCGTACGAGCGAAGAGGTTGATTAAACCAATTGGCCGGTCTCGCGTTGTGGGGCGTCTGCGTTGTTTTCCACCACCGTCAGGCGCCATACGCGGCCGGCCAATTTTATCACGGAGATATACTCCGGGTTTTTATCGTCTCTATCATCATTATTTAGTCGCGCCCCGAGCCTGGATAGTTTAACGCCGGCTCTCGTCCACTCCTATATAATTATAACACGAAAAGGCCTTTTAGTCAAACCGGCGGGCCGGCGGCGGTGCGGCTCGAGCGGCGGCCTTGACATATGTATAACCGGTTTGACTTGCTGCGGCGGCTTTGATATATTAAAAACGATTGGTCAGAGCTGCGGCAATCGCCGCGGCCGAGCGACGGAGGTGACGTATGAGAACGTGCGTTATAAGGGCGGTCGCGTTGGCGGTTTGTCTGGCCTGGGGCCAGGCCGCGTTCGCTACCGGCAGCGAGGTTTACGTCAAGTACGGCGAGGGGATGAACGCTATCCCCTGGTGGCCGCACCCCACGCTGACCAGCGCGCGGTGCCAGATGCTCTACGACAGCTCGTACATAAACCACGCGGGTACTATTACGGATTTTCAGCTGGAAAAAAGCGACGGCAATTCGGCGGAGTTCTACAACGTCAAGTTCTACCTGTGTCATACTAATCTCACCTCGCTAACGCCGATTTTTAAGCAAAATTACGGCGGGAACGCGCCCACGATGGTCGCCAGCTTCGCCACCTACAAGGTCCCGGCGGTGGTGGGGCCTTACCCCATGCCTATGGCCGAGACGTTCGCGTACAACAACGTCGACAACCTCCTGTTCGAGGTTACGTGGGAGTCCTCGGACAAGACGGGCATAATGTGTCGGATTAAGAACGGGTCCGTGGCCAACCACCGCTGCTTCGCGTGGGACTATCAGGCCGAAGCCGGGTCCGCCGACCTCATAGCTTACAACGCCCTCATAGTCTTCGACAAGTACCCGGGCGTCGCGCCGGCGTCGTTCGGCCGCCTTAAAGCTTTGTACCGGTAGCCGGGAAGCGCTTTTTCGAGAGAGGAGGTTAGCGCATGAGAACTATAATTTTAACGTTTGCGGCCGCGGCGTTTTTGGCGGGTTCGGCTTTCGCCACGGGCCACGCCGTTTACATCTTAAACGGCAGCTCGGGTTCCATGTACCCGTGGTACTCTCCCAACGAAGGCATGCGGTGTCAGATGCTGTTCGACCGGGACAAGATCGACTACGCCGGGACGATCACCGAGTTCGAATTGGAGAAACAAGTCTACGTGGGCGAGTACGGCAACGTCAAGTTCTACCTGTGTCACACGCCGCTGGCGGCGCTGACGACGGATTTCAGCGCCAACTACGGCGGCAATACACCCAGGCTGGTGGCGAGCTTCGCGACGTATAAGTTGCCCGCGGTCGAGGGCGTTTATCCCATACCGATGGCGGAGACGTTCGATTACAACAACCGCGATAATCTCATTTTAGAAGTAGCGTGGGAGACGGGCGGCCGGCAAAAGGTAACGTTGTTGTCGGGTACCGTGACGGCGCACGTCTGTGGCGCGTACGACGCGAAGGCCACGGTCGGGACCGTCGCGAACGTGGGATTGAACGCCCGCATTTCCTTCGATACCTACCACGCCGTCGCGCCGGCGTCCTTCGGCCGCGTCAAGGCGCTCTACCGCTAAACCGGATTACTTCGACCGAGGAGGTTGG
>CBFCYS010000066.1:0-13363 GCA_965602215.1 uncultured bacterium
GACGTCATCGCGGCGCGCAAAGCGGGCCTCAGGACCGTGTGGGTCCGACGGGACGGCCCGGAGGTGGCGCGGTGGGCCGCGGAGGCGGAGGCGGACTATGAGGTCGCCGACGTGCGCGACGTGGTGCCGTTGCTCGAGCGCATCATCGGCGACGCCTAAAATCCTTAATTCGGAGGAGAGCAGGGCGCCCGCGAGGGCGGTTTTTTCGATGTCGAAAAATCCCTTGACAAGGCGCCGGATTTGGGTATATTATTTATTAGAGTATACTAGGAGGAGAGCATGGCCTATAGGGAACTATACTCAGCCGGCGCGCCGTTCGCGGCAGCGGCGGTTTTGTATTTCGACGATGGCAAACTAACAGCCACCAAACACAACTACAAGCCGGATTGGATCGACAATGTAACAATAGGGAGTGATTAACGCGGCTAAGAAGTTACTTATTTTCGCAACGCTATCCCTTTGCCTGGGCGCCGCTTGTTACGCCGACACGTGGCGTCTGGTCGCCTCTTACCCCACTCCTGGCTCCAACCCCCGCGGTTATTCGAGCGGCGGTCCGCCGGCAGGTTATATCGTTATGGACGGCCCTGTCCCGTACGTTATACATTATTCGTGGGAACAAAGTTCGGTCCTTTCGAGTTTCCCGGCGCCGGGCGGCGTAGGCGCTTGGGGTATAGCGTACGGGTCTAGCGCCGGTTTCCTGATTACGAATAACCAAACGTCGTGGATTTACGAAACTACGACGCAGGGGTCGGTAGTAAATTCGTTCCGTTGCCCGCTGGACGGCCCGGCGGATTGCGAGTTCGCGTGGCCGGGTTTCATAGTCGCGATTCCGGACCAGAACATTATCGCCGTTTTAAACCGGTCGACGGGCTCGCTTATCGGTACGTACGCCGGCCCGGGGTCCCGGCCTACGGGCTGCGGCGGCTACGCCCATTTTTACGTAGCCGATTCCGGGACGCAAACGATATACGAAGACAGCGTCCCTATAGTCACCGGGATACAAGCGCCCGTGGGTTTCGGTTATGGTTGGAGTATGGCGCCGCCTTACGACATCGCGTTGTTCGTCGTGGATGACGCGACGGACCGGTACTATTTTTATTACCGTTCCGGGAACCGCGTTTTTCCGGATTCGCTCGGCCGCGTAAAAGCGTTGTTTAAATAACCGGCCGGAGATGCGGCCAATACGGATTTGACGTTCCGGGGAAGGGAAGAGAAATGAGAAACCGCGTATTAATTACAACCGCCGCGTTGGCGCTAGCGGCCGTTGCCGCTTCGGCGGATTGGGTATACGAAGGGCAGTGGGGTTCCGAAGGAACCGGTAACGGCCGATTCGATAGGCCTCGCGAAGCGGCGTTGGCGGATAATGGGAACCTCTACGTAGTCGATACTTACAATAACCGCGTCCAATACTTCAACGCGATAGGTACGTACCAAGGTAAATGGGGTACCCGGGGTTTGGGTAATGGCTATTTTAACTACCCCGAGGGTATCGCGATAGCGCCTAACGGCAACGTCTACGTCGCCGACACCGCCAACGACCGCGTCCAGTATTTCACGCCGACCGGTTCTTTCCTCGGTACGTGGGGCACCGAAGGAACCGGCGACGGCGAGTTTGACCACCCTATACGCGTAGCCGTGGCGCCTAACGGTAACGTCTACGTTGCCGATAATTATAACCACCGCGTCCAATATTTTACCTCTAACGGTTCTTTCCTCGGCAAGTGGGGAACGTACGGAACCGGCCAGGGCCAGTTCAATCAACCTGCGGGTGTCGGTTTCCCCTCGAGCGGTGCCCAGATTTACGTAAACGAAATATTAAACCACCGCCTACAATATTTCACGTCGACGGGCAGTTTCCTCGGCGGATGGGGTTCTTCCGGGAGCGGAGACGGTCAATTCAACCGGCCCGCCGGCCTGGCCGTATCGCCGAGCGGTCAAGTATTCGTGGCCGATAGTTTCAATTACCGAATCCAGTTTTTTTCGGCGAACGGGTCTTTCCTGGGGAAATGGGGTAGCCACGGTACCGGCGACGGCCAATTCGACCGGCCGCTGGGTATCGCGATAACGCCCGCGGGTGACAGGGCTTACGTAGTCGATTCGTACAACTACCGTATCCAGTACTTCCGGTGGTCGCCAGCCGCGGTCGTCCCGTCGTCGGTAGGGAGAATCAAGGCGTTGTTTAAGTAAAGGCGTACTTCCTAATAAACGCCCGGTTCGCGCCGGGCGTTTTTAATAAAGAACTCCGTGCCATTTAAAATGCACTTTTGTGCCATTTAGGGCGGCGGGCCATAATTCCCGCGCCGCGGAAAAAGGCGGATATTTAAGCCGTTGCCGCCGGGCCGATACGTTGTTATAATGACCGCCGTAATATGAACAGAGTAGGCATAGGGTACGACGTGCACGGCTTCAGGAACGACGGGCCTCTAACGCTCGGCGGCGTAAGGGTCCCGTACGAGCGGAGCCTGGCGGGGCACTCCGACGGCGACGTTCTGCTGCACGCCATTATGGACGCGATGCTCGGCGCCGCGGCGCTCAAGGACATAGGCCACCAGTTCCCGGATACCGACGTTCGCTTCAAAGGCGCGAATAGCGCCAAGCTCCTGGCGGAAGTGCGGACCATGATCGAGGCCGAGGGTTTGACGGTCGGCAACGTCGACTGCGTGGTCATCGTCGAGCGGCCGCGTCTGGCCAAATATATCGAACGGATGCGCGCCCGCCTGGCGGAGCTGTTGGGCGTGGGCGTCGCCGCCGTGGGCGTCAAGGCCAAGACGAACGAGGGGTTCGGCTACATCGGCGAAGGAGAAGCCATAGCGGCGTGGGCGGTCGTTATGCTTCAGCCGCTCGCGGAGGAAAAGGCCGGGGCGCTTTCGTAGTCGGGATGGGCGACATACGGTATATTGAGCATACCGCCGACGCCGGCGTCGAGATCACCGCGGCCTCCCGGGAGGAACTTTTTATCCTGGGCGCGCGGGCCTTGTATCAGCTGGCCCTCGACTACGACGCGGTCGAGGCCGTCGTCGAGCGTCGCCTGGAGCTCGCGGCCCCCGACCTGGCCGAGCTCTTCCACGAGTGGCTGGCCGAACTTTTATACTTGCTCGACGCCGAGGAGCTGGCTTTCAAGAAATTCCGCTTTGAATTCGGGGACGACGACGCCGGGCTCGCGGCGACGTTGTGGGGCGAGGAGCTCGACGTCGGCCGCCATCGGCCCCACGGCGAGATAAAAAACGTAACGTACGCGGACTTCGCCGTCGAGCGCCGGGACGACGGTACGTATCGCGCGCGCGTGATATTCGACTTGTAATGCCGCGTCGGCGCGAGTATTTGCCGCCCACCGGGCGGCTTTTTGCCAACTCGGACGGCGCAATATTGCGCACGTCGCGAATTGTGTGGTAGTATTTTACGATGAAGATTAGGGCCGCCTTATTAATAGTGACGGCGTTAGCGGTAGCGTGCGCCGCGGTCGCCCAGGACGAGGAGGGCGCGGGCGCGTTCGTTATCTCGAAGGTGGCCGTGGACGGCAATAAATATTTCAAAGACGAACGCATTAAGGACCTTTTAAGCATCG
The DNA here is from genome assembly GCA_965602215.1 of uncultured bacterium. Lineage (GTDB taxonomy): Bacteria > RBG-13-66-14 > B26-G2 > WVWN01 > WVWN01 > WVWN01. Next base: position 3,566 of record CBFCYS010000066.1, read on the forward strand.
AGAAGGGCCAGCGGTACGAGAGGTACCTCTTCGATTATATGCTGGAGCGCGGCGTCGAAGCGATAGAAACGGCCTATTACGGCGAGGGGTTCGCGGAGGCCAACGTGCTGTGGGCTTTCCGCGACGTCAAAGAGGACAAACGCAAACTCCAGCTCCGGGTGGACGAGGGGCCCCGGTCGGAAATTACCGAGATCCTGTTGGAAGGCGTTAGTACCGAGCGCTATCTCAAGGTGCGCGAGAACCTCGGCGTCGACGTTGGCTCGCCGCTCTCGGCCAGCCTTCTCAACGAGGCGGCGTTGAAAATAGGCCGGTACTACGGCGAACGCGGTTACGCCCGCGCCAGCGCCAAACTCGAGATAGACCGCGAAACCGGCGTCGTTACGTTTACGGTAGACGAGGGCCGCGTATACCACGTAGGCGATATATTCGTGGCCGGCAACGAAAAAACGAGGCCCAAAATAGTTACCCGCGAAATTAATTATAAAATTAAACCGGACCGCCTATGGCGGGCGTCCAAGATTGATGAGAGCCGCGCCAACATCTACCGCACCGGCCTGTACCGCGACCTCAAGGTGGAAACTACGGATTCGCCGCGGTCGTCGGAATTGGTCGATATCCTCGTCATCGTGCGGGAGGATAAATTCAAATGGTACAAGCTCGAGCCCGGTTACCAGTCGCCCGACCGCGCGACGATGACCTTGGGGTGGGGCCACAATAGCGTGTTCGGGAATAACCAGCGTCTGTCGACGGAGGTCTCCGCGGCGTACGGCTTCAGGACCGAGGAGTCGCAGTTCGGGGCGAACATTACGTACACCGAGCCCTGGCTCTTCGGTTACCGCTATATCGGTTCGGCGAAATTGTACTACGACCGCGAATTGCGGGCCGACCTGCGGCAGTGGGAGGTCGGCCTGGAACCGGACGTTACCCGCGAGATAACCGAAAACCTGGAAGTTACCGGCGGCTTCAGGTTAAGGAAATCGAAGACGACGTTCGGGGTGGCGGGGGATTCTCCCAGCGAACCCTGGCCCGCGGGCGAGGGGGGCCCGGCCCAGAGATTCATCGGTAGGGCGGGCTTGCAGAACATCGCCAGCATTATCTTCTCTTCCACCTACACCACCCGGGACGACATCTTCAATCCGATGCGGGGCGTTTATTTATACGGTTCGGAAGAGACGGCCGGCGGCTTCATCACCGGCGCCGATTTCTGGCGGGTAATAGGCGACGTGCGCCAGTACCTTCCGGTAGCCCGAGCCGCTACGATGACCGCTCACGTTCGCGGGGGATACGCCCGCGCGTACGGTCCGACCAAGGACGTCCCGTACTCCGAGAAGTTCTTCGCCGGCGGCGCGTATTCCATCCGCGGCTACGGCGAGCGGGGCGTCGGGCCTTCTATCACCATTGACAACGAGAATTACCCGCTGGGCGGCAACCTCCTTTTGATAGCTAACGCCGAGTTCCGCTTCCAGCTTCCGTTTACGGCCGGGAAGCGCGTACCGGGCATCGGCCTTAACCTCGGGAATACGTGGGCGGGCCTGTTCGTGGACGGCGGAAACGTATGGAGCGATTGGGACGATACCAAAAAAGTGGGTCTGGTTTACGGCGCCGGGTTCGGCCTGCGTTATAACACGCCGGTCGGGCCTATTCGCTTCGATTACGGCGAACCGATTCTAGGGCGGGGCGGCGGGGGGAGGTCGGGGCGCTTCTATTTGGCCTTCGGCCACGTTTTCTAACCGCATCGGAGTTTCGGGACTTTGGCCGGGTTTTTCAAAAAAACGCTGCTGGTTTTAAAGGACGCGTCGTGGATCCTGCTCCGCGTCGCGCTGACCTTTATTCGCGTCCTGGGCGTTTCTACGCTGGTGATTTTAATCGCCGCGTTCGCCCTCGCTTTCGCGTTGTACGGCGCCGGCTATTTCCACTCGCTGGTGGAATTCGCAATCGAGAAGTACACCAGCGGTTACACGCAGACCGAGTGTTACGTCGGGAGCGTAGAGGGTACGCTCCTCACGGGCTTGGATATATATGATTTCGCCATTGCCGACGGCCCGTCGCTGGAGCGCGACGGCGCCGCCCTCGTCATAGACGAGATCCACGTCCGCTATAATCCCCTCCATTTTATACGCCGCGACGCCATAATCGACCGCGTACACTGCGTCCGGCCGCGGTTGTTGCTCAAGGAGGACCCGGACGGCCGCGTGAACCTCGACCGCATCTTCGGCCCCAAGGGGCCCGCGGAGGGAAAGGGCGTTTATTTCGAAATCACGAACGTTTACCTCGAAGACGCCTATTACCGGATGCTCGTAGGCAGTCCCCTGAGCGAGTTCACGAACGCCAATATCGAATGCACCTTTACCAAAGCGCGGGGCGCCGTCTTCATCGATTTGCGGCACTGCAGCTGTTGCCTGCCGGAGTACGGCCAGCGCATCTTACACTTCGGCTCGGGCTCGCTCGCTATAAACGAGCGCCTCATGCACTTCTCCAGCGTGGACGCGGCCTCCCATACCACGCGTATTCGCACCAACGGGACGATTAAGTTTAAACCGGAAGTCCGTCTCGATCTCGAATTCGAGGCGGACCCCTTGGATTTCGGCGAAGTGTTGCAGGGGGTGTTCGACGACCCGCCGGAAGTTTTCGGACAGGGGCGGTATTCCGGGTCCTTGGTGGGTATGACCGACCGGTTGGTGCAAGAGGGTACGGTGACGGTGGAGGACGCGTACATGTACGGCTACGACGTGCGCGACGCCTTCGTCTTCTACGACTTCGACATCGCGGGGCGCCAGGTCCGCGTGGGTGGTTTCGAAGGCCGGGTTAACGAGACGCCCGCGTACGTCAAGATGACCCTCGATTTCTCGAACGATAGGCCGGTGTACTGGGGCGAGGGCCGCTTGCTGCGCGTAAACCTCGCCGACTACGTCCAGAGCGATTTCCTCGAGACCGACCTCGACGTCCGGCTGCAGTTCGCCGGCTCCGGCGTACGCGCCGAGGACTTCGCCGTCGACGTCTCGTTGCAGATGGGGCCCGGCCGGTTGGGGCCGGTATTAATCGACGGCGGGAACGCGGACGTCCGCTATACGATGTCTCGGGTATATATCTCGGGGTTGTTCCTCCGTTTGGGGGGAGGAGGGGACTTCTTCGTGAAAGGGGACGCCGATCCGAACGCGCTGGATTTGCAAATCCAGGCCCGCTCCGTCCCGGTGGAGCGGTTCGTCGCGGAAGGGGAGTGGAGCGCGTTGAGAGGCGCCGTATCGGTCGACGGCCGCATCTCCGGTACTTATCAACACCCGTCGTTCGAGGGGGGCGTGGTATTCAAGAACCTTGCCTACAATAAGATTACGTGCGGCGTCGCCCGGGCGGAGGGGTATTGGGACGATATGGGCGCCGACGACCAGGCCGAAATCCGCGTAATGGCGTGGGACATTTCGACGGGCCCCTTCGCGTTTACGCGCGCATACGGCGACCTCGAGGCGGAGGACGGCGTGTACTTCTTCCGGAACGGGTACGTGGAACGCGAGGACGGCGATAGCGTGCGTTTCGATTTAACGTACGACAACCGCGCCGGGCGTATGGAATTGACGAGCTTAATATTGGACCTGGGGGAGACCGAGGCCGAGCTTACGCAGCCTTTAATCGTTAGCCGCGAAAAGGACCGGGCCGTCCTGAGCGGCGGCGTTTTGGATTTCCGCGGAGGAGAGTTTGGCCTGGGCGGCTATTTCGGCCTGGGCGGCGGCCCCCTGGACGTCACGGTCGAAGGCCGCGGCATTCCCCTCGACGAGTTGCTTCCGACGGGGACGGGGCCGAACCTCGGCGGGACGTTGGACGAAGTTTTCCTGGAAATAGGAGGAACGACGCAGGCGCCCGTCTTCTACGCCAACGTGGCCGCTTCCAACGTCTTCGTCAATCGTCAACCGATCGACTACGTCAGAGGAGAGGTATCGTACGAGCGGGGACGATTGACCATACCCGGTTTGGTGGCGGGTTTGGCCGGCGGGACCCTCCGCGCCGCCGCCTACGTGCCGCTCTCCGCCCTGTCCGGCGAGGGCGACGAACCCCTGGACGTCACGCTCCGGTTTTCCAAATTCAAGTTGGCCGCCCTGACGTCGTTGTACAAAGAGGGCCTGGCGGAAGAGGGGTTTGTAGACGGCGTTATCACCGCTACCGGAACCGCGTCGTCGCCGACGATTCGGGGCAACTTCCTGTTGAGCGAGGCGCGTTGGGGAGGGGTGTACTTCGCCAAGGGGCGCGCCGACTTCACGTACCATGAGGGCGTCGTCGACATCCGCGAAATTTCGCTCTCCGAGAGGACGCTTCCCAACGTCGTAGTTACGGGCAGGTTGCCGCTGTCCTTGAGCGGGGCCGATGATGCGCCGCCGCCGGGCGAGTTCGAGCTTAAGGTCGATTTCATCGACCTCGACCTGCGTACGCTGAACCCCTTTACGGATGAGGTTTTAATTACCCGCGGGGAGGTGCGCGGCCGGTTGGAGTTGGGCGGGACGTACCGCGAACCCGTCTTCCAGGGCCGCGTCGAAATTATGGAAGGCGAGGGAGTCGCGCGACCCCTGCGCTCGTCGTTCTCGAACCTTTCCGGCGTCGTCGAGGCCCGGGGGAACAGCGTCGTCGTCACGCCCGACGCCCCGGTAACGTTCGGCCTCGACGAAGGCGGCGGCAGCGCCTGGGGCAGCGTTTCCTTCGAAGGTTTGCGGCCGGTCGAGTTGGATTTGACGGTATCGCTGGAGGATTACGTTATCCGCGCCGTGCGGGGGGTGCAGGCCCGGGGGGACGTCGAGGCCAACATCAGCGGTCCCATCGACCGGCTCCGGGCGCAGGCGGACGTAACGCTGTCCAGCGGCCTCATTACTATTAATTTCGGCGGGGAGTCGGCGGGCGGCGGCTCTACGGCCGAGGGGTTGGACTACGAGGTCCACGTATTTGCGCCGGGGAACCTATGGCTTCGGAACAACGACGCGGAGATCGAGCTCGAGGCCGACGTGACTTTCCGCAAAACCGGCGCGGGTACCGTTTATACCGGCGAGTTGCACTCCCGACGGGGTTACTATTACTTCCTTAAACGCGATTTCGCGGTCGAGCAGGCCGACATCCTTTTGACCGGCACCGAGGAACTCAACCCGGTTATCAAACTGCGGGCCAAACGCGTGATACGCGCCGTACGCCAGGAGAACGCCGACGCCGTCGTATACGTGGACGTTACCGGGACGCTGCAGGAACCGGAGATTACTCTCAGCTACGAACTTACCACCGGCCAAACGGTCGGATTGGCGCAAGACGAAATCATGAAGGTGTTGGCGTTGGACGTTACGTGGGAAGATTACAACGACCTAAGCTCGGGCGAGCTGGCCTCCAAAGGTTCGAGCGACTATGTGCGTAACTACGCGGAAGCCGAGGTGGCGCGGGCCGTCCGCCGCGAGGTGGGGGTCGACGTCTTCGAGTTCGACGCCGACGTCTTCCGGGGGGAACAGGAGAACCCGTACGCCGAATTCACGGTCGGGCAACACTTGACCCACGACCTCTTCGTCTCTTATACTGGCAGGTATCGGGAGGACGTCTCCGGCGGCCGGGAGCTGGCGCACGCCGCGGAAGTGGACTACGAATTGCAGCGGAACTTCTACGTCGTCGGCAGCACTTTCGAAGATGAAGGGAGTCAGCGCTACGGCCTCGGCCTCCGTTTTATCCACAAGTACTAACAGATGGGAGCAAGGTATATGATCGATAAAGAACTACTGGAGATCTTGGCTTGCCCGGACTGCAAGGGCGACGTCGAATACGACGAGGAGAACCAGAAGATTATATGCTGCAAGTGCGGCTTGAAATACCCCGTCCGCGACGGCATCCCCGTAATGTTGGTCGAGGAGGCGGAGCGCGACTGAGCGCCGCTTCGGCGGTTACGAAGACGTATTATTAAAAACGCCCGGCTTAACCGGGCGTTTTATTATTCCGAAAAAGCGCCTTAAGGCTACGGCTTATAGGGCTCGTCCGGCGCCTGGCGCTGCTGCTCCTGAACCAGGCGGCGGAGCGTCCGATTGAAGTTGTGCTCGAACAATAAAAGCTTGGCGTATTGTTCTTCGGATAACAACGACCGGAATTCGGACCGCAAGCGGTCCTCGGAACCCCGGCTTTCCGCGTCTACGCCGTCGACGTCGTCGAGTATTTCGGGGAGGGGCCTGCCGTCGCTTCCCGCCATAACCAGCCGGAGTTCTTCTATCAGCGCGTCGCGCCGGTCGCCGTAACGCCAACGCACTTCCTCCCAGCGGTTGTATACGCCAAGGAAGGTCTCTTCCGTGCCGTCCTCCAACTCGAGGATGTCGACTACGTTCTTTTGTTTGAGCTCGTTGATCGCGGCCCGCACGGCCTCGCGCTCCGGCGGATTTCCTTCCGGTGGTTGTTGGGCGTAGGACGCCGCGGCGAGAATAACCGCCGTTAAGCAAGCCGTGGTAAGCGCGTGGGTTGCGAATGTTTTCATCGCGGTGCCCCCGGGAACCTATAAATTAATGCGAGAGCAGCAACTCCGCGGCGGTCGCGGCTTCCGCTTCCCGCCGCAGGCGGCTCAGCAGCGTTTTTTGTTCTTCCACCGGCAACTCGTAGAAGTACGTCATAAGCAGGCCGTTGGGCGTAACGTAATCGACCAACGCGGTTCCGTCGCGCGTGAGGCGTTCGACGTCGGCCTCGAAGCGCGCGTCCATCCGGGCCTCGACGTCGGAGGCGGTCAAGGTTTCTTCGAATCCGGCCAACGCCGGCGACACGGGTTCCGCGACCGCCGACCGGTCCAGCGTGGAGACCTCGGCGCGCCGAAGGCCCGTTCCCGCGGCGTCATCCCGCGCGGCGGACGGCGCCCCCGCTAATCCGGCGTCTTCCTCTTTATCTTTCGCTTCAAGGGTCCCAAGCGACTTTTCTTCGGCCGCGGCTATTCCGTAACCGCGGGGCGCGTCCTCGTCGGCCATTCCCGCTCCCGCCCGGCCGCGCCGCGACGCTACGTCCGGCCGTTCTTCCGCGGCCGCGGTGAGTTCGTCAATTACCCGTTCCTCGGTTGCGGCGATTTCAGTTAAGGAGAGGGCGACGTCGTCGGGAACGTCGATTCCGGCTCGAGTCCCCGGCCGTTCTTCGGGGGCCGCGATTTTTTCTTCCGACCCCGCGGCCAATTTATCGGCCTTCAACGCGACTTCGCCGGCCGCAGGCATCACGGGTTCTTGCGACGCGCGCGGCAGCCACACCTTGACGTAAAGTACCGCCGCCACCGCGGCGACGGACGCGGCCGCGACCGCCGACGCTACGGCGGGCCGGCGCATCCAACGCCGGAGGCCGGCGAAAGCTCCTTCGTACGTCGGCGCCGCTGCGGCGGCCTCGACCTCGTTGCGGACCGCCCGCGCCACTTTCGCGGCCAAGAACGGCTCCGGTTTAGCGAGCTCGAAGTCGCCCAGGAGACGGTACATTTCTTCCATCTCGGCGAGCTCGCGCCGGCAACGTTCGCACCGGCCGAGGTGCCGCTCGAGACGCGCGCGGTCGCGCTCGTCGACGGTACCCAGGACGTATTCGCCGAGGATAATTTGCCATTTACGGCACGCGCTTTTTCTGGTTTCCATTTCCGTTACCCGTTTACGTTACGTACGTTTTTAACGCCCCTTTGAGTTTCTGTACGGCGTGAAAGAAATTGGCTTTCACCGCCCCTTCCGTTACGCCCAGCGTCTCCGCTATTTCGCGATGAGTCATCTGTTCGAAGTAGTGCAGTATGAACACTTCCTGTTGGCGCGGCGGCAACTGGCTGACGGCGCTTTCTATAGCCTCCCCCAATTCGGTGTTGGCGGCGCTGTCGGCAGGATTGAGGCCGCGGGCCTCGATGAACGGCGCCACATCGTCGAAATCCACTCCCCCCGTCCGACTCCGTTTCCTTAAATGGTTGTGCGCCGTGTTGACCGCTATTCGGTATAACCAGGTGTAAATACTGGCCTCGCCGCGAAATCGTTTCAGGTTTTTATAGGCTTTTATGAACGCTTCTTGTACGATGTCTTCCGCCGTATCCCTGTTGCGCACGATGCCCAGGGCCAGGCCGAACAGCCGGTCGCGGTAGGTCTCGACGATGACTCCGAACGCCTCGTCGTCGCCGTCGCGGGCCCGGTCCACCATTTCGCGGGATACGACGGCTTTTTTGCTTTGCCTACCGCTAATATTGGACGCCATAAGGCCCCGGGAAGTTTAGTCGCTTAGGAAGTTTATTTTGTAAATTACCAGCCGGGGATACGCTATCGCGGTAACGTTTATCCACCGTCGCCGGCTGATGTTGAGCGTCCACGATTTGAGGTATTCGGTGCGTAAAACTTTGCCCTCGTCGCGGTAGAGGCCGAGCCTTTCGGGCAATGGTATAATATCCGGCGTTTCTATTTCCATCATCGCGATGTAGTCGGCGTCCTTCTTCTTCAAGTACTGACTCATGTTCTTGGTTCGGAGGTACTTCCCGGACTCGGAGTCGAGGAGGCCGCCCATGTCGACGATGTACCGGTCGGCGTAATAGCCGAACGCGCCGATGTCGAAGGCCGCTACGCGCGCCTCCTCCGGAAGGTTCTCGGCCACCCATTTCCCCGCCGCCTCGTGGACCTTGGTGACGTGGTGGATGTTGTCGGCGTACATCATGCGCCAGTGGACGTAGGAGCCCGCGGCCGCGATGAACGCCGCCACGACGAAGACGTACGGGATTATCTTGAAAGCCCTGTCCTTGACCCGGTCCAATATGAACAGGGCGCCGTACGGTATGGCGATGGCGAACAGGGCGAAGTTGCAGCCTTCGTATCGGCCGGCGGTGCCGAAGTTGGGCAAAAGGAAGGCGTAAAACAGGTTGTGGAACAGCACCCAAATTATGAAGAACGCGAAACCCGATTGCAGACGGCGCCGAACGAGCTGGATAACGGCGGCCCACAGGCCGAGCTGGCTTAGCACCGCGGGTTCCGTGAAGATCTTCATCGCGTTGGATAGGTCGTTCTGCCCCAGCATCCATACTTGAAGGTACCGGTACCAATAGAACGCCAGGATGGGGGGCCCTCTCCAAACGAAACGTTTGTCCGGGTCCACCGTACCCAGGTATAACCAGTGACGGCCGAAGTACGTTGAGGGGAAGGGTACGCCCGCCGCGATCCAGTTGTGGACGACGAACGGCGTGTCGAACAGCAGCGGCATCAATACGTAGCCGACGAGCTCGCCGGCGTTGGGCCGCCGCTTCTCGCGGATCAGCGTGATAATCCACCACGCGAATAGCATGGCGACCAGTATGCCCCCCTCCGGCCGAACCGGCACCGCCACGGCGGCGGCGAAACCGGCGACGGCGTGACGGCGCCGGCCGAAGGCCGCGGCGGAGAGGGTCGCCAGCGCGAAGAACAGCGACGTCTCCATGCCGGATACCGAGAACCACATCACCGGCCCGAAGAGCGTAAAGAGGCACGCCGCGGCCGCGGGCCACCACCGCGACCGGTCCGGCCAAAGGCCCCGGCAGAGCCAGAATATCGCCCCCACCCACAGCATGTGGCTCGCCACCGTCAGCGCCAAAGCCGCAATACGCGGCGGGAGGCGGAAGAAGTAGGTCTCGCTCAGCAGCATGGTCCAGATCGGGCCGGTGACGCCGGCGGAGCGTTCGCCGGGGTTGTACTCGTACCGTCCTTCCCGGGCCAGGTTGCGGGCGAAGACCTGGTGAATCCAGGCGTCGTCCGAGGGTAGGTTCAATCCTTCCTCGGGTATCACGGTCGCGAGCCAGATGGCGGGCGCTATGACGGCCAAAGACAGCGCGACGGCCAACGGCAACTTCGG
>CBFCYS010000067.1:0-13348 GCA_965602215.1 uncultured bacterium
AGTTGGCCTACGTCGCCGTCGGAGTAGTCGGTCTCCAGCGCGAGCATCGGGATGCCGCGTCCGCCGGCGAATTTTTTGACTTTCTCGGCTTCGACCAGGTACGGCGTGCAGAAGGAGAGCGTCGCGTGTATTATACCCCGGGCGTGGGAATTATTATACAGGTAATCGATGTCCTCGAGCCGGGCTTCGTTGGGCGTGAAGCAGGCGCAGTTTATACCCATATAGTGGTCCAGCAAAGCCTCTTTCATCTCGTCCAACGTCTTCGCGCCTTCGTCTATCGTGTTTTTGTAATACCGGAAGCCGGTGCACATCTCCTCGGCGACGACCGCGGCGCCCGAGGTCTCGACGACTTGATGGACCTTCCAGTTGGGTATGGCCATCGGCGTCCCGGAGATCATCAGGCGAGGCGTCCCCTTGTCGAAGACGCCCTCGCCGGCGGCGACGCGTTTCTCGAGTTCGTCCGCGACCTCGTTGGTCTTCTGCGTGAAGCGGTCCAGGTCGTCGTAGAAAGATATTTGCATAATGAGCAAGGCGTCCTTGCCCGAGATGGGCGTCGGGTCGTTCCAGCGCAGCTCGTGCACCCGTTTTATGGCGCGGCGTTTGGCGTTGACCTTTTTGACGGCCGCGGCGAGGTTTTCGGCGGTGAGTTTTTTGCCGGTTTGTTTTTCCATGGCGGCGATGAAGTTGTCGAGCTCGGCGCGCCACAGCTCGCGGTCCGCCGGGACCTTTTTATTGGGCACTTCCATCACGTATACGGGATGAAGCTTCTCCAGGAGCTCGTACGCCTTCTTCTTGCCGTCGCACGTCGTCTCGCCCACGACGACGTCGGCGGACTCGAAGTAGGGGCATATTTTGCCGAGTTTGAAGCCGTAGAACGACTTGATGAGCGGGCAGAGGTTCCGGGGCAGCTCCGCCTCGGCTATGGGAATCGAGAAGTCCGCGCCGGCGCACAGGCCTACGGCGACACCATCCAACGCGACGACGACCTCCTCCGGCACGAACAAGCAGAACGTTCCGACGACGGTGCCGCCTTTCTCTTTATGATCCAGGAGCTCCTTGATGCGGAGGCCGTGAACTTGCGAGATTACGAAGTCGTAATACGCCATAGTTTCGGGGCGATTAGGTTGGTCCGTGAACCACTTCAAGTAGAGTGGCCCCAGCGCACCCATAAGAACGTCGTGCTTTTCCAGGTCGAGCCCCAGGTCTTTCCACATGCCGGTCCAGTCATCGGCCATGGTCGTCCTCCTATATAAAAAACCAGCGTCCTCGAGTTGCGGCGACGCTGGACGAACACGGCCGAACGTAGTTCGGCGTGTGGGGGGCCTGGTGTCACGTAACGCCCACGCGTCGCCTCCGTTTATTTATCGTCGGGGACCCGAGCCGGGCCGCTAAGCGCCTGTAGCGCGCCGAATATCACGTCTTGGCGAACGCGTGGATTTTCACGAAACCACCTCCTTGAAATGCTTCATCGCGAAATCCTAAAAGAAACGGGGCGGTTTGTCAATAAAAAAGGAAACCTCGCCGGGGCGTTTTCGAGCGCGGCCGCGTCGCGGCCGACGTAACCCGAGGAACGCGTACGTACGCCGGGTAAGGCCTGGAGGAATATCTGACCGATTGTACCATATAAGGCGTTTTTGCTTGACAGGTTAGGGATGGCTTGCTATGGTGTATTGGAGAAAGAGGAACTAAATACCATTTAACCAAGGAGGCAGCGTGATGAGGACTTTGGCTATGATAGCCGTTTGTACTTTGGCTACCGGCGCCGCGTTCGCGGATTCCGTTATAGTCGGTAGCCCGAGCGTAACGGCCGCGTACCCGTTCCGGGGATGTTGAGGCGTCGATTCCGTGCGGAGCCAGGACCTGGTTCTGAGTACTGACGCCGTCCCCGCGGGGACCGTTGTTAAGTGGGAGTGGTACGCTAGCGCGTCGGTGAGCGCGGGCACGTTCAACAATTTTAGCCTTAAACTCTGCCACACCAATAAGACGGCGCTCACGACCGATTTCACCGGCAATTACGGCGGCAACACGCCGGTGCAGGTCTATTATAAGAGCTCCGAGTACATCGCCGCCACGCCGAATACCTGGTTCGGCTTCTTGTTCACTACCGGCTTCAACTACAACGGTAAGGACAACCTTGTCGTCGAGGTAGAGTGGAGCGGCGACTCGGGCGGCTACGCTTACAACTACTGGAGCGCGGCCACCGCGCGATGCATGTACAAGTATAACAGTTACGCGGCGCGGGTATATCATTACTTGCATTACATGCGCATAACGACCGGGGCCTTGGGCGTCGCGCCGACGTCGTTGGGTCGCGTCAAGGCGCTGTACGAATAGCGGATACCTAAAAATTGAAGTCTTAAAGGCCGGCTGCAAAGCCGGCTTTTTCGCTGCCGGAGGCGGATGCCGCGGCGGTCCTCTCTTAACGCCGTTTTGCCTTGACAACCGGCGGCTTACCGTTTAAAATATTAAAAGGAGAAAGATTTTACTCAGTACATAAATATTCCGGCCATATAATTTAGGAGGTACCGTGATGAGAGTACTAGTCGTCGGTTGCGTTTGTGCTATGGCGGTGGGCGCGGCGTTCGCGGACCACTTCGTCATCGGCGGCAAGGGCAGCAGGGCGGACTACCCGTGGAAGGGCTGTTGAGGCGTCGACTCGGCACGGAGCCAGGATCTGGTTCTGAGTACGGACGCGGTTCCCGGCGGCACCATTGAAAAATGGGAGTGGTGTTGTTATTCCAGCGCCCCCGGGAGTTACAACAACTTCTCCGTTAAGCTGTGTCACGCCAAGGTCGCCAAGCTCGCGACCAACTTCGCCGCCAACTTCGGCGGTAACACGCCGGTGCAGGTGTTTTCCAGAGCCTCCTACTCGCTCACCGGGAGCGCCGGCAGTTGGTTCGGCTTCGCCTTCGACAAGAAATTCGAGTACAACGGCAAGGACAACCTGGTCGTCGACGTCTCCTGGAACGGCGACAGCGGCGGCACCTGCTACACGTATTGGAGCCCGGGGACGGCGCGCTGCGTGTACAATTATAACGGCGGAACGGTTTATTTAACCAACTACGTGCATTATATGCGGATATCGCTGGAGCCGAACGCCGTCGCGCCGACGTCGCTGGGCCGCGTGAAAGCGGTATTCAGGTAGGATAGGGTTGACGCTAATAAAGCCGGCTTCAGGCCGGCTTTTTTATTGCGCTTCCGCGCGGGCGCCGGACGGCGAGCCGCCGGCCGCGGAAGCAGAAATATCGGGCCACAGTACGGCTTGACAACGGCGACGAAATCGTTTAGAATTTCTCGGGGTCCAAACGAATTAAGGCACATAAAACCCACAGGGGGTTTACTTATGAGAGCGTTATTGGCGGCGAGTCTCTTTCTCCTGGCCGCGGCCGCGGCCCAGGCCGACCTCGTCACCGTCGGCGGCCGCGATTTCCCGGTTAACTATCCGTTCTGCGGAAGTTGAGACAACGCCTTCCGGGGCCAGGCGCTGGTCCTGAAGACGGACGCCGTTCCCGCTGGCGACATTACCAAATGGGAATGGTACGCGTCCTTGACGCAATATCCCGGCGATTTTTACAAGTTCCGTTTCAAGTGTTGCCATACCTCCAAAACCGCGCTGACCGAAACGTACGCCGACAACTACGACGGCAAGACGCCGGTTCAGGTTTACTACCGCGATACGTGTCGCATCGCCGCTACGGCCTACCAGTGGTTCGGCTTCCAGTTTGACAAGCCGTTCAGCTACAACGGCGCGGACAACCTGCTATTCGAGGTGTGGTGGGAGGGCGACAACGACGGCTGGGCGTATACGTACTGGGCGCGTTCGACGGGCCGGTACGTATGTTCTTACATAAAGGGGACGACGCCGCTTCGCGGCTATCCCGACAAGGGCGAGATATTCGACTACCTCCACAACATGCGGATTACGATATCGCCGAACGCCGTGGCGCCGACGTCGCTGGGGCGCGTGAAGTCGATGTACCGCTAGCCGCCTATCACGTCCGATAATACGAAGCCGGCCTTCGGGCCGGCTTTTTTACGCCGTCGGTTAAACTTGACAAATTACGTCTTGTCTAGTAAGATATAAATGCAAAGGGGGCGCGATGTCGAGACCAAATAAATTCGTAGCGTTTGTCGTAGCGGCGTCGGTTCTGGCGTGTGCCGCCGCGGCGGCGAAGGATACCGTCGTCGTCGGCAAACGCACGTACATGTCGACCTTTCCCTTCTACGGGTGTTGAAATACCCGGACCGTACGGTGCCAGGACCTGGCGCTGAAAGAGGAAGGCCTGATAGCGGGGACCGTCACGCGGTGGGAGTGGTACGCCAGCTCGGGACTCTCGCGCGGCTATTTTAATAACTTCAAGCTCACGCTTTGCCACACGGGGCGGACGGAGCTCGTCGCCGACTTCAAAGCCAACTACGACGGCCGGAAGCCGCTCGTCGTGTACGAGCGGGCTTCCGAGTACGCCGACGCCACGGCCTACACCTGGTGGGGATTCGACTTCGATACGCCGTTCGAATACGACGGCGTGGATAACCTCATCGTCGAGGTCTTCTGGCAGGAGCGGGACGGCGGCCCGGGCGTCGTTTCGTACTGGACGCCTTTGAAAGGCCGGTGCTGTATGTACGCCGGCCCGGTGCCGTGCGACCCCGCGATCTTCGACTTTCTTCACTATATGAGAATGACGGTCTCGCCGACGGCGGTAGCGCCGACGTCGCTCGGCCGCGTTAAGGCGGTATACCGTTAAGGCCGCGTTTTATCTCCGGGGGCGAACCTATTTGCGCGTACTATCGGTTTTAATCGTTTGCAGCGTCGCCGCCGCGTGCGCCGACCACATCCTGGTGGGCGACCCGGCGCAGCGCATCAACTTCCCGTACTACGGCGGCGGCGGTTACGAGGCGATGCGGTGTATGGAGGTCGTCCGCAAAACCGACGGCCTCGTCGCCGGCGAGATTAAGCGGTGGGAGTGGCAGGCCGGCGAGCTGGACCCCACGACGGGGAAGTTTTATAAGTTCAAGTTGCGGCTTTGTCACACTTCGCGCGCGGACCTGGAACCTCCCTTCAGCGCCAACTATGAGAGCCGCACTCCGGCGGAAGTCTTCAACGCCGACCCCGCGAACGTCTCGATGCGGATTCGGGAGTGGTTCGGCTTCGATTGCAAGCCCGCTTTTCGGTACAACGGCTCGGACAACCTGTTAGTCGAGGTATGGTGGGAGGGCGACGACGACGGCGGCGGCCTGGTCTTCACCGCCGACGTGCGCGAACAACAACGCTGCCTGCTCGCCTACCGTAAAGACGGCGTCGCGGAGTACGGCTATCCCAACCAGGGCAAGGCCTTCAACTGGCTCCACTTCATGCGAATAACGCTCGAGGCCGACGCCGTGGGGCCTACGTCGCTCGGGCGCGTCAAGGCGCTTTACCGTTAGGCCGGAACTTAGGGTTAACTACGGAACTCAAACCGGCCTATAGGCCGGCTTTTTTCTAGCGGGCGCCCGATATATCCGCTTGACACGCGCGCGAAAGAGGTTTAGTATAAAAGGGCCTAAGGACAACGTCGGGAGGTCGAGCTATGCTACGGAAATTGACGTTATTAGTGGTTGCGGCCGCGGCCGCCGCTTCCGCCGCGCAGTTCGTCGTCGGTAGCGCGGAGACGGCCGTCAAGGCGCCGTTCTCGGCGTGTTGAGGTATCGAGGCCTATCGGTACCAGGGCCTGGTACTGAAGACGGACGCCATCCCCGCCGGCACGATTACGCGATGGGAATGGTACGCCGCGGCGGGGACGGGGAGCGTACGGCATGCTCTATTGAGCAACTTCGCCATAAAAATCTGCCACACGTCGTTCAACGCTCTCACCACGCCGTTCGCGGCCAATTATGACGGCAATACGCCGGTGACGGTCTTCTCCGCCAACCCCGTAAGGGTCGACCCGCAGTATAACGACTGGTTCGGCTTCGACTGCAACCCGACTTTTTCCTACAACGGCTCCGACAATCTCCTCGTCGAGACGTGGTGGGACGGCGGCAACACCGGCGGCCCCAACTGCTGGATGAAGTACGTCCTGACCTCGAGCCGGGCGTGTATAGCCTCCCGGGTAAACGGCGTCCCCCAGTACGGCTACCCGAACGGCGGCAAGGTCGAGGGCTACAACATGTACATGCGCATAACGATGGGCGGAGCGGCCGTTGCCTCGGGCTCGCTGGGCCGCGTTAAAGCGCTCTACCGGTAATTCGGAGGAGGCGGTTTTATGATGAGGACGACCGTGGTCGCGGCGCTGGTCCTTATGGCGGTGTCCTTTGCCGGCGCGGACCTGGTAATCATAGGGAAAGGCCTCGGGGCCCCCGGCGGCTCGACGCCCTGGTCCGGCTGTTGAGGGGCTTCGGCGCGCAGGCACCAGGTATTGGTGCTCAAATCGGACGGCCTTCCCGCGGGTACGATAACCAAATGGGAGTGGAACGCCGCCAGCGGTTTGCTCGCCGGCGGTTTCTACAACTTCAAACTGACGTTCTGTCATACCTCCCTTACGGCGTTAACCGACACGTACGTCACCAACTACGACGGGAAAACGCCCGTTACGGTCTACAGCCGCAACCCGGCTAACATCCCTACGGTGCCGTCGAACCAGTGGTTCGGGTTCGGCTTCGATAAACCGTTCGTCTACAACGGCCGCGACAACCTCGTCGTCGAGGTATGGTGGGTAAATGACACCAACGGCGGCGGCAACACGCAGTGGAACTTCCCGGTGAACGGCCGCTGTTGCTTCTCGTATATCGTGAACGGTAACCCGCAAAGCGGTTACCCGGACAAAGGCCGGGTCTCGTACTTCATGCACTACATGCGCGCGACGGTCTCGCCCTCGGCGGTGGCGCCGACGTCCTTGGGGCGAGTCAAAACGTTGTTCGGCTAATATCCAAAACGGTATCGACTATGAGAACGGCGGTATATCTTATTGCGGTCGTGCTGGCCGCGGTGACCGCGCCGGCCCGGGCGGCGCAGTACGTCGTCGGCGTCGACGCCGGTAACTTCGCCCACCCGTTCTCCGGGTGTTGAAGCTGGGACGCGGACCGGGACCAGAACCTGGTCCTGCAGAGCGACGGCCTGCCGGCGGGCCGCGTCACGACGTGGGAGTGGAAGACCGGCGCCTCTAAAACCTTCGTGGCCGGCTATTTCGATAAATTCAAGCTCACGCTGTGCCATACCGACCTGACCTCGCTAACGAACAATTACGTAAACAACTACCGCGGCCGCACGCCGGTACACGTCATAAACCGGAGTCGGTTGAACGTGAATAGCACGCCGCCCGAGACGTGGGTGGCCTTCCCCTTCGACACGCCGTTCAACTACAACGGCGTCGACAACCTCGTCGTCGAGGTTTGGTGGGACGGCGACAACGGCGCTGGCGGCGCGGCGCGCTACGGCAACGCCGGCGGCGGCAACCGCCAGCTTTACTCCGGCGTCCTGAACGGCAACCCGTACGGCGGCTACCCGAATAACGGTTATACCTCGCTCTACATGCACTACATGCGGATTACGCTGTCGGCGGCGGCCGTGGACGCTTCTTCCGTAGGTAGGGTCAAAGCGCTATATAAGTAACGCTGCAGACTGACTGGGCATCGGGTCGGCGTCGACGCCGGCCTTATGGCTATATAATATCCGGGCCGCGGTTGGCCGTCGGAAGCGGGTGTTGCGTTCGCTTACCAAATGGGTTATAATCTCCCCGAAACGGGTAGCGGCCGGTAGTTACGCTTTGGAGGCAACATGAGGAATACGGTTTACCTTGTCCTGACGTTTGCGCTGGCGGCCTCGGCGGCGCTGGCGGGCCAAAAGATAGCCGGCGCCCGGGAGACGACCATAGACGAGCCGTTCTGCGCCGGTTGAGGCACGTCGTACCGGGTCCAGGTCCTGGTCCTTAAGGGACAGCTCGGTTTCAAGGCGCCGATTACGCGATTGGAATATCAGTCCGCGGGGCTGTGGAAGGACGTCAAGTTCTACAAGTTGGAACTGCGGATGTGCCATACCTCCCGGGCCACCCTTACCGACAACTTCGTGAACAACTACGACGGCCATACGCCGACGCTGGTCGCGACGGCTGACCCGTTCAAGGTCAACGCCGAGCTCGACAAATGGTTCGGCCTCGACCTCTCGCCGCAGTTCAACTACGACAATTCGAAGAACCTCATCGTCGAGATCCGCTGGCAGAACGAGGCCACCGGCGGCAAGGTAAACACCTGGGCGTACGACACGAGCGTAGGGCGGATGCTCAAGACGCGCGAGTACAACGGCCCGACGGGCATGCTCGTTTCCACCGTCAACCGCTTCCGCGTCACGTACGACAACCCGGCGGTGGACGCCTCGTCGTTCGGCAAGGTTAAGGCGCTCTACAGATAGATAACGAGTATTTAGGGAAAAAAAGGCCGGCCCGCGGGCCGGTTTTTCGTTTCGGCTCAGTCTTTTAATTTGAAAACCCTTGACGGTTATTGCGCGATATTATAGTATACGCTTATTAGTGAAGCGCCCTTAATTCTGGTTACCAACGACGACGGCGTGAACGCGCCGGGGCTTGTGGCGTTGGCGTCGGCTTTGGACGCGTTGGGCGAGGTCGTGGTGGTCGCGCCGGACCGCGAGCGCTCCGCGGTGGGCCACGCCGTAACGATGACGGAGCCGCTACGCGCCTGGCGCGAGAGCTGGTGCGACGGCCGGGAGGTCTTCGTCGTCGACGGTACGCCGGCGGACTGCGTCAAGGTCGGCGTGAAGGCGCTGCTCGAGCGCCCGCCCGACGCCGTCGTCTCGGGTATAAACCTGGGCGGCAACGCCGGCGTCAACGTCATATACTCCGGGACCGTTTCCGCGGCGACGGAGGCGACCATCCTCGGCATCCCGGCGGCGGCGGTTTCGCTCGACACCTTCACCGCCCCGGACTTCGGCCCGGCGGCGCGCGTCGCGGCGCAGGTGGCGGCGAAAATTTTGCGGGACGGCCTGCCGCCGCGCGTCATGCTGAACGTAAACGTGCCGGCGCTTCCCGCCGAGGAAATCGCCGGCGTGAAGATAACGCGCCAGAGCGACACCGTACTCGAGGACAGCTACGAGGAGCGGCACGACCCGCGCGGCCGCCGTTACTTCTGGCTCGCCGCCGAACGGGTGAGCGCGCCGGACCCGCACGACGACGACGACGTCGCGGCGCTCGAGGAAGGTTACGTTTCGGTAACGCCCATACATTACGACCTGACCGACGAGGCGGCCCGGGCCGAGCTCGCGCGGTGGGCCGAGGATTTAAACTTATAATATAGGCCGCGGCCAGGAGGGCCTACGACGATGCGCCTTTTCCAGGACACCAACTATAACTTCATCAAGCTGGGTCGGCCCGCGCTGATTATCTCGGCCGTGTTGATGATAGCCAGCGCCATCCTGTTGTTTACGAAGGGCCCGAACTTCGGCATCGACTTCACCGGCGGCGTCAAGATAGACGTTCTGACGAACCGCCGCGTCACCGTTTCGGACCTCGAGAATATCCGCGGCGCGGCGCCGGTCGAGATCCACTCCGTGGGGCGCGCCGAACGCGAGATGCTCATCTCGCAAAAAGGTCTGGAGAAAGCCGACGACTACGCCGACGCCGTGGTTGAAGCTCGCCGCGAGGTGGGGAAGTTCAAGAGCCTGGCCGAGGTTGCGGCCATACCCGGCGTGGACCTGACCGAGGATGACCTCGCGACCGTCTTCGCCGTCACGACCGAAGAGGCCGAGGGCGTCAAGGGCGCGCTCCGTATAGATATCAACAAGGCCGCGCCCGACAACATCCGCGAGCGCATCCAGCAGATAATAGTCGATAGAACGGTCGCCAATTTGAGCCGCGTACTGGGCGAGGTATTCGGCGTACCGCCGGGCGCCGCCGGGAAGGCGGATATCAACGGCATCGAGGACGCCGGCCTGTTGGAAGAAGAGCTCGGCCGCTATATGCCGCCGGCGGACGCCGCGGCGCTGGCGCGCAACGTCGCGCGTAAGAGGAGCCTGGGCGCGCAGGCCGAGGCCACGACGCTCTTGCCGTCGCTCGCGGCCGCCTACGACGGCGTTAAAATATCGGCCGCGGCCAGGAAGGCGTTGGAGGACAACTTCTATGCCGGGACCTTCATCATCCGCGGGACCGAGAACATAGGCCCGCGCGTCAGCCGCCAGCTCATCGGCCTGGCGATGAAGGCGCTCGGCTTCGCGCTCCTCGCGATGCTGGCTTATATCGCCATCAGGTTCAAATTAAAAAGCGGCATAGTCGCCATCATAAGCCTTATCCACGACGTCTTAATCACGATGGGCCTCGCCGTCCTGGTGGGCATCGAGATCGACCTCACCGTCGTCGCGGCCTTCCTCACCGTCGTCGGTTACTCCATCAACGATACCGTCGTCACGTACGACCGCATCCGCGAGGATACGCGCCAGGGCCGCAAGGAGACCTACCGCGAGCTCCTCAACCGCGCCATTAACGAGAACCTGTCCCGTACCCTCATAACCGGCACGGGCTCGCTCGTCGCGCTGTTGATACTCTACTTCCTGGGCGGCGAGGCGCTGCGCGGGTTCGCGTTTATCCTGTGGGTCGGCATCGTCCTGGGGACCTATTCGTCCATATACGTCTGCGCCTCGCTCCTCGACGAGATAGAGAACTTCCGGACGCGCCGCCGCAAGGGCAAGTTGGAAGCCAAGGTCGCCCGGGCGCAGGTGAAGAAGAAGGTCCGCAAGAGGAAGAAGTAGGAAGGCTTCGCGTTATGCTGAGCGCCGTTGACCAAGGTATATATATTGCCCTTATCCCGTTGTACGGCTTCCTGGCCGTAACGCACGCGCTGCGGCGCAACGGCATCCCGCAGCTCAGCTGGGCCGTCCTTGCTCTCAACACGTTGTTGATAATACTGCGCTGGGTGGAAGTAGGCCGGACGCCGTTCTCCACCCTCTACGAGTGCCTGTCGCTCTTCGCCTGGTCCGGCGCGCTGGCGTACCTGCTGGTCCAGCGGTTCGGTCGCGAGAAGGTCCGCTGGTCCGGCGTCGTCCTCTTCGCCATGATGGCCGCGGCGATGGCCTACGGCGCGACGAAGGACCCTTCGGTCAAGCCGTTGTCGCCGGCGCTCGACTCCATCTGGTTCGAGGTCCACGTCATCCCGGCCTTCGCCTCCTACGCCCTCTTCGTCGCCGCCTTCGCGTACGAATTCGAGTTCCTGGTGACCGGGGCCCGGCGCGAGCGCCTGGACTTCTTCTCGCGCAAGCTCATCCTCTTCAGCTTTCCGCTGCTGTCTTTCGGCGTGTTCTCCGGCGCCGGCTGGGCCGAGGAGGCGTGGGGTACGTACTGGTCGTGGGACCCGAAGGAGACGGCGTCGCTGGTGACGTGGTGCGTCTACCTGGCGTACATCCACGCGTCGCGAAGTCCGCGCTTCGCCCGCGTGCCGGCGCGGGTGCTGAACATCATCGGCTTCGTCTCGATGATGTTCACCTTCCTGGGCTTCAACGTCGTCGCCAAGCTCCTGGGCCTCCCCACCGCGCACGCGTATACGTAAGTAATAGGGCTTAATTTAATATTATGACTAAGCGCGTATTAAAAGGAATTTGGAAAGTTTTAACCTCCCTCGAGCTCGGCGTGGTCCTCGTGGTCATCCTGACCGCGTTCATGGTCGTGGGCGCGCTCTTGCCGCAGGGGATGGACGACGAGTTCTACCTCAAGGCGTGGGACGAGGGGACGTACCACGCCCTCCGCGACCTGGGCTTCCTCGACATCTTCCACCGGCCCATATTCCTCATCCCCGCGGTCCTCTTGGGCCTTAACCTCCTTTGCTGCTCGATAGATATACTGCGGAATTTTTTACCGAAGACCATAACGGCGCGCTACGTCGTCTCGGCGCTCTACCACTTAGCGTTGGTGGGGATGTTCGTCGGCTTCTTCGCGACGTACCTCTTCTCGTACGGCGGCGAGCTGATTATAAAGCCGGGCGAATCGGTCCACGTCCCGCTGAAGAAGGGCGAGACGACGTGGGCGAGGCTCGCGCCGCGCCTCGGCCTTGCGGCGCCGGTCAACGAGGATACGCCCTACGAGCTGCATCTCAAGAGCTTCGAGACGACGTACGTCGAGAGGGACGGCCGGATATTCATTAAGGATTGGATAAGCGAGCTCGAGGTCGTCGACGGCGGCGCCGTCGTCGCGGCCAAGCGCATAGAGGTCAACGACCCGCTGGTTTACGGCGGTATGAAGTACTACCAGGCGTTCTTTGACCAGAAGATGAAGTTCGACGTGGACGGCGAGGAACAGGAGCTAGGCCCGGGCGAGCCGCTCGCGGTCGGCGACGAGATGCTGATGATTTCCACCGTCAAGAGCGGCACGCTCCTCGGCGACGACGGCCCGACGCCGCTGGGGCCGTACGTCGAACTCAAGGAGATGCCCGAGGACAAATGGCACCGCGTCACGAAGGACGTTCGACCCGGGCGGCGGCTGGACCGCGGCAAGCCGGTCGACGTCGGCAGCCGCCGCGTTACGTTCGTCTCGTTCGAAGAGTCTAGCGGCCTTACGTACAAGCACGACCCGGCGGTAAAATTCTTATGGGTGTTGTGGATCGCTTTTACGGCCTTGATAGCCGTGCGGATATACGTCCAGGAGTCGGCGTTAACGTGGCTCCGAAAGGAGGGTTAGGTAAGCGGCGGCCCGCAGCGCGGGCTTTTTTTTATTGCGAGAAAACCTTGCATATTGAGGGCTAAAGATATATTATATAAGGGGTTAGCTTTTTACGCCGTTGGAGGACCCGGGTGGCTCGGAAGAGGAAAATCGACGAGAAGATCGAAGCCCGCATAAAGGAGCTCGAAGACGAGCTGTTGTCGCTGAAGGCGGACTACGTCGGCGCGGCCATAGACGAGCTGCGCCGGCCCAAAGGCGCGTTCGCGGTCGTTACCTTCCGCGTCGGCGGAAGGACTTTCGCGCTGCCGCTTTGGTCGGTGAAGAGTATTTCCCGCGCCGTGGCTATAGCCGATAAGGGCGAACTCGGCCCGGGCTTCGCCGGCGTCATAACGTATCACGGCGAGCTCGTCCCGGTACTGGACGGGGCCGCGCTGGGGGCCGAAGGCCGCGAAATGGATGTCGGCGACCACATTATCTATTTCACCGCCGGCGACCATCGCGTAGCGCTCGTCGTCTCGGCGGTGGTCGACGTCGAGACCTTCGACAGTGAGAAGATCGTCTCGGCGGGCGACGCCGGATTGCCGCGCCGGTTTTTCCTCGGCGTCTACGAGCAAAACGGCGGCCTTACGCGTATCATCGAGCCCTCCGCGCTGCTGCCCGACGTTACCGCGAGAGCCGCCGGCGACGACGTGGAGGTCGAGCCGGACGCGGCGCCCGAG
>CBFCYS010000068.1:0-13260 GCA_965602215.1 uncultured bacterium
CCGCCGGAGACGATGCGGAGGCCGTTCTCGGCCAGCCGCGCCGCCAGCGCCGCGGCGTTGCCGACTATTTGTTTCTGATAATCCTTGAACTCCGGCTTCAGCGCCTCGGCGAAGCACACCGCCTTGGCCGCGATGACGTGCATCAGCGGGCCGCCCTGGATGCCGGGGAAGACGACGCGGTCGAGGTCCTTGGCCAGCTCCTCCCGGCACATGATCATCCCGGCGCGCGGGCCCCGCAGCGTCTTGTGGGTGGTGGTGGTAATGTAATCGGCAACGCCCACCGGCGTGGGGTGAAGGCCGGTCGCGACCAGGCCCGCGATGTGGGCGATATCGGCGACCAGCACCGCGCCCGCCTCGTCGCATATCTCGCGGAACTTCGTGAAGTCGAGGATGCGCGGGTAGGCGCTGGCACCCGCCATAACGAGCTTGGGCTTGTGCTCGTGCACCAGCTTGCGCAGCGCGTCGAAGTCGACGGTTTCGTCGTCCTCGCGCACGCCGTACTGGACGACGTTGAAGTATTTGCCGGAAAAGTTGATGGGGTGGCCGTGGCTCAGGTGGCCGCCGTGGCTGAGGTTCATCCCCAGCATGGTGTCGCCCGGCTCCATCACCGTGAAATACACGCCCATATTGGCCTGCGTCCCGGAGTGAGGCTGGACGTTGACGTGCTCGGCGCCGAAGAGCTGCTTGGCGCGCTCGATGGCGAGCGACTCGCCGACGTCGACGTACTGGCAGCCGCCGTAGTAGCGGCGCCCGGGGTAACCCTCGGCGTACTTGTTCGTCATGACGGAGCCGACGGTCTCAAGCACCGCCTCGCTCACGAAGTTCTCGCTCGCGATGAGCTCCAGCGTCTCGCTCTGGCGGCGGATTTCGCCGAGGACGGCGGCGGCCACTTCCGGATCAGTCTGCCATAAATGACTCATATTTAACCTCCGAATGCTATCTCCGCTAAAAATAACACCCGCGGTAAGGCAAGTCAATCTTAATCCTTGTTTAAACGAGGCCGGACAAGGGATATGGTACTCCCCGGATTCGGGTTCAACGAGGGCCCGTCGGGATTATTTATCCGCCACTATCACCCTAACCCGGTAGGCGCTTTACTCCCCACCCCACGGCATGGCCGAGGGGACGTACCGTGGGAAAAAACCTTCCGGCATGGCTGGGTTAGTCCTTTGGAGTAGACAAGGGGCTTAAGCCCCTTGTCCCGAGCCGGCGGGGGGCGCTGGGCGGTGCCGGCCGACGTCGGCGCGCAACACCCAACCCCGCTCGCACCCAGCCTGGTATTTAGCCGGTGACACCGGGGCGCCACCTCCGGGTTCCGCCTACAGCCGGGACTTCTATCCAACTCGATTTTACCCTATCCTCGCGGGTACCATGTCCCTTTACTCCACAAATCCTTGGTTAACGGCGCCCGGCGCAGCGGCGCAACGCCGACAGCATAAACCCACTTGCCAACGGAGCTAATTTTCGGATTGATTTCTACACCGGCCTGCATTATAATGTCGTGCTTCAGGGGGCTGGTAAATGAGGGATTTAATTGCGATTATAATCGCGGCGGGAGTATTCGCGGCAGTGCCGACGCGGGCCGAAACGCGAGACGTCGCCAGGTTCGCCTTCTTGCTAATAGAACCCGGCTCCCGTCCCGGCGGCTTCGGCAAGTCGTTCACCGGCCTGGCCGACGACGTAAACGCCTCGTACTACAACCCGGGCGGCCTCGCCCTGCAGGAAAAAAGCGGCGTCACCGTAATGCACGAGTCCCGCGGCACCGCCGAAACGCACGACATGTTCTACGACTACGCCGCGTTCGCGTACCGCACCGGTAAATACGGTACGGTATGCTTCGACGTCATATACAGCGACGCCGGCAAGAGCGACATTACGGACCCCGAGAAGCGCGTACTCGGCGTAATGCACATTTACGACGTCGCCCCATCCGCGTACTGGAGTTACCCTGTCCGTAAAGACCTCGGCGTGGGCGGCGGCCTGACGTACGCTTACCAACACCTGGCGGACATCCCCGGCGGCGTCGACCAACAATTGCTGTTCAACGGCGGCATCCTCTACCGGGCACCGGTCAAAGGATTGAGCGGCGGCCTCGCCTTTACGAACCTCGGCCCGAATAAAACCGCCGCCCGGGCCGCCGAAGAGGAAGAAGAGGCCGGCGTCAGTTGGCCGCCGCCGCGGACGTTGCGCCTCGGCCTGGCTTATAAAGTATTTTCGAACGCACTCAACGACCTCACCGCCGCCGTCGACGGCTCGAAGCTCCTGATGAATCTGGACGACCGCCTCGAAGACGAATTCGGCCAGGCGGTCTATTCGGGCGGCGTGGAGTACGTCTACGCCAAAATAGTAGCGGTACGAGCCGGTTATTACCGCGACCGGTGGGGCGCCGTAAACGGCCTGACGCTGGGGTTCGGCTTCAGCTATAAAGGTATCGCCTTCGATTACGGCCGCGTACCGGAGGGCGAAGCTTTCGGCGACCGGCACCGCTTCGCCGTGGGCTATTACTTCTAACGGAGGTCCGGTTCGGCCGGGAGTTGACTCGATATAATGTATAATAAGGTTAACGGTCGAAACCGGCAGCCTGGCCGCGGCGGCGTTTTCGGCTTGATTTCGACGCAAGCGGACGTTATAATATAGGGCGTAAAGGGGTTATAAAATGAAAAAACTAACGATAATTATTACCGTGGCTGCGATATCCGCAGCCGCGCCGACCTGGGCGGCAACGGAAGATGTCCCTCTCTTCTTATGGATGCTCATCGAACCCGGCGCCCGGCCCGGCGGCATCGGCAAGGCCTTCACCGGCCTGGCCGACGACGTCAACGCCTCGTACTACAACCCGGGCGGCCTGGCGCTACAGGAGAAAAACGGCATTACGGTAACGCACGAGCCCCGCGGCACCGAGGGTTTTAAAGACATCTTCCACGACTACGCGGCGTTCGCGTACAACGCCGGCAAATACGGTACGTTCTGCTTCGACGTAATATACAGCGACGCCGGTAAAAGCCCCATGGTCGACGACCAGGGCCGCGAAACCGGTATAATGATGCACAGCTACGGCGCGGCGCCGTCGCTCTATTGGAGTTACCCGGTCCTGAAAGACCTGGGCGTGGGCGCCGGCCTGACGTACGCCTACGAACACCTGGCGGACATCCCCGGCGGTACTGACCAACAACTACTTTTTAACGGCGGCGTCTTATACCAAACGCCCCTCAAGGGCCTTTCCGGCGGCCTGGCCTTCGTCAACCTCGGGACCAATAAAACGGGTACGCGGACTACCGAGGGAGCAGAAGAGGTAGAGGTCAGCTGGGCGCCGCCCCGCGCGGTACGTTTGGGCCTGGCCTACAAAGTATTCTCGAGCGACCTCAACGACCTCACCGTAGCCGCCGACGGCTCCAAACTTTTGATGAATCTCGACGACGGCCTCAGCGAGGAGTTCGGCCAAGGTGTTTATTCCGGCGGCGCCGAATATATGTACGCCAAAATGGTCGCCGTACGGGCCGGGTACTACCGTGACCGGTGGGGCGAAATTAACGGCTTAACGTTGGGCTTCGGCTTCGCGTACAAAGGGCTCAGCTTCGACTACGCCCGCGTCCCGGAAGGCGAAGCCTTCGGCGACCGGCACCGCTTCGCCGTCGGGTACCTCTTTTAATAACGCGGAATTACGCGTGTCCCGCCCAAAGCGTATCTTCGAAACAAAAAAAGCCGCCGTCACCGCAATCGTGGCGGCGGCTTTAGCGTCGCCGGCCGCGGCGGTGATAATCGGCGGCGACGACCTCGCCACCGTACCGGAGGGACTCAACGCTACCGACGTGGTGGGCGAGGCCGGCCGGGGCGACGGCCGGTTCAGCGAACCTACCGCCATCGCCTTTGACGGCGCGCAACGGCTCTACGTCGTGGACAGCCGCGGCATCCGCATCCAGCGGTTCCTCCCCCGCGGCGGTTTCGACATGGCCTTCGGCCGTTTCGGGTGGACCGGAGAAGGCCTCGTTTCGCCGTACGGCGTGGCGGCCGACCAGGAACTATACATATACGTCAGCGACCGCGAGCGCGGCCTGATGCACCAATACGACATCTACGGTAAATACCTCAAGTCGTACGGCCAAACCCAGAAAATAGCGACGCGCTTCGAGCAGCCCGCGGGCATTGCCGTCGATAAGCTGGGCAACCTGTGGGTCGCGGACGCCGGCAACCACAAGGTCAAGCGCATCAACCTCCTGGGCGAGATAACGTTGGAGGTAGGCTACTACGGCGCGGAGCCGGGCAAACTCAACCTCCCCGCCGACGTCGCCGTGGACGAAAGCGGCGGCATCGTCGTGGCCGACGCCGGGAACTCCCGGCTGCAGCGCTTCGACCGCTTCGGCAATCCGGTTTCCGTGATCACGCAGGCCGGCGGCGAGCAGCTGCGTAACCCCTCGGGCGTTTGCCTGGACCGGTTCGGCAATATATTCGCGTCGGATACGGGGAACGACCGCGTCGTGGCCTTCGACGCCGACGGCGGTTACCTATGCGAATACGGCAAACTGGGCCGCGGTAAAAAGGACTTGAACCACCCGGGAGGCCTCTGCTTCGGCGCGGACGGAAAATTATATGTAGCGGATACGTACAATAACGTAATAAAAGTATTAGAAGTACAATACCGCCTCCCGGACCGCGTCGAGAAACCGCCCCGACTTCCCGCACCGGCGCCGAACGAAAGGTAAAACCGAAACCGCCTGCGGCCGCGGCCCACGAGCGCGTGAACCCCCGGGAGGGGGCGTTTTTATATAATGGCGAAGCCTTACCGCAGACGATTTCTCCTCGCGGCCGGCCTTGCGACGGCGGCCGCGTTGGGCGTATCAATCGCCGCCGCCCAGGAAGAACCGCGGTGGCACGAAACGCTCGCCGCGGCGCGGGAATCCTTCGAGATACCCGAACTCGCGCCCGGCGCCGGCTACGAGCTGCCGCACAAGTTCCTCTTCGTCGGCTCCGAGACGGTGCGCGTCGGCGGCGACGTCTGGGAGCGGGGTCGCGACTACCGCGTCGACTACGACGCCGGCACTATAATGGTACTGGCCGCGCCGCCGTACGCCGGCCCGATGGTCGTCGAGTACGAGTACCTGCCGTTCCTGCAGGCCGAGGATTATCGCGCCGCGCTCGAAGGCGAGAGCGAGGCCGAGGCGTTGGAGCGCATCGAGGAGGCCGCGGCCTCTCCGTCGGAGCTGGACGTTACCGGCTCCAAAACCTTCTCCGTCACCGCCGGGAACGTGGAGGGGACCGACTTCAACCAGTCCCTTCGCCTCTCCATCCGGGGAAACGTGGGCGACGTGAAGATAACCGGCGAGATCTCGGACCAGGACCTGCCGTTGGAGGAAGGGGGCGCCACCAAGGAAATCGAAGCCGTGGATAAAATATTCGTCCGCGTGGAAGGCCGCCACCTGGCGGGGACCTTCGGCGACTACGACGCCGCGGTTACCGGCCGCCGCTTCGCGGATTACCAGCGACGCCTTACCGGCATCAAAGGCGAAGCTTTTTACCCCACGTGGGGCGCCGACGCCTACGGCGCCCGAGCCCGCGGCCGCTTCGCGACCAACGAGTTCTACGGCCTCGACGGCGTCCAGGGACCGTACCAACTCTCCGCCCGCGACGACGACGACATCATCGTGCTTCCGGGAACCGAAACCGTGTGGCTGAACGGCTCGGAACTTAAAGAGGGCGAGAACAACGACTACGCCGTCGACTACGACCTCGCGACCATAAGCTTCACCGTTCGCCGCCCCATCTCGGCCGAGGACCGCATCGTCGTCGATTTCCAATACACCACCGAGGAGTACCAGCGCAACTTCTTCGGCGGCGGAGCCGAAGGCCACTTCGCCGGCGACGCCGTCAACGTGAGCGCGCTGTACCTGCACGAGGAGGACGACCGCGAACGCGCGTTCTTCGGCATCGACGACTATTACCGTAAATTGCTGGAGGGCGCCGGCGACGACCAGGAACGCGCGCGCGTCGTCGCGAAGGACGAAAACGGCGACATTATATACGAGTACGTCGGCGAGGACCAGGGGGAATATACCCGCCAATGGGACCCGGTGGAGGGTAAATACGTATACTTCTACGTCGGCGCGGGCAACGGCGACTATATGCCGAGGATGATCCTGCTTCCCTTCCCGAAGCGGCAAAGCCTCTTCGACGTGAACGCCGTCCTGGCGCCGGCGCGCCTCATAACGGTCGAGGCCGAGGGCGCGACCAGCGACCTCGACGCCAATACTTTCTCCCCGACGGCGGACCGCGATAATAACGGCCTGGCCGGCTCCGCCGCGGCCACCCTCCGGCTCGACGCGCTCGAGCCCCTCGAGCCCGTGGGCGAGCTTGAAGTCCGGCACGTCGTCGAGGGGAGAGACACCCGCTTCCGGAACCTGGGCCGCGAAGACGGCGTCGCGTTCCTGCAGCAATGGGACCTCGACGACGAGGTCGCGGGGCTGGCCGGCCCGCCCGGCTATAAGCTTTACGAGACGACGGTTACCGAGCGGCCTATTCCGTCCCTCACGGCGTCCGGAACGTACGGCGGCATTCGCCAACACTACGTAGGCTTTTCGGCGAACGGCTATACGAGCCAACGCGGCAGGAGGGTCGCGGCCTCGTTTAATTGGGAACCCGAACGCTGGCCGCACGTTGCGTACGACTTCAACCACGTGCGCCGTCGGGGGCCGCGATATACCGGGGGGTTCGAGGGCGACGACGAATCGGTGGCGAAAAGCGCGTTCGACGAAGACGAAAACACGCGACGGGAGCAGAGCGGCAAGGTCTCCTCTTCCGTCTGGCGGCTTAGTCCGTACGTCCGGGTCTACGATAAAAAACGCCGGGCCGACTACGCGATAGACGGCGCGCCCGACGAGGGGACGCTCGAGCAGGAGCTCGAGGTCGGAACCGGCGTGCGCCCCGCGGCGGGGTGGAACGTCCTATTCGGCCACACCGCGGGCCGCGGCGAGATAGTCGAAGATAACGCGTACGTCCCGCATTACCGCAAGAACGAAGAGCACGCCGCCACCACCTACGACGTACCGGGTTTAATCGACCTCAGCGCGGAGTACACTAAAATAATAAAGGACTTCGCTTCCGCCGGCGAGGCCGACGTCGACTCCGACCTTTCGCTGCTCGAGTTTTTCTATACGCCGTTGGAGCGCGCGTTGGCGCTGAGGACGCGCTACGAACTCAACAGCATCCAGGAACTGGAGCGCGACGAAATATTCGAAATCGCCCCGGACGGCGACGGCGACTACCGCCGCGAGCCGGACCCCAAAGACCCCAACCGCTACGTCTACATCTACGACCCGGACGACCCGCAGGCGTTTTATATAAAGAAGTACCGATACACCGGCCTGGCGTACCGCGCCCTTAAGCCGGACCTCACCGTCAGCCTCGGCGTGCTCCCCTACCGCTTCAACGACGTGCGCGGCCGGGACGTCGAACGGAACCCGTGGTTCGACGCCGCCGCCGCGGACCTCTACGTCCACGCCCGAAACAGCTCCACGTCGCCGCGGCGCTTCGCCGTCGCCACCCTCCAAAACCTCCTAACGGCGGACGCGCTCGACAGCAGCCTGGAACAACGTTACACCCTCACCCTACTGCCCGTCAACCGGCGCCTCACCGGACGGGCGCGGTACTCGACCAAGGACGACCTCGACCGAACAATAGCGTCGCGCCAGCGCCGGCGGTGGCGGACGTCGCGCTACGGCGAAATCGTCAGCGAACCGGTACCGCGGCTGACGGTCCAGGCCGACGTCGACCGCATCCGGGACTGGGAATCGATAACGGAGGAGAACGTACCCCGTCCCGAGACTACGACGGCCCTGGAGATGATATACGGCCTGGAGCCCACCTACACCCTTACCTCGAGTCTCGACGTTAAGGCCCGCGGCGAGATATCCCGCCGGCACGAGGAGTACAACGGCATACCGACTCAATTCAAGGGTACGAGGGTGAAGCCGGAGGCCACCTACCGTTTAACGGAGTCCGGCGTCGCGAACGTGTGGTACGAGCGAACGCAGTACGACGTCTCCGGCTACGTGGGGTCCGAGACGCTGTTGCTGCGCATCCCCGGGGTTACGCATAAGTGGGAGGCCAGCGTCAACAAGGGCGTAGGCCAATACGTCACGCTTATCTTCACGTACAACGGCGAGAAAAAACCCGACGAGCGATTGACGCGGCACCGGGGCCGAATCGATTTGAACATATACTTCTAATGTTGAAGAGTTGGGCCATACTGGTCGTACTCGCTTCCGCCGCGGCGGCCGCACCGGCAGCCGCCGAGTTGGCGGCCGAGGGGAACGCGGCTTTCGGCGACGCCGAAATCGAGGCGGCGGCATATCGCGACGGCTCCGTCGACGTAAGCGCCGTCGAGCGGCTTTATCTACGCGCCGGGTACCTGGACGTACGCGTCGAGTCGACCGCCGAGGAAGGCGCCCCGCCGACGCTGAGTATAACGGAAGGCACGCAGTACCGCGTGGCCGCGCTGGACGTGGCCAATGAATCCCCGCTCAGTCGCGACGAGGTGGCCGCGTTCATCCCGTTCGGCCAGGGGGACGCGCCGTCGCCGCCGGACCTCCGCGAGGGTTTAATCGCGCTGCTGGCCGAACTGGCCGACCGGGGATATCTGCGCGCCGAAGCGGAATACGCCGTGACCGACGCCGGCCCGGGGCGGGTGGACGTCGCCGTCGCGGTGCGCGCGGGCGAGCGGTACGCCGCCGGCGAAATCCACCTCCGCGGCGTTCGCCCCCGCGACGAGGACGCGATACGCGAAAAACTCGAGACCCGGCCGGGCAAGCCCTTGCGCGAGCGGGCGCTGGCGCGCGACTTCCTCACCATTATCGACTACTACCGCGAGCGCGGCTATCCCACGGCCTCGGCGCGCCCCCGCGCCTTCGAGGTCGCGGAAAATTATAAAGAGATAGACTTCGACGTAATCGTCGAGCCGGGCGGCAAGGTAACCGTAACGGCCATAGACGTCGTCGGCAATCGCCGCACCCGCGACGCCGTTATCCGCCGCGAACTCCTGACCGTTCCGGGGGAACCGTACGACGTCGAGCGCCTGCGCAAGAGCGTGCGTCGGATATACAACCTTAAATACTTCGAGGCCGAACCCGACATCGAACTGGCCGACGCCGAAGCGGGCCGCTTGCGCGTAACGGTGGTAGAACGGCCTACGTACCGCGTGACGGGCGCGCTGGCGTACGAGCCGCGGCAAGGAGAGACCGACGCCGCCTTGATAGGCGAGATGGACGCGCGCCTCGCCAACCTCTTCGGCACGGGCCGGGAGCTCGACGCCCGCTACCGCCGCCTGGCCGTCGAATCGACCGACGCGGCGGCGACGTACTACGAGCCGTGGATCGGCGGCGTCGACCTCTTCGCGCAGCCGAGCGGCCTATTTAAGGAGCGCGTAACGTACCGGAAAGCGAGCGGCGAGCTGGCCCTCGGCACCCAT
This sequence comes from uncultured bacterium, assembly GCA_965602215.1. Lineage (GTDB taxonomy): Bacteria > RBG-13-66-14 > B26-G2 > WVWN01 > WVWN01 > WVWN01. The sequence continues at coordinate 9,458 of CBFCYS010000068.1, forward strand.
CCCCTCGTGGACTTGACGGTGGCGGCGGGCGGCGGCTTCGACCGGGTGTGGAAAGAAAACGCGAGCCGGAAGTATAAATTGTTCACGTGGGCGACGTACGACAGCCGCGACTACTTCGACAACCCGCGGCAGGGGTGGCAGGCGCACGGCCGGCTGGAGCTCGGCGTAAAGGAATACCTGGCCGACGGCTTCCGGGAACGGGTGCCGCGGCTGGAGCTCGACGCCTGGCGCTTCTGGCCCACGACCCGCAACCAGGTCCTCGCGGCGCGCGGCCGCGCCCAGGGCTTCGTCTCGCAGCGAACGAGTCTGGACGAAGTTTTCCCGCTGGGCGGGTACGCCGACCTCCGCGGCTTCAAAGAGGAGCAGTTCCTAACGGACCGCCAAGGCCTCGCGACCGTCGAGTATCGCTTCCTAACCGGCCGCGGCGGCAGGTTGTTCCTCTTCGTCGACGCGGCCTACCACCACCTGAAAACCGAGGAGACGTTCGACGAGGGTATCGACGTGGGTTACGGCGCGGGCTTCCGGGCGGCGACGCCCGTCGGAACGTACGGCGTGGACTACGGCCTGGCCGCCGGCGACAACCCCCTCGACGGTAAAATCCACGTCTCCATAACGCAGGAATTTTAACGGTCGAAAGTCCTTGTCGGCCGGTATTTCATTTCTTAATATTTAAACGTAATGGCAATCCTCTTCCAAATATTAGGGGTGGCCGCGGCGTTCTTCGTCGGCGCGTTCGCCGGTAACTTCTACCACCTGGTCGTACGTCGGGGACCGGGCGGCCGCTTTCACGTGACGCTACCGCCGGCCTGCCCCTCCTGCGGCCGGGCGGAGCGGCGGATATGGATGCTGCCCATATTATGGTATCCGTTGCTCCGAGGCCGCTGCCCGGGCTGCGGCTTCCGCTACCACAAGAACCTCGTCCTGCTGGAGGCGGCGGGCGGCGCCGTCGCGGCGCTGGCATTCTACTACTACGGCTTTTCCTTCGCGTTCGCGACCACCTTCGCGTTCTGCTTTTTCTTCCTTCTAAATTATTGGGTGGACTTCCGCTACGGCGTCCTGGTGCCGCAGCTTTACCTGCCGGCCCTGGCCGCCGGCGGCGCGTTGTCTTTCCTCCCCGGGCCGCCCACTCCCGCCGGCGCCCTCGCCGGCGGCATCGTGGGAGGCGGCTTGTTGTTGGCGGCGCGTCCCGGCCGCGGCCTCTTCTCCGAGAACGCGCGCGGTGCCGAACGCCAACTGGCGTGCGTCGCGTTAGCCGGCGTCTTCCTGGGGTGGCAGAGCGCGCTGTTCGTCCTGGCGGCGGCGGCGGTCGCGGCGTTGGTCCTGCCGTTGGTCGCGCGCCGCGTGTTCGGCGGCAACCCGGAGACGGCTTTCGGATTCGCGGTTCTCGCGGCGTCGCTGGCGCTGGCGTTCTACCACGCCGACATAGCGTCCTGGTACTTCCGTATCCGCTAGCGGAGAAATACGGCCTGCACGTTTGAATTATACACCGCCCAATACGCCGGTTAAATTTTAACAGGAAATCAACGTGGGTACGTACGAGCTCATAGTATACGGCTGCCAGATGAACGACTACGACGGCGAGAAGCTGGCCGGGGTAATGGAGCAGGCCGGTTACCGGCCCGCGCCCCCGGGCGACGTCGCCGACGTCATCGTCGTATATACCTGCGCCGTGCGGGAGTCGGCCACGACCCGGGCGTTGGGCCGCATCACGTCGCTCGCGCGGCACAAGAAGAGCAAACCGGGAATCGTCATCGGCGTCGGCGGCTGCTGGCCCGCGGTCGAAAAGGCCGTTATCGAAAACGCGTGCCCTCACGTCGACTTCACGTTCGGGACGACGAACCTGGAAGACGTCCCCGCGACGGTCGCGGCCATCCGCGGTACGGCCGCGCCGCCGCTGCCCGACGAGGCGCCGCTCCGCCGCGCCCGTTGGCCTCGAGCCAACGTATCTATCATGCGCGGCTGCAATAACTTCTGCGCTTACTGCATCGTGCCGTACGCCCGCGGCCCGGAAATCTTCCGCCCGGTAGACGACGCGTTGCGCGAGGTGGAGGAACTGGTAGGAGCCGGTTTTAAAGACATAACGCTCATAGGCCAAAACGTGAATTCGTACCGGTACGGCGATACGTCTTTCGCCGACCTCCTCACGAAAGCCGACGCGCTGTGCGACGGCGTATTCCTGCGTTTTACCACCAACCACCCCCGCGACGTCGACGACGAGACGGTGGCCGCGCTCGGTTCGTGCCGCAACGTCGCCCGGCACCTTCACCTCCCGCTGCAGAGCGGCTCGGACGCCGTATTGCGCGCGATGAACCGCGACTACGACATCGGCCGTTACCTCGACATAATTTCGGGGGTGCGGAAAGCGGTGCCGGGGATCTGCCTGACGACGGACGTATTGGTCGGCTTCCCCGGCGAGACGGAGGACGACTTCGCGGCGACGCTGGGCGTAGTCGAACGCGTACGCTACGACAGCGCGTACGTATTCATGTACTCGCCTCGAGCCGGGACCGCGGCCGCGGCGCTGGCCGACGACGTGCCGCGTCCCGATAAAGTGCGCCGCCTGCAAGCGGTCGGCGCGCGGCAACGCGCCATTGCGTTGGAGGTAAACGAAGGGATGGTGGGGAGTGAAAAACCCGCCCTGGTGGAAGGGCCGAGCCGCAAAAAGGCCGGCGAACACGCGGGCCGGTTGAGCGAAAATAAAATCGTGAACTTCGCGGGCCGGGCGCGTCCCGGCGAATTCGTACGCCTGAAAATTACGGGAGCCTCGTCGTGGACGCTAAGAGGCGAGCCGGCCCCGTGACCGAACGCGCGAGCCGTTCCGCCAAGACGCCGGCCTCCCCGAGTCCAACTCGAGCCCCGAAAGGGGCGCTATCCCTTCCTCGCCCGCCGCGTCAGTAACGCGTGTATAATAATCGCCGCCGAGACGGTATCCACAGCCAGAAGTTGACAGACGATGAGCAACTCGCTCTGCGGGTGAGGTAGTGTGATTAAGTGGACCAACCGAAATATCACGAAAAGCAGCGTCGCCATAGATTACCTCGCCTTGTTTTGGTTGCCGTTAACTCCTCAACGGGCTTTTCTCGCCGCCGCGAAGAATATGGGTAAAAAGTAACAACGTTCCCCGCTCGATATCGCCGTCCGGCGCGCCCGCGCCGCCGCTCGCAGCCCCTCGCCGCCCGCGCCGACCAACTTCTCCAATAGTTTAAACTCCTCTTCCTCCTCCTCGGCCCAACGGGAAGCCGTCCACGCCGAATTCAACACGCCGAAGCGGAAGACCTCGAAGCCGGCGCCGCTCAACAGAGCCGGAAGCTTCCGACCCGCGGCCGAATCGCCGCCGCGTCGCCGCACCGCCTCCACGACGTAGTCGCGGCTCGAGGCCGCCGGCGGATAGTCTATGGCGCCCTCGTAATCCGGCTCCGCCAACGCGACGTACAATCCCCCTCTCTTTAATACCCTACCCGCTTCCCGCAGAAAGGCCGCCGGTTCGGCCAGCCACGTTATTACGAACGCGCCCGCCGCGGCGTCGAAGGCGCCGTCGCGGAAGGGCAGCGCCGCGGCGTCGGCGGCTACGAAGGCCGCGCCGCTCCCCCGGCCGCGCGCCACCGCGAGCGGTTCGGGCCTCCTGTCAACCCCCACCGCCAATTCGCTCGCGCGCGCCGCCAACTCCGAGGTCACGACGCCGCTGCCGCAGCCCGCCTCCAATATCCGCTCGAGCCGTCGGAAGCCGAGCTGGCGGTAGAGCTCGCGCCGGTGCGCTTCGTACCACGCCGCCTGGCGGCCTTCCTCTTCGGGCGTAAGGTACG
>CBFCYS010000069.1:0-12957 GCA_965602215.1 uncultured bacterium
GTTGGACGAAAGTTACTTGCGGAAATGGGCCGAGCGGTTGTCGGTTTCCGACCTTCTTCGCGAGCTCGGGGCAGGCGAAACCGAGTGAACATTCGAGGCGTTCCGAAAATGGCTGACAAAAAGAACGGTTTGAACGAAGTAGCGCGGGAGCGGCCTAAGCCGGTGATAAAAAAATGCCCGTGACGTTCGGCATAGACAGCGAACGCAAGGCCAAGCTGGAGGCGGAGCTGGCGCGGGCGCTCGCGCTGTTGCCGAAGTACGACGTCGAGCGTGCGTACCTCGTCGGCTCGCTGGCGACGGGCGGCGTCCGGCGTACGAGCGACATCGATTTAATAGTGGTTCAGGAGACGGCCGTCAAATTCGTAAACCGCTTAAATGACTTTCTGATGGAGTTCGCGCCCCGGGTGGGCTTCGACTTGTTGGTCTATACGCCGGCGGAATTCGAGGATATGACGGCGCGGCCGGGGTTCGTCGCTTCCGCCGTCAAACGCGGGAGGTTGGTCTATGAGAAACGCCGCTGAAGATGAAGGCGCGCGGTGGTTGGCCCAGGCCAGGGCGGACGTGGAGGCGGCGGTCCACCTCGTGACCGGCGGACACTTCAACGTCGCCTGCTTCCTCGCCCAACAAGCCGCGGAGAAAGCCCTCAAAGGGTTTTTATTTTACCGGGGCGCCTCGGAAGTGTGGGGACACTCCGCGGCGGAACTGTGCGAGAAATGCGCCGGGATGGAGCCGGCCTTCCGCGAGCTGGTCGGGCCGGCGGCCCTGCTCGATAAATATTACATCCCCACCCGTTATCCGAACGGATTGCCGGGCGGTATCCCCAAAGACGCGTTCGATAAAGTGGAAGCCGAAAGGGCGTTGGACATCGCCCGCCGCGTCGCCGATACCGCCGGGGCTTTAATGCCCTAAAGAGGGAGTCGTATTCGAATGTCGGTTAATAAAAAGCCCCTCAACGACGTCGCGAACGAGCGCCCCGCGGCGGAGATACCTATAGACCGCGTCGGCGTCAAGGGCGTGCGGCTGCCGGTGCGCGTGCTGGACCGCGAGCGCGACCATCAGGACACCATCGCCACCGTCGACATGCTCGTCGACCTGCCGGCGCAGTTCCGCGGCACCCATATGAGCCGCTTCGTCGAAATCCTCTACGGCTACCGCGACAACGTCAACTACCGGACCATGGCCTACATCCTGCGCGAGATGATAGGTCGGTTCGAAGCCGCCCGGGCGCACCTCGTCATCAGCTTTCCATATTTCATAGACAAGGCCGCGCCGGTCTCCGCGGAGAGGTCCTTCCTGGAGGTCCGCGCGCGCTTCATCGGCGACTTCGCCGACCGCTATCGCTTCTCGCTGGGCGTAACCGTTCCGGTGGCCAACCTGTGCCCCTGTTCCAAAGATATATCCGACGCCGGCGCGCACAACCAGCGCGGCGACGTTTACGTGGAGCTCGAGTCGCGGCATATAATCTGGATCGAGGAAGTGGTGGTGTGGGCGGAGGCGGCCGCGTCGGCGCCGCTGTTCGCCCTGCTCAAACGCGAGGACGAGAAGGCCGTCACGGAGTTGGCGTACGGGCGGCCGCGCTTCGTCGAGGACGTGGTCCGCGGCATCGCCGAAAAGCTCGAGCGCGACAAGCGCGTTCGCTCGTACCGGGTGGAGTGCACCAACTACGAGTCCATCCACCAGCACGACGCGTACGCGGCCATCGCGCACGATAAACGAAAAATAGAAAACGCTTAACCTTCGGAGGTTGACGATATGCTTAGATGTCTCACCGTAGCGGGCCTCGCGCTCGTTCTGTTGACGGTCGGCTGCACGAAAGAGGAGGCGGATAACCCGTACGCCACGCCCGAGGACACGGTACAGGCTTTCGCCAAGGCCATGAAAGAAGGCGACTTCGCCGCGGCGCTGGACTGCTACGACGATGCGGCGCTGTCGAGCGAGGCGGTGGGCGTGGAGGGCCTTTCCGAGAGCGAGATACGGAACCTCTTCCTCAAGAGCCTTGAGGCCAGCCAGGAACCGTACGCCAAGGACGAAGTAACGAACCTGGAGAGCCGGCTGCTCACGGCCGAGGTCACGTACGAGCTGGGGGGGGTCAAGCACACCCACGCCCTCGTCAACCAGGAAGGCGAGTGGAGAATCGCCACCAGCCTGACCCGTTGAAATTGCGGAAAATTATCGCGAGACGTTACGGCGCGGCCTGTGTCGCCGCGCTCTTGCTAATGGCGGGTTCGGCGGCCGCGACCGAGGGCGACGCCGCGCCGGGCGACTGGATTACCGGGTACGTCGACCCGGCGGACGGCAAGCTGGTCCTGCCCGACACGCGCACCGGCCGGGCCCTCCCCACCCGCGACGCGTTCCGCGGCATGTCGTTCGTCTTCCCGATCGCGGGCGGGCGGTTCCACGCCATCGAGTACACCGAGAAGACGGGCCTCACCGACTTCCGCAACCGGTGGCGCCGCAACCATATGGGGACCGACATCTTCTCCCCGGTGGGGAGGCCGGTGCTGGCGGCGGCCGACGGCGTCGTCGTCGTCGCGACGTTCACGCCCAAAGGCGGCCCGGGCGGCAAGGTGGCGATATACCACGGCCGCGGCGTATACACCTATTACCTCCACATGTCCGCGGTCGACTGCGTCGAGGGGCAGCGGGTCCGCGCGGGAGACGTCATCGCGGCGGTGGGCGCCACCGGCAACGCCCGCGGTACGCCGTCCCACCTCCATTTCGAAATAGACTTCGCCGTCGAAACGCAGGACAAGCCGGCCTGGTTCGTAGAGTACGTTAACGAACCTCGAGCCGGCGTATCGTCGCTGCGTAGCGTCGAGCCGCTGGCGTACGTGTGCAAGCACGCCCCCCGCCTGCGCGACCCGCGGCCCCTCGCGCGGTTATGAGGCGACGAATCCTAGCCCTTTTATTGCTTTCCGCCGTCGGCGCGGCGGTCGCGGCGTTCGGCGCGGCCGAGTGGCGCAACGCCGTAAGCCGAACGTACGTATCCGACGTCCTGGTGGACGGCGACGCCGTTTGGCTGAGCTACCTCGGCGGCGGCGTCGCGCGCTATGAGCCGCGCACCGGCAAGGCGACGTACTACACGGCGGCCGACGGCCTTATTCACAACAACGTGACCGCGACGGCCGCGGATGAAAATAAAATGTACTTCGCGAGCCGCGGCGGCCTGGCCGCGCTCTCGCGCGGCGGCGGCTTCGAGGCCACCATAAGGATGTGGGGTTTCGCCCACAACGACTGCACCGACGTCGCCGTGGACGAGAGGTACGTCTACGTCGCGACGCTGGAGGGGGCGCGCCGCTACGACAAGACGTGGCCCGGGAAGGAGTTCGAGGCCGTCCCGAAGGAGGTCGGGCCGGCGTCGCGGCTCAGCCCCCAGGTGGAGGACGGGTGGAAGGTCTTCGTCACTCCCGACGGCGTCGTGCTCGACGACCTCTATTCGGTAACGCCGGCGGAGGAGGGCCTGTATTGGGGAGGCCGGGGGCGGCTGTTCGCCTCCGCTCGAGGGGCGGAGGGCTGGCGCGAAGTCGGCGTCGAGCTGCCGGCGATGGCCGTCGTGGGGCGCGTCCTCGCCCGCGGCGCGACGTTGGTACTCGCGACGGACGAGGGCGTCTTCGAATACGACGGCTCGAGCACGATGCGGGCGCCCGGGACGTTGGGCCGGGTCGACGCGCGCGACGCGCTCGCCTTCGCCGGCCTGGAGTACTATGCCACCGGGGAGGGTTTATTCGTGAAGAGGGCGGACGGGAGGCCGTTCAAGTTCGCCGCCGGCACCGGCTCGAGCTGGAAGAAGATGAAGGACGCCGCCCGTAAAAAATCGCCGACGTGGCGGCTCGGCGCGGCCGAAGGCCTGCCGTCGCCGCGGTGCACGGCGCTCGCGAGTTGGGAGGAGTCGATAATAGTGGGGACCGAGAACGGCGCTTGCCTGTTGGAACCGACGTCGGGCCAGGTCCGCCCGCTGCCGCTCGCGAAGGGGTTGCCGCCGGGGGGAGTCTACGCCGTAGCGTACGACGACGGCAGGATATGGGCGGGTACGCCGAACGGCCCGGCCGCCGTGGACGAGGCAGATTTCGCCGTCGAAAAGTTCGAGCTGCCGGACGGGTGGAACGACGTCCGCGACCTGGCGTTCTACGACGGCGAGACGTTGATAACGTCGCGGGTCGGCGCGGCCGCGGCGGACGGGAGCGGCGGCGCCCGGAAGACGTTCGACTTTCGCGACGCGGGTTTTAACGTGGAAGGTTTGTGCGCGGCGAAGTACGACGGCCGGTACTTCCTCGGGACGACGGTCGGCTTAATCGAGTTGAACGAAAACTTAGAGTTCGTACGGGATTACGGCGCCGCGGCGGGTTTTCCGGCGTATCCGGTCCGGGCGCTGCTGCCTTTTGGACGCGTACTTTTATGCGCCACGCTCGGCGGCGGCCTGGCTTCTATCGACCTCGACGCGGGCGACGTTAGCGTGATAACGAGCGGTGCCGGTATATCGTCGGACGTGCTGTTTTCGCTCGCCGCCGACGACGAACATATTTACGTCGGTACGTACGACAAAGGCGTCGACGTGCTGGACGCGGCGTTGAATTTCGAGCGGAACATAAGTTGGGGCGACGGCCTGAGCCACACCGACATCTGGGCCGCGGCCGCCGACCCGCCCTGGCTGTGGCTCGCCATCCGCGGCGTCGGCGTGAACGCGTACCACCTGGAAACGGGCGAGGTTCGGCGATACTACGCGCGCTACGGCCTGGGTGACGAGTACTGCAAGTCTATCGCGGTCCTGCCGCCGCGCGAGGGGCGCAAGCGCCTGGCCTTCGGCACCGCCTCGGGCGTCGCGGTACTCTCGTACGACGGCGAGCCGCCCGACTACGCGGAAGACGACTACGACCGCAACTACCCGTAGCGGTTACATTTATTAAGGGGCAATTATCACCGGCGACGAGAAGAGGATAATCCTGGGAACCGGCGCGGCCCACGGCCTCGTCCACATGACGATGGTGACGTTCGCCGCGGTCCTCACGCCCATGCGCGAGAGCGTGGGCGCGGGGTTGTTCGCCATCTCGGTGGTCGGCAACGTCTCGTACTTCGCCTTCGGCCTCTCGGCCCCCGTGAGCGGTTTCCTGGCGGACCGGATCGGGTCGCGTCGCGTATTGACGATATGCTCCTTCGGCATGGCCGCGGCCTGCGTCGGCGTCGCGCTGTCCCGAAACATCTATACGCTGGGCGCGGCCCTGGGCCTGCTCGGGTTGGCGGCGGCGCTGTACCATCCGGCGGGGCTCTCGCTCATCGCGCGCCGCGTGGGTTCGGTCGAGAAGGCGATGTCGTACCACGGCATCTTCGGGACGCTGGGCCTCGCGCTCGGGCCGGTGATCGCGGGCGCCATGACGGCGGGCGCGGGGTGGCGCTGGCCGTACGTAGCCTTCGCCGTTGCGTTAGCCGGTATGGGCGCGGCCTTCGCGGGCCTGGCGGGTCGCGGCGGCTCAAGCCGGGCCGGCCGTCCGGCGGCGGCGCCCTCCCTTCCGCAGAAGACGCTCTTGGGCGGCCTTCTCCTCTTCTACGTCATCGCCGTGATGAACGGCTTCATTTTCCACGGCGCGACGACGTTTCTGCCGACGCGGCTGGCGACCGTCAAGAACCTCTTCGTCGGCAACGTGCTGACGACGGCGACGCTGCTGTTGGGGATAGCGGGCCAGTACGTCGGCGGCCTGTTGGCCTCGCGCTGGCGCTACGAGCTCGTCCTCGCCGGTTCGTTCCTCTTCTCGGGCGCGGCGTTGGTACTGCTGGGGACCTTCCAGGGGGCCTTCCTGTTCGCGCCGGCGTTGGCGTACGGCTTCGCCCACTTCTCGACGCAGCCGGTGACGAACACGCTGGTCTCGCGGCTGACGTCGAGCCGACGCCAGGGCATCGCGTTCGGCGTCAACTTCTTCCTGGCTTTCGGCCTGGGCTCTTTCGGCACCGGCGTCGTGGGGTACGTCGGCGAGAAGTTCGCGCTGGGCCAGGGGTTTATCCTCCTCGGCCTCGTCGGCCTGGCGGTGGTGCCGCTCTCGTTCGTGCTGTGGTACCTGCGCCGGCGCGCGGCCGGCGGGCCGCCCATACGCGACGCCTTCAGAGAAATCCCGCGGTAACGGCGGCCTTTCCCTTTTATATTTACTTTTGACGGAAATCTTTACGGCCGGCGGGGCGCCGGCCGGTAGGGGCAACGTTGCTTATTTGGCCCTTCGCGCTTCCTTCTTGAGCCGGCGGATGGCCCGCCGGTACTTTAACAGGTCCGTAATGCCGGGCCGCGTGTAGAGGCGGCTGGGCGCGCCCTCCTTGTTCACGGTCGGGAGGGGCCGGCCGGCCTCGAGGGCCGCGAGCACCCCCTCGACCTCCGGGAGGCTGTCGAGTATGGCCTTGTGGGCGATGTACGGGTGCGGCTCCGTGAGCGGGTCGACGTCGCGTACGGGCACCTGGAGGATTATCGGGCCGGTGTCGAAACCGCGGTCCATCTTCAGGAGCGTGCTGCCCAGCTTATCCAACTCCATATTCATTATGGTGTAGAGGGGGCTGTGGAAGCCGCGATACTCGGGCGTGAAGCCCTCGTGCCAGAGGAAGGTGCCGAGACGCGGCGCCTCGAACGTCGCGGGCTTAACGTAGGAGTTAAGGCAGTCCGCGAACATGGCGTCGACCTCTTCCGCCGGCAGCGCCTCGCGGATCTCGGGCGCGTTGACGTCGGCGACGTTGAACACCTTCACCGGTTTGCCGCTTGGCGTTACGCCGTGTTCGCGGCGGTAAGTCTCGATCATCCGGTCGCTGAAGAAGGCCTCGCGCTTTTTCAGAAACAGGCGGTAATAAGAGTAGAAGAGGACCTCGTCGACGACCTTGAATATTGAATACTTCTTCAGGCGCCGCCGGAAGAACCGGATCCGCCCCCGCCAGGTGTGGGACCAGTAGTCCGCCGACCCCCATATAATTATGCGGAGGTCCGTCCGCTGCGCCAGCCAGTCGACCAGCAGCAGGTTGAACGCGTTGCAGTTACCCATGAAAGCCGTACGCAACATAGCTCTTTCTCCGCGCGCGAGGCGCTTTCGCCGAAAGCTAACACCGATTAGGTAGCCTTTCAACCCAAAATATTTTATACTTTAAAGTTACGTTTTAATTAAGCCGAATATACTCGCCCGCAGGAAAGGAGCGCCGCGGCTATGGTAGGCAGATATTTAACGGCGATACTTCTCGTCGCGTTACTTTTGCCGGTAGTTGGGATTGCCCAGGGCGGCCGCTACGGCGGCCACGTGCTCGAGTTCGGCACGCGCGACAGCGACTTCGCGGCCGACTACGTAACGCTGCTGCAGACGGACCTCTCGAAGCTGGGCTACGACGACTACCTCCTCAAGGCCGGCAAGCTGGAGAGCGCGTTCGGGCCGGCGACGGAGGCCGCGGTCAAGGCGTTCCAGCGCGACTGGGGCCTGCCGGTAACGGGCGTCGTGGGCGCGGAGACGACGGCCGCGCTCGAGCGCGCGGTGGCGGGCGGGAGGCCCGAATCCACCGGGCCGCCGCCCAAGCTCACCCTCCTCGAGTCCGCGCAGATCACGGTAAAGGCGGGGGAGAAGGGCAGGTACGACATAAAGCCCGCGAAGGGGACGACGTACGTCATATCGTGCGGGGGAGATTGCCTGGAGGCCAACGTCGTTAACCCGTACGACGCGTACGCCCGGGTCGTGACGCCGCCGGCGGACGTCCGCTACGCGCTGGCGGAGCTGGGCGACGACGGCAAGGCCGTTATCTTCGACGACGTTCCCTTCGCCGGGAAATATTTCGTCGAGGTCGAGCCGCTCAACGACCTGAGGGATACCCCCGTCCTGATTCGCATCTACGAGCTGACGAGGTAGCGCCTTGCGCGAGCTTTTTAAGATGTGGGGGAACACGCGGATGGTCGTGCTGGCCGCGGCCACCGCGGCCCTCTACGCCGCGCTGCTCATCCCGTTCAAGCCGCTGGTCCTCATCCCGGGCCTGACGGAGATGCGGCCCGCGGCGGCCATTCCGCTCGTCGCGGGGCTCCTCTTCGGCCCGGCGGGGGCGGTGGGCGCGGCGCTGGGCAACCTGCTGGGCGACTTCTTCGGCACGCTGGGGTGGGGCAGCCTTTTCGGCCTGGGCGGCAACTTCCTATTGGCGTACATCCCGTACCGCCTCATCCGCGCCTCCGAGAAGGAGTACCTCGCGTCGTGGCGGGGGTTGATATTAATAGAGGCGACGGTGGTCCTGGCCGCGGCCGCTTGCGGCCTCTTCATCGGCTGGGGCGGCGACCTCCTCGGCATCGCGCCCTTCGCGGCGCTGGGCAACGTCATCGTCGCCAACGACATCATTTATCCGGCGATACTCGGGCCGCTGCTGCTGAAGGCGCTCGACAAGCGCGTGCGGGCGCTCGGCCTCCTCTACCCCGACGTGCTCGACGTTAAGCCGCGGCGCCCCCGCACCTTCGCCCTCGGCCTCATACTAATAATCGTCGCGTGCGTGGGCGGCATGGTGGCGGGGAACTTCATCTCGTTAGGCGTAGAGGGCCAGGGCCTGTTCGCCTCCGGCTTCGGCCCGGACTTCCACCCGGGGACGGTAGGGGCGGGGGTGGCGCCGTTTATAGCGTTGTTGGTGATAGGGGTTATTTTGATATAGCAAAATCGCCTCGGGGGTATTATAATGTTATAAGAAAGGAGATGGGGTTATGAAAAAATTCGCTTTATACTGCGGCCTACTGGCGCTCGCCGGGGCCGCGTTTTTCGTGGGCGACGCGGCAGCCTGGAAGTTCCTTAGTTCTTTCCCCACGCCGGGATCCGAGCCGCGGGGCATCTCGTTCGACGCGGGTAATTCCATCGTCGACGACGGCCCGGACGGCAGCTACGTATATCAGGTAGATTTCTTCACCGGGTCCGTCCGCTCGAGTTTCCCGGCGCCCGGCGGCGCCGGGGCGTGGGGCGTCAGCGTGGGCCTCGAGCCGGGGCAGATGTTCGTTTCGAATTACGATACGTCGTGGATATATCACGTCACTCGTACGGGGTCGCTGTTAGCGTCGTTCCTTTGCCCCATACCGCACCCGGCGGACATGGAAATAACGTACGGGGATGAATTGCATATCGCCATCCCCGACCATAATCTAATCGCCGTCATCGACGCTACGATGGGGTCCCTCGTCAGGGCCTACGCCGGCCCCGGGAGGAAGCCTACCTCCGTAGGAGGTTACGGCTGCCATTTGATCGCCGACGCCGACGAGGGCAAAATATGGCATGCACACTCCCGAACCTGGGTCCTAACCGGTTTCAAGAACCCGACCGGCGTAAGCGGCTTCGCGACGATCGATACGCGCTCGGTCGAGGTATTTTTTATCGCCGACGCGGCCGACGATACGGTGTACGTTTGGGGTTCGGACTGGTGCGCCGTCGCCCCCGCCTCGCTGGGCCGCGTGAAGGCGTTGTTTAGGTAGGGGCGCGTTGTAGGGGCGTAACGCGTTACGCCCCTACCCGGCCGCGTAAAGGCGTTGTTCCGGTTGGGTTGGGGCGACTGGCCAGCCGCCCCGACAAGGGGCTTAAGGCCCTTGGCAATTCGTTGTAGAGGCCGGCCTTCAGCTCGAGCCGGCTCGTTGGGCGGTGGGCCGGTCTAAAGACCGGCCCCTACATGTTTCGGTCAATAGGCCGCCCCCCGGGCGGCTTTTCTTTTTGCCAAAACCCCCTGTCTATGTTAATTTTACGGCGTGAAGGTCGCGCTCGTATACCCCGACTACGCGCCGTCCAAGACGCTCGCCGCGCCCGCCGACTACGGCTTCTACGCCGAAGGGGTCTCGGCCGTGGCCGCGATGCTCGAGGACGCGGGCCACGACGTCAACCTCGTCCACCTTATCGTCCGGCCGGGCCGCGACGAGTTCGAGGCCAGGGTACGCGAGGCCGCGCCGGACTTGGTGGGTTTCTCGAGCCGCACCACCATCTGGCCCGAGATAAGGCGGCTGGCGGGCATCGCCCGGGAGGCCGCCGACGCGCCGGTGGTGGCCGGAGGCGTCCACGCCACGCTGGCGCCGGAGGAGGTGGTCGCGTCGCCGGAAATAGACGTCGCCGTCGTCGGCGAGGGCGAGTACCCGCTGCTCGAGCTGTGCGACGCGCTCGAGGCGGGCCGCGACTGGCGCGCCGTCGACAACCTCTGGTTCCGCGAGAACGGCGACGTCCGCCGCAACCCGACGCGCCCCCTCATCGCGGACCTCGACGCGCTGCCGCTGCCGGCGTACGACATCTACGACAAGGATATCCTCTACGACGTCGCCATCGACACCGGCCCGGTGATGCTGTCGCGCGGCTGCCCTTATATGTGTACGTACTGCTGCAACCACCAGCTCAAGCAGGCGTACCCCGACCGCAAGCACTACGCGCGCTTCCGCTCGCCGGCGCGCTCTATCGAATATATAGAGAACCTCCGCGCGACGTTCCCCAACGTCAAATATTTGAACATAACCGACAACATCCTCCCGCTCGAGCGCGAGTGGTTCTTCGAGTTTATAGGACTGTACAAGGAGCGCGTGGGCCTCCCGTTCACCTGCCGCTACCGCTACAACCTCGTCGCCAGGGACGTACTCGAGGCGTTGAAGGAGGCCGGCTGCTACCTCGTCCACTTCGGCCTGGAGTCCGGCAGCGAGGTGCTGCGACGCGGCGTCCTCAACCGCCAGATGGGCAACGAGCAGGTCGAGGAGGCGCACAATCTCTGCCGGGACGTCGGCCTGGCGACGCTCACCTACAACATGGTCGGCCTGCCGCACGAGGACAAAGCGCTCTTTTTGGACACCGTGAAGTTGAACGCGCGCGTCCGGCCCAACCGCATCGTCCTGTCCGTCTTCTATCCGTACCCCCACACGGCGCTCCACGAGCTGTGCGAGCGGGAGGAGCTGCTGGCGCCGGTGTTCGACTACGAGAGCGAGTCGTACCTGGAGCAGCCGGCGTTCCCGGTAGCGCAGGTCCGCTTCTGCCAGGCGTACTTCGTGCCGGCGATACGTTATTATCAAATTCTGGGCCGGCTCGGCCTGGTAGGCCGGGCGCTGGCGCGCGTGAGCGACGCGTTTTATAAATCCCGCGTCCTGCCGCACAAAGTTTTAGCGGGCATAGCCAGGTTAGGCCGCTCGCTTTACGACGGGACGAAGCTCTTCGTGCGGCGGCGACTGCCCGGCCTCTACGTGAAATTGCGCGATTGGCGGGTGAGGCGGGCGTGACGCCGAGCGCGGGAGATATGGACCGCGAGAAATTGCGCATATTCCGCCGCTGGCTGCAGCAGGGGCAGCGCGACCTCAGCGCCGCCGAGGTCCTGCGGCAAAACGACGTCTACGAGTGGGCGACGTTTCTGGCGCACCAGGCCGCGGAGCGGGTCCTCAAGGCGTACCTTTACTACCACGACGAGACGTCGGTAATAGGCCACTCCATTCGCGCGTTGGTCCATAAATGCGGCGCGCGCGACGCGGCGTTCGAGGCGGTCCACGACGCCGGCAAACTGGACGACTTCTACACGGCGCCGCGCTTCCCGGACAGTTTCGCCGAGGAGGTACCGGCGTACGCCGTAACGCCCGAGCAGGCCGAAGTCGCGGTGGCGCTGGCGCGCCAGGCCGTGGAGTTGGTGAATAAGCTCGCGCCCCCGGATGGTTAGCGGTGGCGGAACCTTTGGGACCGGCGACGATAAGGGTGGGCAACGTCGACGTGCCCGGGCGGGTGGCGTTGGCGCCGCTGGCCGGCTACACCGAGTACCCGTTCCGGGCCGCGGTCGCGCGGTTCGGTTGCGCGTTCGCGGTGACGCCGCTCATCTCGGCCGAGGGCCTTATCCGTCGCAACGAGAAGACGACGCGTCTGTTGGTCACCGGCGACGACGACGCGTCGGTGGTCGCGGCGCAGATATTCGGCTCGCGCCCCGCCGCCATGGCCGAGGCGGCGAAGATAGCCGCCGGCGCCGGCTTCCCCCTCGTCGACGTCAACCTGGGTTGCCCCGCTCGCAAGATACGGAAGCAGCAGGCCGGCGCGGCGTTGCTCGGCGACGCCGTGAAGCTCCGGAAGGTGGCTCGAGCCGTCGTCGCCGCGTCACCCGTTCCCGTAACGGCCAAGATGAGGTTGGGAGGCGACGCGGGTAAAAGTACCCTGGCCGCGGCGAAGCTCCTGTGCGAAGAAGGGGTAGCGGCCTTGACGGTGCACGGCCGGACCCTCGAGCAAGGCCAACGCGGGCCGGTGGATTGCGGCGCCATGAGAGAGATAGCCGCCGCGGCGGCCGTGCCGGTGTGGGCCAACGGCGCCGTCGAAACGCCGCAAGACGCCGCGAAGCTGCTCGAGGATACGGGCGCCGACGGCATAATGGTAGGCCGCGCCGCGGTGCGGAAACCTTATTTGATAAATCAGGTGGAGGAATACCTGGCCCACGGCGAGGCCCCGGAGCCGCCTTCCCGAACGGCGCTGGCGGAGGCGATATTGTTTCATTTCGACAAAGCGGCGTCGCTGGACGGCGAGGAGCGCGCGGCGCGGCAATTCCGCAAACACCTGCTCGCTTACTTAAAAAACGCGCCGGGAGCGAAAGTGCTGTGTTCCCGCGCGGCCGCTATCGCGTGCTGCGACGACGTCGTCGGCATTTTAAACGAGTTCCGAGGATTGCCCGAGTATGGAACGTAAGAAGCTGGAGGAGCTGCTGCGCGCCGTCGCGGCCCGCGAGCTGAGCGTCGACGACGCCGTCGAGCGGTTGAAACACTTGCCCTACGCCGACCTGGGTTTCGCGCGCGTCGATACCCACCGGGCGCTTCGCGCCGGCTTCCCGGAGGTAATATTCTGCCAGGGGAAGACGCCGGCGCAGGCCGCGGCCATCGCCGCGCGCATCGCCGAAACGGGCGCCGCCGTCCTGGCGACGAGGGCGACGGCGGAGGCGTACGAGGCCATTCGCGAGACGTGCCCGGGCGCGCGCTACCACGAAGACGCCCGCGTCGTCGTCGTGCCCGGCGAA
>CBFCYS010000070.1:0-12710 GCA_965602215.1 uncultured bacterium
GAAGCGGGACCTCCTCCCACGCGGCGAACGCCGCGGCGGTTGCTACGGCCGCGAGGGCGGTAATTGCTTTCCTTAAGTCCATAACCTTTTATTTATCGACGACGAATACGGTGTCGAGGGCGTCGTCGATATATTGTATATACCCGCCGCTGGCCGTTAGCGCCGTAATATGCACGTAAGCGTTAGGAACCGGGAACGACGACACGATAGAGCCCGTGCCCAGTTGAAATCCGTATACGTACGGCGTTGGGCCGGCCCTTACGACGTAACCGAACAAAATTCCGCCTGTCTGGTACCCACGGGGATTAGATACCGGCGTCGGGTATGACGCTACGATATCCCACGCATACCCGAACGGTACGACAGTAAAACTAAGCCAAACGGCCGCGGCTATAGCCTTCTTCATCACCTTTACTGCTCTCCTACTACGACGTCGTCTTCGAGGGCCGGTTTATAGTTGCGCTTGGTCGCGGTGAGCTTGCCTCGAAAATATAAAACCGCCGCGGCCGCAAGCGGCGCGCCGGTTGGATTATTATCCGTTTGGCCCATAATCCTCTCCTCGTTGGCTCAAGTTGATTATATATTTTAATCTTCCGCTGCGTCAAACACTTTCTTTATCCAGGAAACTACCTCCGGCCGATAAGGCATTACGACACGGGCCGACCTGAAGGTCGGCCCCTACTTTTATCGTCCCTTTCGCCATGCCCCCCGCCGCCGCTTGACAACGCCCCTCGGTTATGTTTTACTGTCATTGCCGACGGGGGAGTGGCGGCCTTGTAACTCGCCAGCCGCTTATCCGGCGGCTTTTCCGGCGGCATAGCCAAGAGGCTAAGGCGAGGGTCTGCAAAACCCTTATTCCCGGGTTCGACTCCCGGTGCCGCCTAACGGCCCGGCTCCGGCCGGGCCTTTTAAAATTTTGCCGGAATCCGCGGCGACCTTTAGCGGTCCGAAATCGAAACCGACCAGGTGATTTTATGCGCCGAGTTACCGTTACTTCCCTCGTGTTCCTCGTCGTCGTTATCGCGGCGTCGAGCTGCGAGCGCGCGCCGGAGGGTTACCGCGAAGCACTGGAGAACTTCGACGCCCTCGCCGGCGTCAAATGCCCCACGGAGGGCGTCATCGCTATAGCGCGCAAGTTGGGCGCCCGGTCCGAGAACATGCGCGTCGTCCACTTCGGCCCGACGGGGCAACCCGACCACACCAACTACTTCGCCGCGCTGAGCCGCGACGGCGCCGTACTCGCCGGCATATTCGACGAGGCGGCCGCGACCGTCCCGGAGGCGCAATACGAAAACGAATTCGACCGCGAGGAGTTCGTCTGGGTCATGAAATGCCTCCGCAACGACCCGCCGTTCGGCGACCGCAAGGTGAAGTACGGCATCGCGCTGCCGGTCGACGTGCGCCGCGGCGTGCAGCACATTACGGTGGAATTCGTCGACGGGTGGGTGGAGCCTTTGCAAAAGTGGAGTACCGGCGAAGTCGCGTTGAACCCGGCCGGCACCGCGCTGTTGAGCGAAGACCACGGCCTGGAGTTCGCCGTCCGTTCGCCTTAAAACGTTTCTCGTAAACGGCGTCGTAAAGGACCGACGCCGGGACGCGAGTTATCCACGAATAAACCTCCCCCGCCGGGGGAGGTTATTAGTCGAGCGAGGCCATGCCGCGAGCGGTTACTCGGCGGTTGAGATGTCGACCGAGCCGCTCACCGCGCTTATGTGGACCGCGTTAGTACCTTCTCCCGCCTTCCCCTTGTAACTCTTCCCTACGAAACGGCCGTGCTTTTCAATCGGAAGCGTCGACGTAACGTCGCCGGAAACAGTACTCACCGAGATTCCGTAGTTGTCGGTACCGCCCAACAACGTCAAGGACACGTCGCCCGACACGGTGGAGAGGTCGTACGCCGCGCCGGCCGCCGGCAAACCGGCCGCGAGCTTCAATTCTCCGCCCACGGTATTAAGTTTGACCTTTTCGGTGGGCCGGCCCGAGTTTTCCACGCTCACGGCGCCGTCGGCCACGGATACGCTTACGCTCTTATAGGCGTCGGCGACTTCAACGTTCCCGCTCGCCACGGACGCCACAACCTCCGGGACACCCGTCGCGGTAACGTTCCCGCTGGCGACTTTGACGTTTAGGCGGCCCAGCCCGGGCGGCACGGTCACGTCGAAATCCACCCGCACGTCAACGTTCCGGTGCGCGTCTTCCGGGTACTCGACCTTTACGTGAACGGCGTCGCCCTTCTCCTCGACTTCCACGGTGACGTCGTCGAGGTCGCTCGCCTCGGCGGCCGTCTTCGTCGCCGTCACGGATATCTCGTCGCCGGCGACCGCTACTTCTACGTCGCCGCTCGCGTTGGCCAGAACGAGCTCTCGCGCCGACGCGCCGCCGGACCACTCGAAGGTTTCACTCGCCGCCGCCGCCCACGCGGGCGAAAACGTCAGCGCCGCTAAAAGTAAAAAAGCGATTATCTTTGCCATATCGTCAATCCTCCTATCCTCCGTACCCGCTCGTCGTTAAAACGGGGCCGAGGCTTTGTGTTTTCGATAAGCTCATTAGGGTCGGTTTCGCCGCCCCATCCCGCCGTCACAGATAGCCGCCGAAGAATATCAGGTACGCGGCCACCGGCGACGGGCAGCAGAAGACCATCCCGCTCGCCCGGCCGAAATACGAGCCGTCGACGTAGATGTCGCCGTCGTCCTCGAGCCGGCCCTTGTAGGAACCGTCGATATAAATGTCGCCGTCGTCCTCGATGCGGCCGTAGTACGAGCCGTCGACGTAGATGTCGCCGTCGTCCTCAAGGCGGCCGGCGTACGAACCGTTCACGTAAACGTCGCCGTCTTCCTCGAGCCGGCCTTCGTAGGAGCCGTCGATATAGACGTCGCCGTCGTCCTCGATGCGGCCCTCGTACGAGCCGTTTACGTAGATGTCGACGTCGGCGAAGGCCAAGGCCGCGGCGACAAGGAACGCGACCGTAAACGCCAACCAAACGCGGCAATTCATATAGCTACCTCCGTTTCACACGCTACCGTACGCGCCATTATAACCGACCGCGGCGCGTATTTTAAAGGATAAACGTTACGGGTCCCGCAAACGTCTAACTTGACACAAAACGTGCGGGATTATACAATATTAGGAGGAATACAATGGCAACCACTGAAAAGGAAGCGAAAATGGGCCCCGACGCGAGACAGGGAATTACTGCGGCGCCGCTAGGCCGTTTAACGACGGCGCTATCCGTCGCCGTTTTGGCGGCCGCCGTGGCGTCGGTGGGCGGCACCTCGTGCGGCCCCGTCAAGACGTCGCACGACACCGCCGGCGTCGCTAAAACGGAGGACTTCGTCGCGGGCCAGATAGTGGTCTGGTTCGAGGAATACCTCGACGAGGCCGAAGTCGACGAATTCGTGGCGAAGACGGGCGGCGAGATACTCGAGCGCAGCAGCGTCACGCCGTCGCGGGTGGTCGTGGCCGTCCCCGAGGGCGACGAGGACCGCTACGTCGAAGCCTACCGGAAACTGAAAGAGGTCCGGGCCGTCGACAAGAATTACACCTTCCAGACCCAGCCGGAGGGCGGCGGCGCGGGCTCGAGCGACGCCGGAAAATATAAAATAGATAGCCAATAACGAAACGAGGCGGCGGCGACGCAGCGGCCGGGGAACCGCCGCTTTCCGCAAGTCGTTCGTCCGCCGGCGATAACGCACGTTCGAAAAGAGGTCCCTATGCCACACCGTAAGTTACGCACATATTGGCCCACGCGGTCGGCCCGGCTGGCGGCCGGCGTCGCGGCCGCGCTGGTAATCGGCGCGTTCGTGTTCCTTCCGCCCGCGCACGCCGCGACGATAAAAGCGTCCCACGACTTACCGGGCGCCGGTGAAAGCGCGGAACACGTCCCGGGCGAAATAGTGGTCTGGTTCGCCGGAGCCGCGACCCCGGCCCAAGTTGACGGCGTGGTCGACCACGTCGGCGGCGACGTGGTCGCGCGCAGCGCCGTCACGCCGTCGCGCGTGGTCCTGGCCGTCCCCGAGGGCCGGGAGGAAACGTACGCCAAGAAGTACCGCGCGCTGCGTTCGGTCCGCGTGGCCGAGAAGAACTACATCCTCCACGCGCTCTGGGCGCCCAACGACCCGCATTACCAATACCAATGGCATTATAAAAAGCCGGACTTCATCTACGCCGAGGAAGGCTGGGACCTCGAGCGCGGCGACCCGAGCGTCGTCGTGGCCGTCATCGATACCGGCGTGGCGTACGAGAACTACGACATCCCCTCGTACGAGCGGGGTGAGGTCGACGGCTCGCGCTACATCCAGGCTCCCGACCTGGCGGGGACCAACTTCGTCGGCGGCTACGACTTCGTGCACGACGACGACCACCCCAACGACCAGAACGGCCACGGCACCCACGTCTCCGGGACGGTCGCGCAGACGACGAACAACAGCGCCAACGTCGCCGGCCTGGGCCACCTGTGCAGCATTATGCCTATTCAAGCCCTGGACAACTCGGGAGGCGGGACGTCCGCCGACATCGCGGACGGCATCGACTTCGCCCGGGAGAAAGGCGCCCACGTAATCAACATGAGCTTCGGCGGCTCGGCGTGGACGGACGTTATCAAGAACGCGTGCGACGACGCCGAGGCGGCGGGGTTGGTTCTGGTTGCGGCCTCCGGCAACGACGGTTCCAGTCCCGTACTCTACCCCGCGGGGTACGACAGCGTCATCGCGGTGGGGGCGGTCGACTGGAGCGGCGATCTAACCTGGTACTCGAACTACGGCGTGGGCCAGGAACTGGTCGCGCCGGGGGGCGATACGGCGGCCGACCTAAACGGCGACGGTTTCGTTGACGGCGTACTGCAGATGACGTACGAACAGATGTACGAGCCGGGCATTATACCCGGCAACCCGAACGCGCTGGCCAACGTAACGAACTTCACCAACATGTTCCTCCAGGGGACGTCCATGGCCTCTCCCCACGTCGCCGGCCTGGCCGCGCTCATCATCGCCAGCGGCTACAACAACAACGACGACGTGCGGCAGAAATTGCGCGGCTCCGCCACGGACAAGGGCCTTCCGGGGTACGACACGGAGTACGGCTACGGCCTTATCAACTGCAAAGGCGCGCTCGAGCCCGGCATCCCGGAGGTGGAAGACGATTGCGGCAATTGCGCGCAGCTCTCGCTGTCCGAGATCGTCCTCTTCTTCGGCATATTCTTCGGCGCCTACGGCGTCATCATCGCGCGACGGAAATATTTCGATAAATAGCAGGCAGACGGGACCGATATGAAGGCCGCCCGCTCGGGCGGCTTTTTTATTCGGGCTTAATTTCGGCTAAACAACGCCGAAACTAATTTTATTTAAAAAACGGTCCGCGGTTGCTACCCCGGCCGAGCCTATTTTGAATAAGTAAAGCGCTCGCGGGTTTTAGGCTACAAGACCGGTCGCATTCGTCAAGTGATTAATTTTACCCTTGACATATGCGAGAACTTATTTCAATATAACACGCTGTTATTAAGCAGGCCGGCTCCGCGCACGGTAGAGGGTGCCGCGGCCGACGGTAACGAGGGGTTAAATGAAGACTACGCCGACGCGTCGGTAAGCATCTACCTGGGTCGGGCCTCAGGCCTGCCCGGGATTTTATTTTACGGTCGCCGGCGTTCCGCTGCCCAAGGAGCCATTATGAGGGTAAGGCCGGTTTTCACCGCAACCATAGCGCTTACTTTTATTATGACCGCTTCGTCGCACGCGCCCCCGCCGTCCAATTTATCGTCTCTATTCCCCGGCGACGGCTGGGAGAAGTGTTGCGCCGCCGTCAAACAATTGTACGAGCCGGCGGCATTGCGGGAATATCGCATATACGTCCTCCCCGAAATCGTCGGGCCGAGCTACGCCGCACAAGAACTACACGGGGAACCGTTGGAAGGTCCCGACGCCGAAAGCTGGCTGTTCTTTGTGGACGAAGTCCCGCCGGCTAACTGGGGGCATCCGTGCCGGCTGGTATTCATAACGACGGATTCTTATGAGATAACCGAACACGAATGTCAGTTCCCGCCCGCGAACGTCGACGAATTCCGGGACGTAACTAAAGAGGCGCTGGCCTTGTTGTGCGAATAAAACCCTTTCGACGCGGTCGGAGGAGGTGATGCTTTCAGCGCGAGAACGGGGTAGTAAGAAAGGATAGTGGGGTTAGGATAATTTTGCGGAGATTAATTACCGACGGAGGTCCTTACATGTATAGAAAAACGCTACCGTTCGCAGCGGCGCTGGCGATAATATTCGCCGCGGCGGCAATCGCCCAGGAGGAAGTCGCGCCGGGGGACATGTTCTTTAACGCCGAGGAATTCAAACTCAGCAATGACGACGCGTACAATAGGGTCGTAACCGAGCTCTTCCGGGGAGAAGTCGGCGAGCGGGAAATTTACAACAGCCCCGGGCCGGTCCGGGCCGGAGCGATGGTCGAAGACGTGATGGGCAACAAGTTCGCCGCCCCCGAGACGGACTCCTGGGTATA
The DNA here is from genome assembly GCA_965602215.1 of uncultured bacterium. Classification (GTDB taxonomy): domain Bacteria; phylum RBG-13-66-14; class B26-G2; order WVWN01; family WVWN01; genus WVWN01. The sequence continues at coordinate 6,493 of CBFCYS010000070.1, forward strand.
CTTCGTCGACGAAGTCCCCGCGGCGAACTGGGGTCACCCCGCCAAAATAATCTACGTCGACGCGATGAACGGCGAACCTTCCGAAATGGACTGCCAGTTCCCTCTCAAGATGCTGCCGGCGTTCAACGGCGTCACGGAAGGCGCCGCGAACGAAATCGCCCGCATTAAGGAATACGATTGGCGGGAGGAGTTCAAAATACCGGTCATCGACAAGTACCCCTTCGGCGGGAAATCCAAGTACAATAAATACCACGTTCTGATAAGCGGCGGCATCAACCAGTGGTCCAACAATCCCCGCTACCGCAACGACCTCAAATTCATCTACCACACGCTTCTCAATAAATACCTGGGCAATACCAGCGATAACATTTACGTCATCTACGCCGACGGCGACGCGGACCTGGACGGCGACGGCACCAACGACGTGGACTACACGGCCACCAAGGCGAACGTCGTGGGCGTACTAACCATGTTGTCGAACAACCTGGGCCCGGACGACGTGCTGTTCGTATACGTAACCAACCACGGCGGCTACGAAAGCGGCAAGGATTGCTACATCTGCCTTTATTACGGCGAGAGCATCAAAGACGACGAGTTCGCGGCCTTAATCAATAAAATCCAGGCGGGCCAGATGAAGTTCGTCTTCGAGCAATGCTTCAGCGGCGGCATGATCGACGACCTCAAGGCTTTATCCGGGAAGAACCTGTCCGTCGCCACCGCGTGCGAATACAACAAATCCTCCTACGGGGCGGAGACGCCGCCCGGCTACGGCTCGGACGGCTACGACGAGTTCGTCTACTGGTGGACGGCCGCCATGTTCGGGGCCTTCCCGCCGGCGTCCTTGCCCGGGACCCATCCCGCGACGCCCGACCCGACATCCGCCGACGCCGACAGCGACGGCAAGGTGACCATGAAGGAAGCCTTCGACTTCGCGAAGGCCAGCGACCGGCGCTCGGAAAAGCCGCAGTACTACTCCTCGCCAGCGGCCGCCGATTCGTGGACCCTGTGCAAGACGCAGGATTGCGGGTGCGGGTCCACCACCAAGGGGGAAGCCGTGGTTCTCGCCGGCCTGTTCTTCTCCTCCTACGCCATCGTATTAATACGGCGGCGGCGGTCCAGGTTCTAAGGTACGCGACGAGCGAAAAGAAAGGCCGCCCAAACGGGCGGCCTTCTTCATTTAAACCCGAAGGTTACTTATCCCCGACCTCGAGCCGGCTCGATGCCGTGTTGGAGCCGATGTCGGGGCTGTACATGCCGTAGATGCGGGCCGGCAGCGCCGCGTACTCGCCCGGCACCTCGGCGCGGAGGCGATAGGTTACCACCGTCTCGCCGGCGCCCAGCCGCTCGAAGAAGACGTTGCGCTGCTTGTTCCAAAGCTCGACGTACGCGTTCAGCGGCCAGCTGTAGCCGGAGCGCGTCTCGAGGAAGATGAGGCCCGCGGCCTTGGGGTCCTCCAACACGACGTAGTCGAAGTCGTACGGCGAGTTTATAGTGAGTTCCACCTCGAGCTCCTCGCCCAACTTGAGCGCCCTGTTGAGCGGCAGCCGCTTCTCCTTGAGCTTGCCGCCTTTGAACTCTTTTTTAATAATGTAGAACTCGCGCTCGAGCGTTACGGAGCCCTGGACCGCGGGGAGGTCCTTCCCCTCGGCGTAGTACTCCACCGCCATGGTGTAGAACGCCGGCCCCTCGCCCGACGTACGCGTCAGGCTCATCTCGTTTCCGCCGGCGGTGAACTCGTCCGGCGTAAACGTTACGGCCTCGCCCGGCGCCTCGTAGGCGGTGGGCTCGAGCTCCATACCGCCCTCGGCCTTACCGGCGCGGTACGCCACGACGATGGGCGCCGCCAACTCGGGCCGCGCCAGGATGTAGCGTATGAGCGCGGTGGTCGCCGCGGCGGAATCCTTGGTAGATTTCCAGGAAGCGCCGCGCCGCTCGTCGACGAGCCAGTCCACGATGTACGGCAGCTGCGGGCTGTCGGCCTGGTACGCCAGCTTGACGTCGAGGACTTTAGCCGTCGTCTCGACGCTGTCGTCCCACCACCGCCAGCAGTTATCCGGGTCCTCGCCCCAGTGGAGCGTGTTGTCGCGCCCCAATTTGGCGCCGTTGTCCAAATTCCTGAGAATCACCGCAAGGCGCTGCTCGTCGTCCAGTTGATGCAGGACCGAGGCCAACAGCGCGAGGCTCATGTGGCTGTGCGGCGAGCGGTACTCGAAGTAGTAGTCGGCCATATCGGCCGCAACGTCGTCGTCCGCCTTCAATATGCCCGTCCGCAGCGCGACGTCGCAGATGTAGAGCGAGAGCGCCGCCGGATAGCGGTCGCGGTTGTTCCGCCAATCCTCGACGTAACCGGCCAGGTACTTCTCCCCCGCGGCGTACATCTTGTCCACCTTGGCGGCCGAATTCTCGGAGAGGAACGGGTTGCCGCGCAGCGTGCCGAGGCCGTCGACGGCGTAGGCCGTCATATACGGCGACTCGCGGCCGCCCTTCCACCACGGCCAGCCGCCCTCCGAGGTTTGCTGCTCGGACAGCCGCGCCAACCCTTCGTCGACGGCTTCCGTCAGGCCGTCGGCCAGTTTGGACTGCTCGAGGCCCAGGTCCGCCGCGGCCGCCGCCAACAGCGCGTTCATCCGGAAGCGGTTGAGCGTCTGCTCGACGCAGTCGTACGGGTATTTTTCGAAGAAGTCGAGGCCGTGGCTCAGCGTCGCCGCCAGCGACGGCGTGACGTACAGCTCGCCGGCGAAGGTGTCGGGCACCATACCCTCGGCCACCGTAAGCTCGTGCAATACCTCTTTACGCAGGCGGCCGCCGAACGCCTGGCGGATCTGCGTGCCGTGGGGATATATCGGCAGCGTGAGGGCCGCGGCGTCGGACTCCACGTCGGTCAACGCCGACGTCGTTAGGTGAGCCTCCCCCGCCGTCGGCGCCTCCACCCATCGGTAGAGGACCGCCTTGCCGTCGGGCGGAACGTCTTCCGTCGTCGACGCTTCGCCCCGTACGCCTACGAGCCCTTCTTCCTCGACGGCGAGCTTCAGCTCCTTAGTCTCTTTAAGGTAGTTGTGACCTATGGCCGTCAGGCGCGCGACGTCGCCGGCGACAAAGTAGCGCGGCGCCTTCAGCCGGGCGATGACGAACTTGTTAACCTCGAACGAGCTCGAGCCCCAGCCGAAGCGCTGGCCGCGGTCGAGCGCGAGCGCCATCAAGCGCCACTCGGTCAGATTATCGGGGAGCTTGAACGAAGCTTCCGCGTCGCCCGCGTCGGTGGTGCGAACGTGCGGCAGCCACACCGCGGTATCGGCGAACTCCTTGCGGACCTCCGCGGCGGCGTACTCGCCCGTAGCCTCCTTTTCGACGGCCTCCGTCCGCTTCATCTTGCCGGCGTCGGGCGCCGCTTTGGGCGAGGCCAACGACATCGTCGCCTCTTCCGCCACGGGCCCCCCCGCGCCGAAGCCGTTAATGAGCATGTCGCCGCCGCCGCTACCGCGGCCGCCGCGGTACGATATTTCCGACATGGTGGTGGTATCCATATAGCCGTAGCCGCGCTCGCCCTCCGCCCAATAGTACGCCGCTTCGCGCCCTAGCAGGTCGACGTCGGCGACGCTGAAATACGCGTCCAGGTTCGGGTCCACGAAAGAGGGGAGGTAAAGGCGCCCGAGCATCCCGGCCGCCGGGCCCCAACGTTCGGCGTCTTCCGGAACGAAGTTCGTCCCGTACGCGTTATAGTAATACGGGTAATAGGGAAACCAGAACACGGCGCGGCCTACGAAGCCGCGGTAGGCGAGCGAATTGTCCTGTTGCAGATAGCCGTAGCGGTTCAGCGAGCCCTCGAACGTGGAAGGCACGGCGTACGTGCGGTCGGGCCGCAGCGCCAACAGCGACGCGTCCACCGCGGCCAGCGATACGTCCGCGGCCAGCGGCAGGCCGGCGGGGTCGGCGCACGTGACCGTTACCGTCGCTTCCTCGCGCGGCCGGTACACGTCGCGGCCGGTCGCCACTTCCACATCCATCCGGACGTTGGTGTTGGTCACGTACAGCGAATCGCTCGCGGTCCAGGAGGCGCCGTCGCGTATCACGGCGGCGTAGAGCGTAACTGAGGGGACCATCGCGTCGTCCACCGCCAGCGTGAACGTCGCGCTCGAGCCCAGCTCCGCCGGGGACAACTTGACGTGCTTAACCCCCACGACCCGGCCCGAGTAGTACGTTATCAAACACTCCGCGTCGTCGAAGCGCGACTCCAGCGAGACCTCGACCTCGTCGCCCAGCGTGGGGTAATTTTCGCTGACCGTTATGCCAATCTCCGGCTTGCGGACCGTCGTCTCCTCGGGCCCGGCCACGAACTCGACGGTGGTGGACGCCTCGTACTCGGCGCCGTTCGTCCCCGTCACGCGGGCCGCGACTTCCACCTCGTCCGGCGGCTGGACCAGCTCGAACTCGGTAACGCCCCGGCCGTCGGCGTCGGTGACGACGCGCGTTTCGTAGAGCGCGTCCCCGCGGTAGTACCCGCGCTCATTGTCCCACAGGTACTCGTACGCCACGACCGCGACCTCGGCCGAGACCGGGTCGTCGTACCAGTCGTCGGTCCACAGGTCCACCTTCACCGTCTCGCCCGGGCGGTAGTCGTACTTGTCGCTTGAGAGGGTAACGAAGCGGTCCGTTTTGTACGTGTTGGCGTAGGCCGTCTCCTCGACGACGGCCTCGCTCACGTCCGTCACCTTGAGATATATGTTGAAGTAATTGTCGTACCGCTTGGCCCACGGCGTATCGAAGGCCAGCCGGAATTTACCTTCGGCGTCCAGCACGCCTTCGCCCTTCTTGACAAGCTTATCGTACTCGTACTCTTTGGGCGTGTAGCCGCTGCGATATACCTGGTACGACAGCGCGGCGCCGGCCATGGGCGCGCCGAAGTAATACGAGCCGACGACGTCGAGCTCCACCTTCTCGCCGGAGAAGTACCGGTCCTTGACGGTTGTGGCGACCACCTCGTACTCCGGCTTCTCGTACTCCTCGAGGTCGAAGCCGCCCGATACGGAAAGCTTCTTCTCGCCCTCCTCCCACTTCACGGATATCGTCTGGCGGCCCAGCCGCACGCCCGCCGGAAGCTCGATCTCGCCGGCGACGGTACCGAACTCGTCCGTGACGGCCTTTTCCTTCCAGACCTCCTCGCCGTCGGGAGAGGAGAGGACGACCTCCACGTCGCGGCCCGCCATCGGCGCCAGGACCTTCTCTATGTAATCCACCCGGCGCACGATGCCCTTGAAGGATACCGTGTCGCCCGGGCGATAGAGCGGCCGGTCCGTTATGACCGTTCCCGTTACGCCGTCGCGGGCGCGCGGCTCCCACGCGGTGTTGCACCGGTAGACGGCGGGCCCGAGGGCGGACTCCAGAACGAAGAACGCGGTGCTGCCCTTCTGGAATTTGGTCAGGTCTATCAAAACGCCGTCGCCGCGGGGCGCCGCGTCAACGTCGAGCGCTTCCACGACTTCTTCGTTGTAACCGCGTTCGTCCGGTTTGTAATAGATATTGTAGGCCCAGATGTCGCCCGGGGCCGCCGGCGCGCCGGTTTGCGCGTCGACGAGTTGGAGGAAAAGTTCCTCATTATCGGTGGCCGTTAAGGCCGCGGCCCCGGTCAGCAAGAACATCGCCCGCGAGAGCTCGTCTCCCGCGCGCGCCTCCACCACGTACAGGCCCGGCCCGAGGTCGTCGCGCGTCGCGACGACTGTTGTGATGCGGTAGTCGTCCTCCGCGCAGCCGGTCGCGACGGTCCAGCTCGCGACTTCGCCTCTGACCCCCGGCAGCTGCGCCGTCGGGAGCGGCCGGTATTCCTCGACGCGGGCCACGCCCTGGCCTTCGGCCTCGGCGGTGGGCTCCGCCACCGCCTCAACCGCCGTGAGGTCGCGTTGCAGCTCGAGGTACTTCGCCGGGTCGACATCGTAAACCGTCAGCTCGACCTCGGCGATTATGCGGCAGGCCAGCTCGAGCGACACCGGCGGCGTCTTCGCCGGGTCGGCGTCGACGCTTAGCAGCGCCAGCGCCGGCGCGCGCAGGTGTCGGGCGTACCGGCGGTTCAGCTGGGCGTAAATGTCGTTCTCGAGCGAATCGGCGAGCTCGTCAAAGGCCGTGGCCGCCGCGGCGGGGTCGTCCAGATACGTCACGTCGTAGTGGGCGAGCGCCGCCCGCGCCAGCAGCGCGCCGGGCGCGTCGCCGTACGAGGTCGCTATCTC
>CBFCYS010000071.1:0-12621 GCA_965602215.1 uncultured bacterium
TAGCGCCGGCGGCGTAGCCGAGGAACGCCGGGCGGAACTTGGGGGCGACGCGCGTATGGGCGACTATGCCCTCGAGTTGGGGGAGGGGGGCCGCAGCCAGCATCGCTTCCTCCGCGGCGGTAAGTTTAAGGCCGATGGCTTCCGCAGCCTCGGCCCGTTTTTCGAAGAGGATATTTTTAAACGCGGGGTCTACCGCGGCCTTCTTGATGAGGACCTCCAGGCCGCGGGGGATGTGGCGGGGGATGACGCCTTCCCGGGGCGGCCTTCCGCCGACGATGGTCGTGCGGGGGGCGTCGGGTTCGCCTACGCCGTCGTTCTGCGGAAACTCGTTATTTCCCAAAATATCTCCCTTGCTTAATAATCTCCCGAAACCACTACGTCTATATTATATCCGTATTTCCCGCCCGTTGCAAATTACAGCGTTTTAGGTCGCGGCTTGGCCCATATTAAAAGCCGTGGCTACAACCGTCAACTCCACCGCGGCGCGCAGGTACGGCCTTATTATACAAACCGATACAGCAATTATTTAAAGTATATTATTATGTAAATATTAGGTTACTCGCGGCTTTTACCGGAGTCGGCGAGCGTCGTCAACTCCTCGGGGTACGGCGAAAAGAACGTTTGGCGGGAGAGGTACTCGTCGCCGAAGCGGACGACGTAGCCGCGGAGCACGTTTAGCGGTACGCTGAGCGGGACGTGGCCCGCGCGGTAACTCTCGAGCTCGTCCAGGAAGAAAGCCTTTTCCGCGTGGCTCAGCTGCTTCGAGAAGTGGCCCAGGCCGTGCATCAGGACGTTTATGTTCGCCGTGTAGCGGGGCGGCCTGGCAAGCGCGGCGTAAAAATTTTCTTCGTACGGGGCGACGGCGTCGGCGAGACGTTCTCGGCCCGCGCCCGCGACGACGCGGCCCAGCGTCCGCATCCGCGTTTGGTTATACGCCATAAGTAGGAATTTATTCTCGGCGTGGAATCGGACGAGGTCCTTCGCCTTTCCGGAGCGCTTTACCTCGCGTAAAGACGCGAGCGCGAATAGCTTGGTCAGGAAATGTCCCCGCAGGCGGAGGTTTTTAAGTCGGCCTTCGTCCTCGACGGCCAGGGGGCCGAACCGCGCCAGCACCGCGGCGCCGAAGAAGCCGGCGCCCTTTCCGGAGGGCGCGGTTTTCGCGGTACCGGGGTATATCTTAACGTCCTTGAGGCCGGAGGTGGGGGAGCGGCTTTTTAGGATGAAACCGTCGACCGCGTCGAGGCCTTCCAGGAACGACGCGGTGAAATTTTCCATTATTTCGGTGAAGTCTAAATCCGTCGCCGGCTGCACCAGGCGGCGGACGCCGTCAACCTCGACGATTCGGACCGGCTGGCGCGGGATGCCGAGGCCGATTTCGACTTCGGGGCATATCGGTATGAAAGTGACGTGCGGGTTGAGGGCGCGGACGAATTCGTCGCGTATTACGGAGCCGTCGTAGCGGACGGCGTCGAAGCCGAGGCACTTGCTTACGACGACTATCGGTTTGGCGAATTCCCTCATGCGGTCGCTTCCGAAAGCATTGTTATGGGCTCTCGGCGAGCTCGGCCATTACGTTCAGGCCAAGCGGTATATTTTTCTTTTTCGGCTCGAGCCGTAGGATGACCTCCTGGAATTTGGTGTCGAAGCGTTCCTGCAGGTCGTCGGATTGGAAATCGCGGCCGCCGAGGTAGGGGTTCCGTTGGACTACCGTTCCTAGGCCGACGTACTCTCCGGTTTCGGAATCGTAGACTTTATATTTAGCGCCATCTTTGACGCGGCCCACCCAGAACGATTCGACGTACATCCGAACCCACAGGTCCGTCGGCCCCAGTATAATTCGCGTATTGTCGCCCGCGGCGAGGGTTTCGCCCAGGCGTACGTCCAACTTGTAGACGACGCCGTCGACGGGCGCCGTGAGCTCGAGCTGCTCCAGCTGGGCCCGCGCCAACCCCAGCTCGCCGTACGCGACGTTGAGGTCGCGGCCGTCGAGCTCCGACCGCAACTTCGCCTGGGTATATTCGTATTCGGATATCCGCCCGGCCGCGTAGAGGCCTTCGTTGCGTTCAGAAGTATCCGCGCTTAACTCCACCGATTTGCGTAAGGCCGCGACGCGCGCTTCCGCCACGCGGAGCTGCGCCGACTCGACGTCGTTTTCCTGTATACACAGGACTTGGCCTTTGGAGACGGTATCTCCCTCTTCCACCAGGACATCCTTGACGCCGCGGGTCACATTGGGGCTGGCGTAAACCTCGCCGCCGGCGGGTTCGACGCGGCCGTAGACGCGCGCCGGCGAGCGGTCCAGTTTGGGCGATTCCATAATCGTCGGCGGCCGCGACGACTTGTAGAGGTTGCATACGATGAAGACCAGACAAAAAATAACCGCCGCGCCGATGACGAGCCATTTCAAATACTTTTTCATGCCGGCGCCCTCTCCGGGGCCGCTTCCCGCGAATCGTGGGTCACGGCGCCTTGTTCCAGCGTTATCAGGCGGTCGCCGTAGGGGAAGACGCGCGGGTCGTGCGTGACGAGTACGACGCCGCGGCGGTCGTCCCGCGATAATTGCTTCAACGTGTCCAAAACCACCGCGCTGCTTTCAGCGTCGAGTGCGGACGTGGGCTCGTCGCACAGTACGAGTACCGGGTCGTTGATGAGGGCGCGCACGATGGCGACGCGCTGCTTTTGGCCTGTTGACAAAGTGCGAGGTTTAACGTACGCGTACTCGCCCAGGCCGAAATCCTCCAGCAGTGCCAGCGCCTTTTCCCTCAAGCCCGGGGGTAGCTTCGTGCCCTGTACCGCGTTGGCTACTAATATGTTTTCGATTATCGTAAGCGCCGGTATTTCGGTAGGGGTCTGGAAGACGAAGCCGAAGTTCTCAAGTCGGAGGGTGGCCTCCTCGTCTTCGGGAAGGTCGGTGACGTCGCGGCCTTTAATGAATATCCGCCCGGCGGAGGGCCGTAGAATAAGGCCCATGATGGACAGCAGCGTCGTCTTGCCGCTGCCCGAAGGGCCGGCGACGATAGCAAGTTCGCCGGCGTAAAAAGCGACGTTGACGTCGCTCAAGACGCGTTGCGTGACTTTCCCGTCGGAAAAGTCGCGGCTGATACCTTCCAGCTCCAGAATCGGTTTCGGCATGTTATCGGGCGGCCCGGTTGCGCGCCGTTAGCGGAACGCCGTCGCGGGCTCGACGCGGGTTGCGCGCCGTATGGCGAACAGCGAGCCGACCAGACATAGCGCGAGCGTAAACGCCGCGTGGACGAACGGGAACCACGGCGGCACGAAGCTCGCGAGGTTGGAATCCCTGGTTCCGTTGAGAAAGAGAGCTAATAGGAGAAAACCGAGGAATATCCCCACGGCGCCGATCATCATAGCCTGGTAGAGCACGATCACGAGGATGTCCCGTTTGCGGCCGCCGAGCGCTCGCAGGACCGCGAAATCTTTCTCCCGGTTCAGGATGCTGGTGTACATCGTGAGCGTAATTATTACGATGCCGACGAGGGAGCTCATCAATGTAGTGAAGCCGAAGCTGAAACCTATACCCGTATTTACCAGGTAGTACGCGCGCGTGAGCCGCGACAACACGTCTTTGGGGAATACCTCGGTTCGGGGGAGCAAGGCGCGTATTTTACCGATAGTCGCGTCGCCGTCGGCCCCGGGTTTTAATTTTACTAAAATGTAGCTGCAGCGGTCCGGGGGGAGGTTGGATATCTCGCGTGCTTTCGTCCGGTTGGTGAAGACGAGCGTTCCGCCGAAACTCGTTATCTTTTTCGTAATGGCGTTTACGCGAACCCGCTTCTTATTGATTTCCAGGATGTCGCCGATTTCGGGATTCCCGAAGATATCGAGGTCGCGATTGTCGACCGTAATGCCGTCGTAATCCAACAGCGTTTCGATGGACCCGCGTTCGAAGGCCCACGGCCCCCCCTTAAACCGCGGCGTCGGCAAACCCACTACCACCACGCCCTCCGACTTGCCGTCCTTGCGGCGCGTTTCTCCCGCCGTCGTGATGACGGGTTCCGCCCACTCGATTTCGGGCAAGCCGTTTATGCGGTCGACGTAACGCACCGGGAGCAGGCCCGTGCTGTTGGCGTTATCCGTGAACTTACCGCAGACCCAGATGTCGGCGTCGGAGTGGTCGACTAAAACCGACATATACGTGAAGAGGCCGAACAGCGTGCTGAGTTGCTGGCCAACGAGGAATAATATCGCGACGACGCCCAGGACCGAGCCCGCGGTGGAGGCGCGGTCATGGAGCAACATCCTGTACGCTACGAGACTACGCATGGTTCACCGTGAGGGCCGAGGGCGCGGCGGCTCGGGCGTCCGCGAAGGCCGGCGGCGTTTTTCGGGAACATTGCCATGTTTGCGCGCCGAAGCTCGAGCGCGCGGGGCCGGTTCGGCCGCCGAGTCGGCGGACAGGGCAGGTAGCGCGCGGCGGAGGTGTTTTACGCTTAATAAGCTACCGACGTCCATCGGATTCTTGCCGTCTCCCTATAACGTTAAAGCCACCTCTTCCGCCTGAAGAACGCCAACATCGATAAGGCCACGATTACCATCACCAACCAAACCAACGGGTAGCTCCAATGCCAGCCGAGCTCGGGCATGAATTGGAAGTTCATCCCGTAGATTCCGGCGACGAAGGTTAGCGGTATGAAAATGGTCGCGATGATAGTAAGGACCTTCATCACCTCGTTCATCCTGTTGCTAACCGTAGAGAGGTAGAGGTCCAACATCCCGGAGAGGACGTCGCGGTACGTCTCGACCGCGTCTATGACCTGGATCGTGTGGTCGTAGACATCTTTGAGGAAAACGCGGGTCGATTCTCGGACGAGGGGCGGGTCGGTTCTTTCGAAACCGTTGACCACCTCTCGCAACGGCCACACCGATTTGCGTAAGATGATCATCTCCCTCTTCATCTCGTGGATGCTTTGCAGCGTCTCCGGCTTCGGGTTTTCGATAAGGGCTTCTTCCAACGAGCCGACTCTTTCGCCGATGCGCTCGAGTATTACGAAGTAGTTGTCGACGACGGCGTCGAGCAAGGCGTACGCCAGGTAGTCCGGGCCGCTTTTCCGGATGCGACCTTTTGCGTTTCTTATCCTCTCGCGGACGGATTTGAAGACGTCGCCTTCCCGTTCCTGGAAAGATAGAACGTAGTCGGGCCCGAGGATTAAGCTCATCTGTTCGGTCCCGACCTCGCCGTCTTCATAATCCAACATTTTGAGGACGATGAAGACGTAGTCGGCGAAGTCTTCCGTCTTGGGGCGTTGTTCGGTGTTGGCGATGTCCTCCAGTACGAGTGGGTGGAGGCCGAAGCACTCGCCCAATTCCTGGAGGATGTCCACGCCGTGTACGCCGTCGACGTTAACCCAGGTTACCGTCGGCTTATCACGGAAAAGGCGGCAATCGGTCCCCGCCTCGACGACACTTTCTTCGTACGATTCCCCGTCGTAGTCGATAACGGTAACCTTTACCGGCGCCGTGTCTTTATCGACGTCCGCGACGAGCGTCCCCGGCGGAAGCCCCGCTTTTTTCGACATCTTTTTAAAAAATCTTACCATATCGATCACCACTGACCCGGGGGTTGAGTGTTAGCGTGCGCTCTTACCTCCCACCCAACGTTCCATAACGGTACAGGCGGTTAGGTCGCCGGTTACGTTGACGGCGGTACGGCACATATCGAGGATGCGGTCGACGCCTATGATAAGCGCGATGCCGCTCGCCGGGATGCCGACAGTCCCCAATACCGTGGCCAGGATGACGATGCCGACGCCGGGCGTCGCGGGCGAACCAATCGAGGCCCCTACCGTCGTTACGACGACTAGTACGAGCGCGCCGAGGCTTAGGTCGATGCCGAACACTTGCGCCAGGAAAACCGTCGCGGCGCCCTGGTAAAGGGCTGTGCCGTCCATATTAACGGTTGTGCCCAACGGCACGAGAAACTGCGCTATCGACGACCTTACGCCCAACCGTTCTTCCGCGGTTTTAATCGTTAGCGGCATAACAGCCGCCGAGCTGGAGGTCGAAAAGGCTAATAATTGTACGTCGCGGGCGCTTTTTAAAAAGCGCCACGGCGTCATACCGGACACGACGAATACGATTACGAGGTAAACGCACAGCATGCAGAATAACCCTAAGAAAACAGTGCCCACGTATATACCCATACCCACTAAAACGTCCAAACCCACGCGCGCCGTTATTTGGGCCAACAGGCCGAAAACGGCGACCGGCGCCAGTAACATGGCCCATCGGACAATTTTCATACAGACTTCTTGGACCGAACTTAACAAATCGAGTAAGGGGCGGGATTGCTCGGGAGCGAGGGTTACGAGGGCTAGGCCTATTATAAGGGCAAACAATACGATTTGGAGCATCTCTTTTCCGACTATCGCGGCAAAAGGGTTTTGGGGTAGGATTTCTACGAGTTTTTCCGGTAAATCTCTAAGCGAAGGCGTTTCCGTAAGGGCGCCGTCGACCTTAGGGAGTTCCGTTTCCATCGCCGCGGTGACCAGGCCGCTTTCGATGTATTCGCCGGGCCTAACGATTAGCGAAACCCCTATCCCTATCGTAATCGCCATGGCGGTCGTAAGTACGAAGTAGGGGGCGAGTCGCAATCCTAACCGTTTAAGCTGCGCCAAATTTTCGCTCGCGGCAAGGCCTAATATTACGGACGAGAATACCAAGGGAATGACGATCATTTGGATTAGGATGAGGAATATTTTGCCCGGGATCGCCAACCAGTCGCCGATTGCGTTGGCAGTTTCCCGTTCGACTAAACCGGCCGTCGGGCCTAAAGCTACGCCGACGACCGCGCCGAGCGCTAAGCCGATAAGGATTTGCAGCCAAAGACGGCTCTTGATTAGTACTTGGAGATTTCCGGTGAGCCGTTTTAAATTATCCGGCTGTATAAGTTCCAGCGGGTGAGTAGGTTGCATAATGAATGTTAATAATGTTTGTAACTATGTTTGGAGCGCCATTTTACAGTTAAACGTCGTCGGATTTTCTTTTGGTGAAGTAGGAGACGCCGCGAAAAAGTTTGTAACCGACCTTTTCGAAAAATATTTTGGAACCTTCATTCCCGTCTTCGACCAGACAGGCGAAAATGCCGATACCTCGAGCCGCGAGGCGCCGCTCGACTTCGGCGACGAGCATTGCGCCGACGTTCCGTCTCGAGTAGTTGGGTAGGACCGCGAGCCGGTTTATCCAACCCTTGCGGCCGTCGTGGGAGCCGAGTACGGCGCCGACGAACGCCCCTCCGGCCTCAGCCACCAGGTACACGGCGGTGTCCTCGTTAGCTTGGCGCATGATAGCTTCGCGGCGGTCGCGGCCACGGGGTCGGTAAGGCAGGCCGGCCTCGCGCCAGAGGTTTACCAGCGGGCCGTAATCGTCTGCGCGAAGATCTCGTATTGTAATTTCGGCGTCGTCGTACGTTTCTTTTTTCATTTTAAGAATATTTTAGGATAAGCCGATTCTATTGCGAGTGCGGCGCGGGGAAGGGTAGCCCTCCCCGCGCCGCGGCGGGCGTCATTTCTTGCGGAGCGTAGCCGCTATTATTATCATATAAATAGCGGCCAACGCGACCAGGACGTACACGATGCGGGCGACGACGTAAATGCTGGCGAAAATCCACGCGACGAGGTCGAAACCGAATATCCCGACTAAGCCCCAGTTCAAGCCCCCGACTATTACTAGTATCAGGGCAATCCAATCCAGCGCGTTTAGATTCTTCACTTAAATCACCTCCTGCGGTTTGGCGGATTCGCGTTTGCGATTATTTCATTAAAACTAGATATTCGGGCCCGCGGCGAACCGGTGCTTGGATTTTCACCTTTACGCGGTTCCTCCTCGTTGCGGCGTTAGTAAGTTATCCAAAGCTGCTTCCGTGGTGGAATATCGGAACCTGAAGCCGGCCTCGAGCAACCGTTTAGGTACGGCTCTTTCGCTGGCCAGGAGTAGCGCGTCGGCCATCTCGCCGTACAACGCCCGTATCAGTACGCCCGGTATCGGCCACCACCACGGCCTTTTCAGCACCCGCCCCATGATACGCGAAAAGTCGCGGTTTCGCAACGGCTCGGGCGCGCATAAATTATAGACGCCGCTCGTTCCGTTATTCTCTACTAAGAAGTTTATCGCGTCTACCTCGTCGTCGTAGTGGACCCACGAGACCCAATGGCGGCCGCCGGCCAGCGGCCCGCCGACGAAAAATTTGAAAGGCCGCGACAGCCGTGGCAGAACGCCGCCGTCTCGGCCTAAAACGATGCCGCTGCGGATGATGACCCGCCGTACGCCGGCATCCTCTACGGCCGCGGTCGACGTCTCCCACCGACGTGCGACGTCGGCCAGGAAGCCGTCGCCCGGCGACGCCGATTCATCCAACTCCTCGTCGCCGCGCGGGCCGTAGATGCCGACGGCCGAGGCTTGCACCAATGCGCGGGGTTTAATCTTGGCGGCCGAGACGGCTTCTGCGACGGCGTCGCCGGCGGCGAGGCGGCTCCAGAGGATGGTTTCTTTTACGTCCTCGGTCCACCGCCGGGCGGCGATGTTCGCTCCGGCGAGGTTGACGATGGCCGTCGCGCCGTCGGCCGCCGCGCCCCAACCATCTGCGGTACGGCCGTCCCATTGCGCGTACCGTACGCGGCCTTCCCGGGTGTTCGGGTAAGCCTCGGCCCGCCGCGTGAGCACGACCACGTCGAAGCCGCCGGCGACGAGTTTGCGAGTCAGGCCTCGCCCGATAAACCCGGTCCCGCCCGTAATTACCACCAACCCGTCCGCCACGTATACCCCCGTCGTTTCGAACCGGCTAACGCTTGCTGAGTCCTTAAAAGTTTAACCTGAAGATCGCGAAGTTGAGCGCTGTAGCAAAGCCAACCCAAAGGAGATAGGGGATAAGCAAAAAAGCGGCCGGCTTAGATACGCGGTAAAACGTCAGCGCCGTAACGGCTATCGCGAGCCAGAGCGCGACGATTTCGACGAACGCGAGGAAGGGAGAGCGGCAGCCGAAGAAGAGGACGGACCACAAAACGTTTAGTAGTAATTGTGCGCCGAAGAACGCCAGCGCCGCCTTCACGCCTTTGGCCGAGAAACCTTTGTCCCAGACCAGGAAGGCGGCGACCGCCATCAGCACGAAGAGGCTTATCCACGCCGGCGCGAATACCCAGCTGGGCGGCGTGAACCCCGGTTTTTCCAAAGCCGCGTACCAACCGGCGATCGCGGGCGTGGTGAAAAAAGAGCCGACCACGCCGGCGAGTTGGCATACGGCCAAAGCTACTAGCAACTTAATAACGCGGCGTAAAGTCATGGGAACCCCTTTGGCGTATTGTGTATTATTTCCGCTCGCGCGTCAACGCTTTTGAGATCGCGTCGGGTATCCCTTCCCGCGGCGCCCTGTACCGCCAAAATATTTCTTCGCCGTCGACGAAGATACGGCGGCCTCGGCCGTAACGCCGGAGCGTCGCCACGTCCCCCCGGCGCGCCGCGACCACGAACCCGAGCTTCTCGAAATACGGCGCGGGCATGAACCAGCAGTCGTGGTAATAGCCGTACGTGGCGAGGCCCTTTTTCTGTTGCTTTTGTGCTTCCGCCTCGGCCGCGGCGACCAACGCTCGCCCTACGCCCTGTCCCTTCACCTCGCTGTGAGCGACGAGGCACGGGAAGGCCGCGAGGTCGCGGCCCAGCGGTCCCCACGGACAGACCTCTATAGGCATAACGTAGATAAAACCGACGCGCTCGCCGTTCAGCGTCGCGACCTTTATCCTCAGACCCTGCCGGTACATCTTTTTAAACCAGGCCGAACGGCGCCGGGACGACGCGTCTATTTCGGCCGATTCGTTTACGTGCGTACAGCTCGAGACGAAATATTCGTCGTCGACTCCCATATCGTGTACGGCTATAGCTTTCTTAAATATCAGCTCATTACGCCATTTAGTTTAAGTTATTCATCAATATAGTTTCGGTATTAATTAACCGGGTTGAGAACGGCGTTTCCCCAATTATCGACCTTGTCGTATATTGCTTCCGCGCCCCGCTACTCGAGCGCGAACGTCCCGGCGCAACCGCCGAGTATCCCTTCAACACGTTCCCGTCGGTAACGACGGCCGGCGTCCGCACCCCCCGAATCCGCTCCTCAGCGGCTTACGCGTTCGCAGCGCCGGCGGCCCGGGCCGCAACTATATTATAAATAAGACGCGATGTTATCAACAATAAAGAGCGTTACGCGCCGGGTAGGGCCGGCGCTTTCCAAGCGGTCGTAACGGCCGGTGGGCGGGTACATGATGTGGCCGGCTGCAATTAATTATTGACAATTTACTCATTTTTATGTTATTAACTTCGCTCAATAGGGCTCTTGAGCTCTAAAATTTATTAATGAGAGGAAGATCCGATTAATGGCAGAAGGAATGGACTCGGCTCCTAAAACGGAAAGAGAAAAGGAAGAACGACCGGCCGCGAAGGCGCGCGCCGAACACCGGATGGAACCGGTGCTCGAAGACGCCGAGATTTTCGACGCCGAGGAGTTTAAAGAACAAGCGGGGTTGTACGAAGAATCGTTCCGAGATATTGAGGAGAACGAGGTAATAACCGGAACCGTGGTCGCGATAACGGACGACGAGGTTTTGGTCGACATCGGTTACAAATCGGAGGGGACCATCAACCTCGGCGAATTTGCCGAAGAGGAACCGGTGGCCGTCGGCGACAAGGTGGACGTCTACCTGGAGAAGAAAGAGGATCAGGACGGCATCATCGTCCTCTCCAAAGAGAAGGCGGATTTCTATCGCGCGTGGGACCAGGTCCGTGACGTATACGAGACCGGCGGCGACATCGAAGGTAAGATAATGAACCGCGTTCGCGGCGGCTTCATCGTCGATATCGGCGTCAAGGCTTTTCTACCGGCTTCGCAGTTGGACCTTAGGCCGGTGCGGGACTTCGAGCCGTTCCTGGGCGGGAGTTTCCGCATGAAAATAATAAAGGTCAACAAGCGCCGCCGGAACATCGTTTTGTCCCGCAAGGCGTTGCTGATGGAGGAGCGCGAGGAGAAGCGGAAGCTTTTACTCGAGACTCTTGAGGTCGGCGCGGTGTTGGACGGTGAGGTTAAAAATATTACGGACTTCGGGGCTTTCGTGGACCTCGACGGCCTCGACGGCCTGTTGCATATAACCGACCTGTCGCGCGGTCGCGTCAATCATCCCTCGGAAGTCGTATCGGTAGGCCAACAGCTGCAGGTCCTGGTTACGGATTTCGACAAGGAGACGGGTCGCGTATCGCTGAGCCTTAAAGAGCTCGAGGATGACCCGTGGGAGACGGTGGGAGAACGCTACAACGAAGGCGAACGCGTTATCGGCAAGGTCGTCTCGATTGTGGATTACGGCGCTTTCGTCGAGCTCGAACCCGGCGTCGAGGGTTTGGTGCACGTTTCGGAGATGTCCTGGACGCAGCGGGTTAAGCACCCGTCCAAGGTGTTGTCGGTGGGCGACGAGATCGGCGTGGTTATACTGAAGATAGACGAAAAAAACCGGCGAATATCTTTGGGCTTACGGCAAACGATGCCTAATCCCTGGGACACGATAGAAGAACGTTACCCGCCGGGCGACGGAATAAAGGGCGTCGTGAAGAACATCACCGAGTTCGGCGTGTTTGTGGAGTTGGAAGAAGGCATCGACGGCCTGATCCACATCTCCGATATCTCGTGGACGAAGCGCGTACGCCACCCCTCGGAGGTTTTCCAAAAAGGTCAAACCGTGGAAGCCGTGGTTCTGACCATCGATTCCGTTAACCGCCGAATTTCGCTGGGCGTTAAGCAGCTCGAGCGCGACCCGTGGGCCCACGTCGAGGATAAATACCCGGTCAACGAATACGTCGAGGGCGATGTTGTCAGGGTAACCCCCTACGGTGCGATAGTAAAATTAGAAGACGACATCGAGGGCTTACTTCATATCTCCGAGATAGCGGGCCGCAGGATAAACCGCGTCGAGGATGTTTTGGATCCCGGCGACCGGATTAAGGTTAAAATTATAAATATCTCGTCCAGGGAACGGCGTATAAACCTGAGCCTCTGGCAGTATCAAAACGAGACCGGCGATAAGGGAATAGAAAAGGGCGGAGGTATGGAATCTTTGGCCGCGGAAGAAGCCAAGGCCGAAGAAGCGGCGGCGTTAAAGGAGCCGGTGGAAGAACCGGCCGAGAGTAAGGAAACGACGGAGGATACCGTCGAAGAGGCCGCGGAGGTCGCCGCCGCCGCCGAAGAAATCCCAACAGACGAATCGGTAGAAGCCGAAACCGTCGGCGTTGCCGAGGAAACGGTTGCGGCTGCTGCGGAAGCACCGGCGGAAGAGGAAGGCGAAGAAGCCGAAGAGCCGCCGGTTGAAGAAGAGGCCGCGGCGGCGGAAGCCGAAGAAATCCCAACAGACGAATCGGTAGAAGCCAAACCCGTCGACGTTACCGAAGAAACCGAGGAAAGCGAAGCGCCCGCCGAGGTCGCGGAGGAACCCGTTGAACCCGCCGCCGAAGCACCGGCGGAAGAGAAGGGCGAAGAGGCCGAAGAGCAGCCGGTTGTAGAAGAGGCCGCGGCGGCGGAGGCAGAAGAAATCCCAACAGACGAATCGGTAGAAGCCAAACCCGTCGACGTTACCGAAG
>CBFCYS010000072.1:0-12526 GCA_965602215.1 uncultured bacterium
AACTTTCGAACCGAAAATCGTCGGCCTGTTCTGCACGTGGTGTACGTATACCGGCGCCGACCTGGCCGGGACTTCGCGCATCAAGTATCCTCCGAACATCCGGGGCATCCGCGTTATGTGTTCGGGCCGGGTCGACCCGCAGTTCGTACTGGACGCCTTCGCGCACGGTGCCGACGGCGTGTTGGTGGGCGGTTGTCACCCCGGCGACTGCCATTACCAAGAGGGGAACTACAAGACGCTCCGCCGCGTAACACTGCTCAAGAAGGTGTTGGCGCAAATGAGCCTGAATCCCGACAGGTTGCGTTTGGCGTGGGTAAGCGCTTCGGAGGCTCAGAAGTTCGCCCAAACGGTTATAGAATTCACCGAGTTTGTTCGGGAATTGGGACCGATACCCAAGGGCGTCGAGGACCCGGCCGTGGCCAAGGAGGAAGTCCATGCCTGAGAAATTCAAGTTCGCCTTCATGCCCTCCGCGAGCTGCGGCGGCTGCGAAATAGCCATCGTCGACATCGACGAGGTTATCTTGAAAGTCGCGGAACTGGCCGACATCGTCTACTGGCCTACGGCGCTCGATTTCAAGGATAAAGACCTGGAGGCCATCCCGGACGGCGGCGTCACGGTAGGCTTCTTCAACGGCGCGGTCCGCAACGACCACGACGTGCACCACGCCCACCTTATGCGGCGCAAGAGCCAGGTTCTCGTGGCCTTCGGCGCGTGCGCGCAGATGGGCGGTATACCGTCGCTGGGCAACTTCTGGACCACGGAGGAGATCGCGCACCGCATGTACGACACCGTCCCCTCGGTGGTGAACCCGGACGGGACGCGGCCGCAAATGATATGCGAGGTGCCCGAAGGCGAGCTCACGTTGCCGCGCGCGATGGACCGCGCCTACGCCCTCGACCAGGTCGTAGACGTCGACTACTACATCCCGGGTTGCCCGCCCCAGCCGAAGTGGATAATAGCCGCGGTCGAGGCCGTGGCCTCGGGCGAGCTCCCGCCCAAGGGAACCGTCATCGCCGGGACCAAGGCCGTATGCGACGAGTGCCCGCGCGAGCGGTCGGAGGAAAAACAAGTAACCGAGTTTAAACGGATACATCTCGTCGAGAACGACCCCGAAAAGTGTCTGCTGGAGCAGGGCATCATGTGCTGCGGGCCGGCGACGCGCGACGGCTGCGAGGCGGCGTGTATCGTCGCGGGCCAGGCGTGCCGCGGCTGCTTCGGCCCCACCGACAACGTCTACGACATGGGCGCCAAACTGGCTTCGGCCATCGCCTCGATAGTTATCGCCGACACCCAGGCCGAGGCCGACAGGATATTCGGCCAATTGGACGACCCCGCCGGCTACTTCTACCGCTTCGGCCTGGCGAAGTCTTTGCTGGGGGTGCAGCGCGGCGAGCGCAAGGAAGGCGACGAGTAGCGCCGCGCGAGGCGCCGCTCGTTTAATATAAGCTCCTAACGGAACCAGCCCTTACGGAGTAAAATTATGAAGAAAATCGAAATCGACCCCATCTCCCGCCTGGAAGGGCACGGCAAGATAGCCATCTTCCTGGACGACAACGGCGACGTCGCGAACGCGTATCTCCAGATCCCGGAGCTGCGCGGGTTCGAGCAGTTCTGCGTGGGCCGGCCGGTGGAGGAAGTCCCCCGGATTACGCCCCGCATCTGCGGCGTTTGACCGCTCGTCCATCACTTCGCAGGCGCGAAGGCATGTGACGCGGTCTACAAGGTAGAGCTGCCGCCCAACGGCGAGAGACTCCGGCGGATGATATACAACTCCTACACGTTCTACGACCACCTGCTGCACTTCTACTACCTGGCGGCGCCGGACTTCGTCGTGGGGCCCACGGCGCCCCCGGCGGAGCGCAACATCCTGGGCGTCGTCGGTAAGGTGGGCCTCGAGATCGGCGCCAAGGTCATCGAGATGCGGGCGAAGTCCATCGACGTCATGAAGTACTTCGGCGGGAAGCGGACGCACCCCATCATCGCGCTTCCGGGCGGCATAACGCGGCCGCTCGATAAGGAGGCGCGCGAGGAGATGCGGAAGCACGCCGAGGAGGCGGTGGAGTTCTCCAAGTTCACGTTCCAGCTCTTCGAAGACGTCGTCCTCAAGAACCAGGCGTACGTGGACCTCGTCCTCTCCGATATCTACGGCGGCCAGCAGACTTACTACATCGGCCTCGTGAACGACGACAACAAAGTCGACTTCTACGACGGCATGACGCGCATCGTCGACCCGGAGGGCAACGAGTTCGCGAAGTACGAGGGTACGGACTACCTCGACTATATCGAGGAACACGTGGAACCCTGGACTTACCTCAAGGTGACGTACCTCAAGGGCGTCGGCTGGAAGGGTTGGGTCACGGGGAAGGACTCGGGGATCTACCGCGGCGGCCCGCTGGGGCGGCTCAACGCCTCCGAGGGGATGCAGACGCCGGTGGCGCAGGCCGAGTTCGAGAAGATGTACGAGACGCTGGGCGGCAAGCCGGTGCACGCGACGCTGGCGTACCACTGGGCCCGCATCATCGAGGGCGCCCAGGGCGCGGAGCTGTGGCTCGACTACATGAACGACGACGACATCCTCGACGAGCACATCCGCAACATCCCGACCGAGACGCCGAGCCGCGGCGTGGGGACCATCGAGGCGGCGCGAGGCCACCTCATCCACGACTACAACACCGACGAGAACGGCATCGTCACCGAGATGAACCTCATCGTCGCGACGACCCACAACTACGCCGGCATCAACCTGTCGGTCGCGAGCGCCGCCAAGGGCGTCATCTCGGGCGGCGACGTGGACGAGGGCAAGCTCAACATGGTGGAGATGGCGTTCCGGGCGTACGACCCCTGCATGGCCTGCGCGACGCACGCCCTCCCCGGCAAGATGCCCCTGGAGTACGAGATCTACGACGCCGACGGCGAACTCCGCCGGACAATCAAGCGCAACTGCTAAAGATCGGCCAAGCGAAAAAGAAGGCGGCCCCGAGGGCCGCCTTTTATTTTTGTAACTTATATCGTGGTGTCCGGTCGCAGCTACTAGCTTTTTATGTTACAATTTCGGTCCATGTCCGCCGAAATCGAGGCCAGACGCGGTAAAACGCTGGTGCTGGGCATCGGCAACGAGATTCGCGGCGACGACGGCGTCGGCATCCACGTCGCCCGCCGCGTCGCCGTGTTGCTGCCCGCCGAGCTAGCCTCCCGCGTCGACGTCGACGAGGCGTGCACCGGCGGCTTCGACCTGGTGGACTACCTCCGCGGTTACGACCGCGCAATAATCGCCGACGCCATAAAGACCGAAGGGGGCGAGGCCGGGACGGTTTATCAATTCTCGGCCGAGGCGCTCGAGCCCACGGCCCACCTCGGCCACAGCCACGGCGTCAACCTGGCCTCGGCGCTCGCCGTCCTTCGGGAGCTCAAGCTGGGCGCACCCCGGGACGTTACGGTCGTCGCGGTCGAGGCCGAGTGGTTGTACGAGTTTCGCGAGGACCTTTCGCCTCGCGTCGCCGCTGCGGTAGAGGAAGCCGCCGCGGCCGTCCTCGGCGAGTTGAAGAGATGGCCGGCGTGAAGCAGACCGTCAAGGTAGCGAGGAAGCGCCTGCGCGTTTCGGGCGTCGTCCAGGGCGTCGGCTTCAGGCCGCACGTCTACAACCTGGCGCGACGGCTCGGCCTGGCCGGCTTCGTCCTCAACGACGGCGCCGGCGTCGTCGTCGAGCTGGAGGGTGCGCGGGCCGCGGTCGACGAGTTCGTGACGCAGCTTCGGGCCGCGCCGCCGCCCCGGGCGCGGCTGGACGCGTTGGCGGAGGAAGAGGTTACCCCCGCCGGCGAGGATGCCTTCGTAATAAAGGAGAGCGTCCCGGGCGAGGCGCAGACGCTGGTCTCGCCGGACCTGGCCACCTGCGGCGACTGCCTCGACGAGCTGCTCGAGCCGGGCGACCGCCGCCACGGCTACCCCTTCACCAACTGTACCAACTGCGGCCCGCGCTTCACGATTATCCGGGGCGTGCCGTACGACCGGCCCAAGACGACGATGGCCTCCTTCGAGATGTGCCCGGCGTGTCAGGCGGAGTACGACGACCCGGGCAACAGGCGCTTCCACGCCCAACCCAACGCCTGCGCCGCGTGCGGGCCGCGCCTCGCGCTGTGGGGCGCGGAGGGCGACCCGCTCGAGACGGACGAGCCGCTCGGCTACGTCAAGCAGCTTCTCTTCGAAGGCCGCGTCGTCGCCGTCAAGGGCCTCGGCGGCTACCACCTGGCGTGCGACTCGACGTCCGCCGACGCCGTCGAGACGCTGCGCGCGCGCAAGTACCGCGAGGATAAGCCGTTCGCCGTTATGGCGCGGGATGTCGCCGTCGCCCGGCGGTACTGCCAAATAGAAGACGACGAACTCGAGCTGTTGACCTCCGAGAAGCGGCCCATCGTCCTCCTCCGCAAGCTCCAGCCGTGCCACCTCCCCGACGCGATCGCCCCCCGCAACCGCTACCTCGGCGTTATGCTGCCGTATACGCCGCTGCACCATCTATTGTTCGACGACGACCTCGAGATCCTGGTGATGACCTCCGGCAACCGCGCCGACGAGCCCATCGCCTATCGCGACGACAAGGTGGTAGAGCACCTCGCCGGCATCGCCGATTACTACCTGACGCACGACCGGCCCATAGGCCGCCGCGTCGACGACAGCGTGACGCGGCTCTTCCGCGGCCGTGAGTACGCCGTCCGGCGTTCGCGCGGCTACGTACCGCTTCCGCTCGAGCTGGGCCGCGCGTATAATACGAGCGTGCTGGCCGTCGGCGCCGAGCTCAAGAATACGTTCTGCCTGACCAAAGGCTCGCAGGCGTTCGTCTCCCACCACGTCGGCGACCTGGAGAACGTCGCGACGCTGGAGGCCTTCGAGGAGGGTATCGCGCACTTCCGGGACGTGTTCGACGTAACGCCGGCGGCCGTCGCCCGGGACCTCCACCCGGACTACCTGTCTTCGCGGTACGCGGCCTCTACCGGCCTGCCGGAGGTCGTCGTACAGCATCACCACGGCCACGTCGCCTCCGTCCTCGCGGACGCGGGGTATTACGACGGAAAGGTTATCGGCGTGGCCTTCGACGGCGCGGGCCTGGGTGACGACGGCGCCGTCTGGGGCGGCGAGTTCCTGGTCGCCGACCTCACCGGTTACGAACGCGTGGCCCGCTTGAGGTACGTGCCGCTGCCGGGGGGCGACGCCGCCGCGCGCGAGCCCTGGCGGATGGCGCTGGCTTGGCTGCGCGAGCTCTACGGCGACGACGCGCTCCACAGGCCGCTGGCCTTTCTGGACGATATTCCCGAAGGCCGGCGCGAGATGGTGCTGGAGGCCGCGGCCAAGGGTGTCAACGCGCCGCCCACGAGCTCGATGGGACGACTCTTCGACGCCGTCGCGGCGCTGGCGGGAATCCGCAACGTCGTCAATTACGAGGGGCAGGCCGCGCTCGAGCTCGAGCAAATCGCGACGCCGGAGGAAGAAGGCGCGTACGAGTTCTCGTACGGCGGCGGGAAACCCCTGGTGGTAGACGCGGCGCCGGTAATCGAGGCGGTCGTTTCCGACGTGCGTGCGGGCGTTGCGGCCGGCGTGATAGCGGCGCGCTTCCACAACGGCGTCGCGGCCATGGCGACCGACGTAGCCTCCCGGCTCCGCGACGATTACGGCCTGGGCGCGGTCGCGCTCGGCGGCGGTTGTTTTCAGAATATAACCTTGTTGCGTAAACTGGTACCGACGCTCGAGGGCGCCGGCTTCAACGTTTTAATCCACGAGCGGGTGCCGACCAACGACGGCGGCCTGTCGCTGGGGCAGGCCGCGGTGGCGCTGGCGCGTTTGGAAAAGGATTAGTATATAATATGTGTTTAGGCGTACCGATGAAGATAATCGAAATCGACGGGACGACGGCGACGGTCGAGATGGCGCACGTGCGCCAGGAGTGCGACCTTTCGCTCTCGCCGGCCGCGAAGGTGGGCGACTACGTAATAGTGCACGCCGGCTTCGCGATAGAAATATTGGACGAGGAGGACGCGCGGGAGACGCTCGAGCTCCTCGACGAGATAGGGTTCGATACGGGGCGCGGGAGTTGAAATACTTGGAGGAGTTTCGCGACGCCGAACGTGTTCGGAAAGTCGCGAACGCCGCGGCCGCCGTTGCGCCGGCCGACCGCGCGTTCGCGTTCATGGAGGTGTGTGGGACGCACACCATGTCGGTGGCGCGCTACGGCCTTAAGAAGCTCCTCCCCCCCAACGTCCGATTGATATCCGGCCCCGGCTGCCCGGTATGCGTGACGCCCAAGGAGTACGTCGACCACGCCGTCGCGCTCGCGCGCGAGCCGGACATAGTAGTGGCGACGTTCGGCGATATGATGCGCGTTCCCGGCAGCTCGACGGACCTGTTGCGGTTGAAGGCGGAGGGCGCCGACGTGCGTGTCGTTTATTCGGCGCGGGACGCGGTGGCCTTCGCTCGGGCCGAGCCGGACCGCCGGGTGGTCTTTCTGGGCGTCGGCTTCGAGACCACCGCGCCCACCGTCGCGGCCACCGTGAAGGAAGCGGCGGCCGCGGGGATTCGGAATTATTTCGTCCTGGCCGCTCACAAGTTGATACCGCCGGCGATGGGGGCTTTGTGCGAGAGCGGCGACGTTGCCCTCGACGGCTTCCTATGTCCGGCCCACGTGAGCGCGATAATCGGCGCGGACGCCTACGAGTTCATCGCGCGCGACCACGGCCTGGCGTGCGCCGTGGCCGGCTTCGAGCCGGTGGATATCCTGCAAGGTATCTATCTGCTGTTGAAGCAATACGCCGACGGCAAGCGGCGCGTCGACAACCAATATTCCCGCGTCGTCAAACGGGAAGGTAACCTGCGGGCGCAGGAGATCCAGGCCGATGTGTTCGACGTTTGCGACTCTCGCTGGCGGGGCCTGGGGGATTTGCCCGCCAGCGGCCTGGCGATGCGCGACGAGTACGCCGCCCTCGACGCCGCCCGGGCGCTCGAGGTCGAACCGGAGGAGACGGTCCCGGATCACGGCTGCATCTGTGGCGACGTGCTCACCGGCGCGAAGGTCCCGGCGGATTGCCCGCTCTTCGGCGACGAGTGCGCGCCGGCGGGGCCGGTGGGGCCGTGCATGGTCTCTTCCGAGGGGAGCTGCGCCGCGGCGTATAAATTCGAATATGAGTGACGAGTTAATACAAATGGGTCACGGCGCCGGCGGCCTGCTTATGCGGCGGCTGGTGGCGGACGTCTTCGCACGGCACTTCGACAACGCGGCGCTGCGGGAGCTCGACGACGCCGCGACGTTGACGTTGCCGCCCGGGCAAATCGCGTTCACCACCGACGCGTACGTGGTCAAGCCGTTGTTCTTCCCCGGCGGCGACGTGGGCAAGCTCGCGGTGTGCGGGACCGTCAACGACCTGGCGGTGATGGGCGCGGTCCCGCGGTATCTGTCGGCGAGCTTCACGCTGGAGGAGGGGCTCCCGCTCGCGACGCTGGAGCGCGCCGTGGCGTCGATGGCCGCGGCGGCGCGGGAGGCGGACGTCGAGATAGTGTGCGGCGACACCAAGGTCGTCGCGCGCGGCGAGGCGGACGGTTTGTTCATCACTACGGCCGGCATCGGCGTATTCGAAGGCGGCGGGCCGGCGCGGGCGCCGCTGGAGGCCGGCGACGCGGTAGTGCTGAGCGGCACCCTTGGCGACCACGGCGTCGCCGTCATGGTGGCGCGCGAGCAGTTCAAGCTCGAGGCCACGATAGAGAGCGACTGCGCGCCGCTGGGCGGCCTGTGCGCGGCGATGCGCGAGGCCGCGCCCGGGTTGAAGTTCATGCGGGACCCGACGCGCGGCGGCCTGGCCGCGGCGCTCAACGAAGTCGCGGCGGCGTACGGCGTCGGCGTCGAGATATACGAAGAAAATATACCGCTCAACGAGGACGTCGTCGCGGTGTGCGAGATATTGGGGCTCGACCCCCTCCTGGTGGCCAA
The DNA here is from genome assembly GCA_965602215.1 of uncultured bacterium. Lineage (GTDB taxonomy): Bacteria > RBG-13-66-14 > B26-G2 > WVWN01 > WVWN01 > WVWN01. The sequence goes on from CBFCYS010000072.1 coordinate 7,968, forward strand.
CGAGGGGAAGGTGGTCGCGGTGGCGCCGGCGGCCGAGGCGGAGGCGCTCGTGGCCGCGATGCGCAACCACCCGCTGGGCGCGCGCGCCGCGGTTATCGGCGAAGTCGTGGCCGAACCCAAACGCGTCTTCGTCCGCACCACGGTGGGCGGAACGCGCATCCTGGAGATGCCGCTCGCCGACCAGCTGCCGAGGATATGCTAATATGCACGAGCTGGCGGTGGTCCACAGCCTGGTGCAGCAGCTCCGCGAAGAGGCGGAGGGGCTGGGCGTTGCCGGTGAAGTAACCGTCGTCCACCTCAAGCTCGGCGCGCTGACGACGTTCGTGCCGGAGGCGATGACGTTCTACTTCGAGGTGTTGACGAAGGGGACGGAGCTGGAATCGGCGCGGCTCGAGATCGAGGAAATCCCGGTGGCGGGTACGTGCCGCCATTGCGGCGAGGCGGTTACGTTGGAGGGACTGCCGTTCGCGTGCGCGGCGTGCGGCTCGCCCGACCTCGATATAACGTCCGGGCGGGAGCTGCTCATAGATTATCTCGAAGTTAAAGACGACGGCGCGAGGTAGGTCCCTATGGAGATAAAAATAGTCAAGAAGGTCCTCGAGGCCCACGAGAAGTTGGCCGACGAAAACCGGCAGCTGCTCGCCGCCCGGGGCGTATACGCCTTCAACCTCATCGGCTCGCCGGGCTCGGGCAAGACGCGGCTCCTGGAGCGAACGTTCGAGGCCGCGGCCGCGGATATCAAACCCGGCGTAATCGAGGGCGACATAGCGACCACGGCCGACGCCGAGCGGCTGCAGCGCTTCGATGTCCCCATCGTCCAGATAAACACCGGCCCGTTCGGCGGCGACTGCCACCTCGCGCCCAACCTCATCCGCGCGGCGCTGGAGGACCTGCCGCTCGACGACCTCAACGTCGTCTTCATCGAGAACGTCGGCAACCTGGTATGCCCGGCGGAGTTCTACGTCGGCGAGGGCGAGAAGGTCGTCGTAATCTCGGTCGCGGAGGGGGAGGACAAACCCCTCAAGTACCCGCTGGCGTTTCGCGAGGCGAAGGCCGTGGTGATAAATAAGCTCGACCTCCTTCCGCATCTCGACGCGGACTTGGAGGTATTGAAGGAAAACGTCGCGGCCGTGAACGCCGGCCTGAACGTCTTCGAGGTATCCGCGAAGACCGGCGACGGCGTCGCGGCGTGGGTGGATTACGTGAAAGGCCGGCTTGGCGGCTAGCGGCCGGGCGTAATTGGACGGCGCCGGGCCGTAAGGCACAGCGAAGGGGCGATTATGGAACACGTGGAAGGGACCGTGGACCGGGGCGACGTTAAGCTTTACGCGTTGTCGACCTGCGTGTGGTGCAAGAAGACGCGCGCGCTGCTCGAGGAGTGGGGCGTGGCGTACGATTACGAGTACGTGGATTTGGCGCCGCCGGCGCGTCAGGGCGAGATCGAGGGCGAGATAACGGCGCTCGTCGGGCGCGCCAGTTACCCGACGCTTATCGCCGAGGGCGGCTACGTCGTCGGCTTCCGGCCGGATGAGATCAAGGAATTGTTAAAACTTTAAAGGGGGTCCGTAATGGCCGAGTTCGACCCCAAAGAAGTGGACGCGCTGTACGAAAAGATCGAGCGCGAGGCGGAGGCGGGCGGTTATCACCTCAACCCGGACGGCGAGTTCACCCGGGCGTTGGTGGAGGGGCTGCTCACCAACGTCAACCGGTACGGCTACCAGGCTTGTCCCTGCCGCCGCGCGACGGGTACCCGCGAAGATGACCTCGACGTAATCTGCCCGTGCGATTACCGCGACGCCGACCTGGGCGAGTACGGCGCGTGTTACTGCGCGCTGTACGTCTCGAAGGACGTCGTCGCCGGCAAGGAGGAGGCTCACGCCATTCCGGAACGTAGGCCGGCGAAGAAGGAGGACCGGCCTCAATATAGGCAAAAGGCGGAAGCGGCCGCCGGGGGAATAACGGTGTGGCGCTGCCGCGTGTGCGGGTACCTCGCCGCGCGCGACGCGCCGCCGGAAGCGTGCCCGATTTGCAAGGCCGCCAAGGACCGGTTCGAGCCGTTCGCGCTTCCGCCCGCGTGAGCGTTTTATTGAAATATCGCCGACGAAGAAGCCGACCCGAGGGCCGGCTTTTTTCTATAGCGGCTACGTTAGCGTGGGGTTATGCGGTCACGACGTTGTCGCCGGCATATCCCAGTCGCCGCGCGACGCCGCGGGCGTCAACGACGAGCCGCGCTTCGCGGAACAGCATGTCGTAGTCGACGCCGGTGTGGTCGGTTGCGATGACTACCGCGTCGTATTCCCGCACGGCTTCGGGGCTCAGCTCGGCCGAAGTCAGGCCGAAGTCGTACTTGCGCGTTCGGGGCAGCGCCGGCGCGTACGGGTCGTGGTAGGCGACGTCGACGCCGCGGTTCCGCAGGAGGTCGATAACGACCAGGGCGGGCGACTCGCGCAGGTCGTCGACGTTGGCCTTGTACGCCACGCCCAGCACCAGCACCCGGGCGTCCGCGATTTTTACGCCGCGCTCGCCCAGCGCCTCCTCCAGCCGCGAGACGACGTACTCCGGCATCTCGTCGTTGACGCGGCCGGCGAGCTCGACGAAGCGGTTCTCGTGGCCGAACTGGCGCGCCCGCCACGCCAGGTAGTACGGGTCGAGCGGGATGCAGTGGCCGCCGACGCCGGGGCCCGGCGCGAACTTCTGGAAGCCGTAGGGCTTCGAGGCCGCGGCCTCGATTACCTCGAACACGTCAAGGCCCATTTTATCGCACATCACTTTAAGCTCGTTCACCAGCGCGATGTTTACGGCGCGGTACGTATTCTCCAGGAGCTTGGACGTTTCCGCGGCCTCCGCGGAAGACACCTTTATTACCTCGGTGACCACCGGTTCGTAGAACGCGGCGGCGAGCTCCGTGGCGGCGGCGTCCACGCCCCCCACGACGGTCGGTATCTCCTTCAGCGGGAACGCCTTGTTGCCGGGGTCGACGCGTTCGGGCGAGAAAGCGAGCCAGAAGTCGCGCCCGGCGGCCAGGCCGCTCTGCTCGAGGAGGGGCAGGACGAAGCCGCGCGTGGCGCCCGGGTAGACGGTGGACTCGACGACGACCAGCTGGCCCGGGCGCAGGTGGGCGGAGAGCGCCTCGGCGGTGGCGCCCAGAAACGACAGCTCCGGTTCTTTATCGGCGGTCAAGGGCGTTGGGACGCATATCGCGACGACGTCGGCCTCGCCCAGCCGCGTCGGGTCGGTGGTGGGCGCGAACGTCCCCTCGGCGACGGCCGCGGCCACCTGCTCGTCGGTCACGTCGCCGATGTAGGACCGGCCGGCCAGAAGATTATCTATTTTGTCGGGGTCAACATCGTAACCGATGACGCGGTAGCCGGCGTCGACGTAGGCCAGGCCCAGCGGCAGGCCGACGTAGCCCAACCCCACGACGGCGGCGTTCGCGTCGCGGCTTCGGATTTTACCCATTAAATCCTCGAAAATCATATCCGTGCTCCTGAGTTTTAACTAATTCTCATAAAGGCTGTAACGTTTTACCTGGCCGCAGCACCAATATTTAGGACGGCAATCATTAATATTTCATAGTTTTCGGCCCCAGGAGGTGGCGATATTTATACCGGAGGTATGACATGGAGACAAAGGTATTTCCCGCGGTTAAACGGCTGACCGAGGAGGATGTTAATAAAGAAAACGTTTCGACCGCTCGAGCTCTTGACGCAGGACAGGAAAATAGTACCGATGAACTCCAAACCCGTTTGGGCAAATTTCTGGGGCGCCTCGCCGAACGGACGGCGCTCCCTCCCGAAAGAGCGGCGGGCATACTGGAGCGCGTAAGGAAAGCGTCACGAAAATAACGCGGGCCCAATTTTCCGCGTCCGGGAACGGCTTCGGCCGTTCCCTTTTTTAAACGTTTACCGGCCGCGGCGCTTTATGGTAGTATACATCAAAAAGGAGGATTTTTCCATGCCGCGCAAATACCTGATTTGGCCCCTCATACTGGCGTTGGGCATATTCTCGCTCTCGGCGTGCAAGACGAAGACGGAAAAACCCGTGCCGCCGGGCGAAGAGCCCCCGCCGCCGGGCGAAGAGCCCGCGACGGCGACCGGAACTCCGGAAGGTTTCTCGTTGATCGACGCCTCCGAATTCAAGGTGGAAAATTATAAGGGCCAGGTTCTGGTCCTCGATTTCTGGGCGACGTGGTGCGGCCCGTGCAAGATGGAAATCCCTCACCTCATCGAGCTGCAGGAGAAGTACCGCGACCAGGGCCTGACGGTCGTCGGCATCACGTACGACGATAATCCGGATAAAGACGTTCCGCCGTACGCCGCCGAAGTCGGTATGAATTACGTCAACGTCCGCGCCGACGACGCGTTGAAGAGCAAGTACGCCGTTATCGGCCTGCCCACCTTAATAATCTACGACCGCGACGGCAACGAGGTTATGAAGCGGCCCGGCTACATCGGGAAGGACCAGCTCGAAGCCAAGATAAAGCCGCTGCTCGCGCCCCCCGCCTGATAGGCGAACGGAGCGCGCTCCGGCAGGGTTAAAACATAGTGCGAACGCGAAGG
>CBFCYS010000073.1:0-12375 GCA_965602215.1 uncultured bacterium
GTTGAACCCGCCGCCGAAGCACCGGCGGAAGAGAAGGGCGAAGAGGCCGAAGAGCCGCCGGCTGAGGAAAAGGTGACGGCCGAAGAGGGCGCCGCCGAATCGCCGGTTGAAAAAGAAGAAGAATCTCAAAAAGAGTGAGTATATAAAGTCGGGTAATCGCGGCGGCTTCTAGCGGGGAGCCGCCTTTTACATAGAGGTCCACGGTGTCCGCGAAAGCGAATCTTAGAAGGGTAATAATACTCGGCCGACCCAACGTCGGCAAATCCACGCTCTTTAACCGGTTTATAGGGCGCGGTATCGCCATGACCGACGCCGAACCTCACACGACGCGCGACATACTGGCCGGCGTTTGCCGTTTCGGCGACATCAGTTTCGAACTGGTGGACGCGGCCGGCTTTTTGGTTTCCCCCGACGATACGTTAAAACAAAGTATTCAAAGGGGCCTCGACGCCGCCGCGGCTTCGGCGGACGTCGTCGTTTTAACGTTCGACGGCCGTGAGGGCCTGTTGCCGCTGGACCGCGATTTGGCGGAGTTCGTTCGTCGGCTGGGGAAGCCGGTCGTCCCGGCCGTAAACAAAATGGATTCGCCTTCATTGACGAGCGCCGTCGCGGACTTCTACGAACTCGGCTTCGAGCGCGATCCCTTGCCTGTGAGCGCGGCCAACGGTTTCAATTGCCACGAGCTTCTGGCTGCGGTCGCCGAAGAGCTGGGGCCGGCGCCGGAGGCCGAGGAGGAGCCCGCTGCCGAGGGCCTGTGCGTGGCTATCGTGGGAAGGCCGAACGTCGGGAAGTCGTCCGTCTTGAACCGCCTTGCCGGCGCCGAACGGGTCGTCGTCCACGAAAGCCCCGGGACTACTCGCGACGCGGTGGACGTCGAAATTACGCACGACGAATATAAATATTCGTTCGTCGACACCGCCGGCATTCGGCGCAAAACCCGCGCCAAGGAACGGCTCGAGATGTGGAGTCTTGGGAAGTCGTTGGCGGCGATTAAAAGGGCGTCGGTGGTAGTGCTCGTGCTCGACGGCGCCGAGGGGCCGACGTCGCAGGACGCCAAAATCGCCGGGTACGCCGACCGCAACGGCCGGGGCCTAATATTATTCCTGAATAAAACCGACCTTTTGGAAGAAGACGCCGGCGCGGCGGGTGTGGAGAAAACGTTGAAGGGCGTACGCTCCGAATTGAGCTTCGCTTCGTACGCTCCTCTGCTAACGGGTTCCGCCCTCGCCGGGTTCGATACGGCGTCGTTGTACCAAACGATACGCGAAGTGGACGCGGGCCGCAACCTCCGCGTAGGGACGGGGGAATTGAACCGTTTCTTACAGGATGCTTTGATGCGGCGGAGTTTTAGAGTCGGCAAGAAAGAATTACGTTTGTTATATGCGGTACAGACCGGCGTCGCGCCGCCGACGTTTCACCTTTTCGTAAATCTTTCCCAAAAACCGCCCCCGCTTCTAAGCCGTTTTATAGAGAACCGCCTGCGCGAGAGTTTCAATTTCGTAGGAACGCCGATTAGAATAGCGTTCCGGCTGCGTGCCGCTAAAGAAAGGAAAAAATAGTTGTTCGCGGTCGGAGGGGATGTTATTTTCTATAAATGACGTTCTTGGTATACGTCGGCGTGGCGGCCGCGTCGTTTATAGTCGGGGCGTTACCGTTTTCCTGGTTTTTAGGGAAGTTAGCCGGTATCGACCTGCGGCGGGTGGGGTCCGGCAACCCGGGCGCGACCAACCTGTACCGCGCCGCAGGGCCGCAGTGGGGCGTGCCGGGGCTTTTATTGGACGTCGCGAAGGGGGTTGCGCCCGTGGCGGCCGCGCAGTGGCTTTTTCCGCATTTGGCGGCGGCCGGAGTTTTGGCTGCGGCGGCGGCGATATCCGGCCACATCTGGACGCCGTTCCTCGGTTTCCGGGGCGGGAAGGGCGTCGCCACCGCGGCCGGCTCGTTCCTGGCCTTAAACCCGCTGTTGATTCTGGTTGCTTTCGCCGTTTTCCTCGCCGTCGTGGCCGCGACGCGCTACGTATCGCTGGGGTCGATAAGCGCGGCGGGTGCGGCTTTCGCGGGCTCTTTTACCGTGCCGCTCATATTACGGCGGCCGGTGGACCCGTATTTCGTGGTGTTCTGCGGCGTGTGCACCGGGGTTATAATATACGCCCATCGCAGGAATATCTCCCGCATGTTGGCGGGTACGGAGAGTAAGTTGGGAGTGCGAAAAAACGATGGCGGTTAACAGTTCCAAAATAGTCGCGGTCATGGGGGCCGGCTCCTGGGGAGTTACGCTGGCGCGCCTTCTGGCCGAGAACGGCAACGACGTACGGCTCTGGTGTTACTTGCCCGAGGAATACGATATGTTGCGAGAGACGCGCGAGCGCCGCGACATCTTGCCGGGCGTAGTGTTACCCCGAGAAGTGGAAATATCGGACGACGCCGCCGGGGTGGCGGCCGGGGCGGAGGTAGTCTTCTTCGTCGTGCCTTCTTTCGGCGTTCGCTCGACGGCGAAGTTGATACGCGAAGCGTGCGACGGCTCGCAACTCGCGGTTTCCGCGGCCAAGGGATTGGAAGAGGGTACGTACTCTTGTATGACGGAAGTGCTCGCGGAGGAGCTCGCGGGGAAAGCGAGGGGTTGCGTATCGTTCTCCGGCCCGAGCCACGCCGAGGAGGTATCCCGGCGCGTACCCACCACCGTAGTGGCGGCGTGCCGCGAAGAGGAGCTCGCGCGCGAGGTCCAGGAAATTACCATCGCGCCGTATTTGAGGGTTTATACCAATAACGACGTCGTCGGCGTCGAGTACGGCGCGGCGCTGAAAAACGTCATCGCCATCGCGGCGGGGACCGTGGACGGCCTGGGGTACGGCGATAATACCAAGGCCGCGTTGCTGACGCGGGGTTTGGTCGAAATATCGCGCCTCGGCGTAGCGCGGGGGGCGAAGCCGTCAACGTTCGCGGGCCTTTCGGGTTTGGGGGACCTGGTGGTAACTTGTACCAGCCGCCATAGCCGGAACCGGTACGTGGGCGAGGAATTGGGAAGGGGGCGCCGCCTCGACGACATCCTGGCCTCCATGAAGATGGTCGCCGAGGGTGTCCGCACGACGAAAGCGGCCTATGAACTCGCTCAAAAAGCGGGTGTGGACATGCCCATTACGGCCGAAATGCACGCCGTTATGTTCGAGGGGAAGGACCCCCGCGTCGCGGTGTTCGATTTAATGGCGCGGGAACCGAAGGCCGAGAAGTAACGCCGTCGGTTATTAACACTTGATATATTCCGACAAAATAAGTATATTTACGCGTGCGCCTCGGTAACGTAGTCGGTATGGTGGTATCGACCGTCAAGGACGAGAACCTTCAGGGGTTAAAGCTTTTAGTCGTGGAGGACGCCGACGTTTACGGCCGGGGAAAAGGGACGCATTACGTAGCCGTGGACGCCGTGGGGGCCGGGCGGGGCGAGCTGGTGTTAACCGCGGCGGGTTCGTCGGCGCGCCAAACGGCGTTGACGAAAGACCGGCCGGTGGATGCGGTCGTAATGGCCATCGTCGAAACCGTAGAAGCGGAGGGGGAAATAACGTACCGAAAAACGGCACGGAGCGACGATGAGAGCGGGTAAGGTAATCGGGTCGGTAGTAGCGGCGCGCGTCGCCGAGGGGCTCGAAGGAAAAAAATTCCTTTTGACGGTACCGGTGGACGAAGACGACCGACCGGCGGGGGAAGAGTTCGTAGCGTGCGACGTCGTGGGCGCGGGTCGCGGGTCGCGGGTGATTTGGATCGGTGGAAAGGAAGCGGTGTTGGCCTTCGGCGAGGGAAACGTACCGGTGGACGCGACCTGCGTCGCGATATTAGAACGGCACGGCGGACCCGAGGAAGTGTTATAATGGAATTGGGTCGGGTCGTCGGGCCGGCTCCTTCGAACGTTAAACATCCGGCGCTCGCGGGTTTGAAGCTGGTTTTCGTGGAAGCTGAGGGGAAAGGGAAGGGGGGCGCGGTGATCGCTTGGGATTTAGTCGACGCCGGCGCCGGCGACCGGGTCCTGGTTATGAGGGAAGGCGGCGCGGCGGTGCGACTTCTAGGCCGGGGTGCGGCGCCCATACGGACCGTACTCGTAGCTCAGGTGGACAGAGTCGATGGTTAACGGCGAGACAACGGCAAGCGGAGTTGAGGTAGACCGGAACGTAGGCGGCGGCGCGACGATGGCCACGATTACGGGCCGCGTCGGCATCGGGGAGGCGAACGAGCTCCAACGCCGTTTTGACGAAATGTTCAAAGCCGACAAGCCGTGGGTAATCGTCCGGTTGAAAGACGTGGATTTCATATGCTCGGCCGGGATGGGCACGTTGCTTTCGGCGGTCGGCGAAGCGCGGAAGCGGGGCGGGGAAGTAATCTTTACGGACGTATCGCCCAAAGTACGCACTATCTTCGAATTCCTCGATATTTGGGATTATATAACGACGGCGGCCGATAAGGGAGCGGCGCTGGAGATGGTCGCCACCGGGGAGCGCATGAAAGACCAACGAGCCTCCGCCTCCGCCACGCCCTCTTTTATCATCGACGACGTGAAAGCCAAGCTCAACGAGGGGATACGATTAAGCAAAGACGGCAAAATTAAGGACGCGTTAGCCTATTTCAACGCCGTCATTAAAGCTGATAGGAACAACGTAACGGCCCTCGTCTGGAAGGCCAGCGTGCTCGAGCGATTGGGGCAATTGGACGAAGCCCGCGGCTTGTACAAGAGGGTTTGCGACGTCGGGCGCGGCGACCAGAAGTTGTTGGTTTACGCCCGCACGCGGCGCGAAAAACTTGAGCAAAAACTGCGGGTTACGTCGGACCGCGAAAAGGCTTTCCAACAGCTAAAGGCCGTGCTCCGCAATCTGGCCCAGGCTCCCGCGCGTACGCCGGATTTTTTCGCTCCCGAGCGTACCGTGGACGCGGATAAAGTCTCTTCCCTGGAATGTTTCCGTACCTGGGACGACGCCGGCTTTTTAGGGGCTCGGCGTTCGCAACGCTCGTACTTGCAGGGCGGCGGTTATTTCGTCTGGATCGGCGGCCGGGGCATCGTGTTGGACCCGGGTAAAAATTTCGTCGTTCGTTTCGCGGAGGGCGGACGCCGGCTGGCGGATATCGAAGCCGTCGTCGTTACCAATGTCGCGTGGGAATACGGCGCGGATTTGGAACCGCTGTTGGACGCTTTCAATAGTTACAATAAAGCCGGCGTAGGGCCGGCTAGAAAAGTCGAGGTATTGGTCAACAGCCAGGTATACAAGAAGAACTACTCCTGGCTTTCAGCACTGAGCGAAGAGACGGTAAGGCTAACGGTTTTATATCCGGGGCACGCGTACCGCGTCGGCGACGCTACCATTGAGGTCAAGCCCGCCGACGCCGGGGGCGACAAGACGGACGGGGCCCTGGGGTTGACGTTCGCTACCGGGCGCACGAATTTCGCGTACGTCGCAACTGTGACGGGGCGTGATTTGGGCGCGTTGACGGCTCAATATCGAGCGGCGCAGGGACATGTCTTGCTTGCCGACGTCGGCGACGTATACGTGGAAGAGAACGCGTCGTCGGAGGGACCGGCCGTTTACCGCGGCGTTGAAGCCGTCGGAAGGTTGCTGTCGGAGGTCAGGCCGTCGATTGCCCTGCTGAGTAAAATGTCGAACGTGGCCGACCCGGTGGCGCTGAGCGAAGCCGTTACCAGGGCAACCAACGTCCGTTGTTTGCCGGTCGACGTCGGCTTGACGGTAAACCTCGAAACCTCGGAGGTATCTACGGCTGCCGGCCTGGTGCCGGTAGCGGCGTTAACGGTATATAAAGGGGAAGACGGGCGCTTGCACTATAATCCGACCGGATAACGCAGGAGACAGGAAGCGCTTCGAACCCGTCGTGAACGCGGGTTTATAGAAAGGTTGGTATGAAGGATTTCAAAATCATCAAAGTCGAGGAGAAAAAAGACGGCGTAGTCGTCGTGGCCGTTGAGGGCCAGGTCGGCATCGAGGAAGCCGCCCAAGTTTCGAAGTTCTTCGAGGAGATAGAGAACGAAGGCGTAGTGTGGGTTATCGTGAGCCTCGAAGGCGTCGACTTCATTAGCACCGCGGGCGTAGGGGCTTTATTGTACGCCGTCGGCGGCGCGCGGAAGCGGGGCGGCGAAATCGTCTTTATCGAGTTTTCCCCCAAAACGAAAGCCGTCTTTGAATTCCTCGACCTCCACGACTTCATCGTCACCGCGACCGACAAGGAAAGCGGCCTGCAAGTCGTTAAGGAAATTAAAAGCGGCGTCCGGCAGGCCGAAGCTTAGCGGCGAGCGCCGCGGGATGAGCACGCCGTAATCGCGGCGCGGCGTACGCTAGTAGTGTCTTACAGCGTTACGCGGTACGTTACCCCTCCAAACGACACCTCGACTTTCTCGCCCAACGCAAAATACGGCGCGAGGCCGGGGTGTTCCTGCAATAGGTCGAAGTATTCCTTACTCCCGAATTCCACGCTAACGACGCTTCCGCTCGGTTTGTCGTCGAGGGCCAGCTCGCGCCAGGTGCCGTTGGTAAACCGGAAGCTTTTACCTTCCACGTAACGCGCCGCGGCGCCGCCGTAAGCGGAAGGCGCTATCTCGGCGCGCTTAAGATTGCCGATGGCTTTCGATTCCCGGACCGAGAGTTCGTCCGCGCTCCCGATGTAGGTTGGACCGCCCCGTCCGTTCATCCACGCTCCGGCCCCCGCCAAATCCTCGGCCCCGGAGAGAGAGCCCCATACCGCCGGGCCCGGGTGCCCGATAACCGGCCCGGTATCCTCTACCAGGTACGACGTGTACGGTGTCGGAACGCCGTAGCGTTTGGATAGCTTGACGATGGCGTCGATCAATTCTTTGTCTTCGCCCTCGAGTTTGATCTGCTCGAGCAGGAAACCTATCTTGCGCGTAGCCCACAGCGCCGGAATATATTTATTGTCGCGGCTTTCGCCGGCGACGGCGCCGAGGTCGTAGCGGTACGATTCCGACTTGCCGGCGCGTTCGCCCGAGACCGCCAGGACGCCGTCAGCCAGTTCGCCCTTGTAACGCCCGAGAATGGTGAGCTGCGTCCCGGCGAAGATGTCCGGTACGGACGGCGGGTACGAATCGTAAAATCCGACGTTTTCCCAGGCCAACTCCACGTCGGTAAGGATCGGCTTCGATATCTTATCGTAGAACGCCGTTACGGCCAGCTCGATGTCTTCGCCCGGCTCCAGGTATTGAGCCGTGCCGCCGTTTTTCCGGGACAGGTCGTCCAGGAGCTCGGCTTTGACGTTGTAACCGACGCCGAAGGAGAACAGGCGACCGTCCGCGTTTTCGTTGGCGGCGCCGGCGTTGGCGACGATGTCGCCCACGTTCCGCTCTCCGACCGTCGGTTTACCGTCCGTGAGGAAGACCACCATCGTAGGGCCGACGGGTTCGGCCGAGGCGGACGCCAGGCCCTTCGCCAACGCGCCGTCGATGTTCGTCCCGCCGCCGGCCGTTAACTTATCGACGAAATCGAGGCCCGCCGATACGTTGGCCTTCGTCGCGGCGACGGCCTTGTCGCGGAATAGCGTCGGCTGCTCGTTGAACGGTACTATATTGAACCGGTCGGCCGGCGCCAGTTGGTTAAGGCAATACTTAACCGCTTCTTTGACCTGTTCAATCTTTTCGCCCGCCATCGAGCCCGATATGTCCAGGACGAAGATGAGCTCTTTGGGCTCGGGCGGGGTTAGAGGCGCCGCCGGCGGCGTGATAATGAGGATGGCGAACCCGTCTTCGCCGCCCTCTTTGTGCGCGAGGACGCTCGCTCCCATCTCAGCACTACCGACGCGGTAGTACAGGATCAAGTCTTCGGCGGGTTTTACGTTTTTAACGTGGTACTTTACCTCGGCCGTGGTCGGGCTTTTGCGCTCGAGCTGTATTTTGTGGGAGGGTGAGAATACGGTTTCGACGGCGCCGGCGGCTTTTATATTCACTTTGACGTCGACGTCTTCTATCGGCTCGCGGCTGAAGCGTTCGGTGTCGAGGGGGTACACGAACTTGACCAGGCCGCCGTCGTAGGGCAGGAGCTCGGAATACGTTATCTCGACGCGCTTCTCGCCCTTGGCGGGAATGGGGTAAATACGCGCTTTAACGGCGCCGCGCCCTATGTACTCCAACAGCGCCGGGTCCTTATTCTGGTTGACAAGTTTGCGGTATTCGGCTGCGGCCTCGTCGGCGTCGAGCATCGTTCCCTCTACCGGTTTACCGTCCACTTTGAGCGAGAAGCGGTCGACGGCCGCGCCCTTGGGCAGCGGGAAGATGTACACGCCTTCAACGTCGAAGTTGTAGGGGTTTTTAAACACCTCGTCGACGTGGGTGGTCGCGACCTGGTCTTCTATAACCGTCTCGACGTGGTGATATTTGATGTCGAGGCTGTAGCGTTCTTGAGGCGGCTGGGGCGTAGGCCAGGGCGGGAAGGGGTAGGGGTACGGTATAATTATGCCGTCGGCGCCGACGACGGCGGCCAACAACAACGAAGCCGCCGCCAGCGCAACCGCGGCGCTACATAGCTTTTGTCGCATAATGACTACCTCGGTTTAGAGTTGGATGAGTGCCTTTTCGAAGATTTGACGCGTTGTGCGGAGCGTTCGTTTAACGGCTCGCGCCGGACGACTTCCGCCGATCGTCAGTCTTTTTGGTCTCGCAGGCGCTCGAGTACGCGACGGACGGCGTCGCGCACCAGCGCGTCGTCTTCGCACGCGGGGGCGTCGCCTTGCGGGACGTTGCACGCTTCGCAGGGGATGTTTAGGGGGGCTTTGCCGGGGACTACGGTCGTTAGCTTCTTTACGTCGTCTTCGGTCAATACCGACACCCGGCCGAGCTGCCGCGCGACCAACATTACGCGGGCGAATTGTTCCACCTTCTCGAGGGTGAAGTAGGCCTCCAACAGCGTCGCGCCCAGCGTAACGGTGCCGTGGTTGGCAAGGAGGAACGCGTTGTAGTCGCGGAGTTTGGGCCGGATGCTCTCCGGGACCTCGTCCGTCGACGGCGTAGCGTACGGCGCCAGCGGCACGTTTCCAAGGGTCGTTATGACCTCGGGCAGTACGCATTCCGCGAGCGGCATACGCGCGACGGCGAAACCGGTCGCCGTCGGCGGGTGGGCGTGGACGACGCCGCCCACGTCGGGCCGCTCCTTATATATCTCGAGGTGGAGGAGTATTTCGCTCGAGGCCTCGCGGTGGCCCTCGACGCGCCGGCCCGCGGCGTCCAGGATGACTATGTCGTCGGCCGCGAGCATCCCTTTGCAGAGGCCCGCCGGCGTCGCGGCTATAAGGTCGCCGCCCACGCGGCAGCTCATATTGCCGTCGGTCGCGGCGACGAACCCGCGGTCGTAACAACGCCGGCCTATTTCCACTATCTCTTTACGCGCCTGCCAGATATTCATATCCGTACCTCGGCAACGTCCGCAACGACGCTTGGTTTAATACGTATTATAAGGCTGTTAAGGTATTAGTGTTTATGTATTGCATTAAGTTTAAAATCAGGACCCGTAACCGAATATTATCGTTTAAGGTTCGGGGTAAAATATCCTAATGCAATATAACATCCCCGGCGCGCGTTGGCAAAGAAAAACCCGCCCTTTCGCGGGCGGGTTTGTGTACTAATGGCTCCCTTTTAACGGGAGACGACCATGGCCTTCACGAAACGTTCGTTCACGGCTTCGAGCGTGTACAGGTATACCCCGGGCGCTGCGTCCCGCGGCCGCCATTCGACTTCGTAAATCCCCGGCTGGTAAATATTGTCGGCAAGGGTGGCGACGCGGCGGCCGGCGAGGTCGTAGACGGCGAGTTTCACTTTCGCGGATACGCCGCAGGCGAACCTTATTTTTGTATGCGTCGTTACCGGGTTAGGTCGGTTTTGGGCGAGGTTGAAAGCGGACGGTACGGACCTTTCGGGCGGCGGCCCGGCCTTGAATATCGCCAGCGCCGTATCGGCGTTCTCGCGCAACGCCTCGAGGTCGGCGCCCGCTACGACCGCAAACGTTACTATGCGCGTCGAGCCGGCGGGGATTTCGTACGGGCCGGTGCTGAGCATTACGCGCCAGTCGTACGGCTCGGTCCGCTCGCAGTCGAAGCTCGGGTCTTGCAAATAAGCGTACTTGTATTCGTCGGTGTCCGGGTCGTTCGTTATGTCCCAGGCGTGCGCGCCCCGGACCAAACCTTCGACGCATACCAATCCCAGGTAAGGATTATCGGGGTCGCTGTCGTACATGTACGGCATTTTCCGTTCGTCGTCGAAGCCGACGTAGTCGTCGATATAGGATAGTGAGCCGCCGATATCGATGTCGTACGCTAACGCCACGTACGAATCTTCGAGCGTCGCCGAAGAATTATTCGTCAGGCGATAGCGCATGGCGATAAAATCGTCGTAGTCGTCGAGGCACCAGCTAACGCCGTGCACGTCGCACGCTACGGGGATGGGGCCTTCTTCGGTGGCGTGGCTATCGTCCATCCGGTAATACGAGTCGAGGGTTCCCTCGCGTTTGACGTAGGGCGGGACTTGCGCCCACTCCGGGTCTTCCGACATGATTACGGGCGTGAGGCCGTTCCATTCGGGAGGGCATATGACGTCCCAACGGTAGTTATGGCCGGGGCCCCTTCGAGAACGGGCGCCGACCCAGAAGTCGCCTCGGTAAATATTCGCGGGGCCGTCAGGCGCCGGGTAAATGCCGGAACCTCGAACGTCGCCCACGGTACCGTTATTCCAGACCTTGAGCCAGAGCAGGCCGTCGTCGTGGACGCCCCAATCCGTAGCGTCCGCCGACGGCGAGGTATAGCTTTCGCCGAACGCGGCGGGCGCCGTAAAAAGCGCCGCCGCTGCCAACGTCGCGATTATCCTGGTCATCGCGACGCACCTCCTTTTCTGAAACGCGGCGCCGGTATTTTATGCCGGCGCCGCCTTACCGCATTTATTTATTTCACTACCGCGAGCCTTTTGGTCGCGGTTTTATCGCCGGCTCGCAAGCGGTAGACATAAACGCCGGCGGCCAGGTTGCCGGTATCGAGCACCGCCTCGTTTTCGCCGGCGGGACGGTATCCTTCCGCGACCGTGGCGACCTTTCGGCCGCTAAGGTCGAACACCTCCAGCGTTACGTCGCCGCCCTCGGCGAGCGTAAACGCTATGGTCGTTGTCGCGTGAGCCGGGTTGGGGAAGCTTTGCGCCAGCGAGAGCGAAAGCGGCTTCGCCTTACCCCGGGCCGTGACCCGTACCGGGCCGTAGCGTTCTTCGCCGCCGTTCAGCGTCACGGCCTCCAGGGTATAATCGTACGTCGCGTCGGCCGTGACGGACGAGTCGACGTACCTGAACGGTTTCCGACCGGTGATTAACCGGTTATTGACCTTAACTTCGGTTGCGGGGCGGTTCGCGTCGGCGCGGAACACGTTGAAGCCGGCGTAGTTGATATCGGGTTCCCAGTTGAGTTCGACCGCGCCGGGAAGCGCTCTCGCCCAGAGCGTTTCCACGCCGGTGTGGATATTCCAGTATTTGTTGTACGCGGCGTCGGCGTTGGCCTGCAACTCCGACAGGTTCGCGCCGGCCACGACGGCGAACGCGAACCGGAGCTTTTCGTTGTTAGCGCAGACGTGCGGGCCGCTGGAAAGGCAGACCCGCCAGTCGTAGGGCTCGCTTCTTTCGGTCCATTTACCCGAGGTCATAATTGCCCACTTCTTGGCGTCGGTATCGGGGCCTTCCATAATTGGGGGAACGCCCAGGGTGTGTGGTTTCCCGTCGAGGATGCGAAGGCCGACGGTCGCCGCCGTATCGTCGTCGTACATGTACGGCATTTTACGCGGGTAATCGATGCCGACCTTGTCGTTGATGTAGGACAGCGAGCCGCCGATGTCGAAGTCGTAGTAGAGGCAGATGTACTCGTCGGATAAGTTACGGCCCGACTTGTTAAGCATGTGGGTTTGGAATATGATGTAGTCGTCGTTTGTAGTATTGGACCACTGCATGCCGTGTTGTTCGACTACCAGGCCGATAGGCCCTTCTTCCTTCGCGTCGCGGTCGTCGACCTTGAGATACGAATCGAGCGCGCCCCGTTTCCCGATGTAGGTCGGCCTTCGGTTCCAACTCGAGCCGTCGCTCCATAAGAGGCCCAGCATGTTGTGCCATTCGACTCTATAGGGCGTGTAATCGCCGCTTACGCGAGGCTTTCCCCAGGCGTTAGTACCTACCCAGAATCCTCCGGTGTATAAGGTAGCGACGCCGGTCTTCCCCGGGTAATTCCCGGAACCGTGTTCTGACGTTGTATTACCTACCCATAACCGGTCCCATAACTGTAAGTGGTAAAGGCCCGCGTCGTGAACGTTGGTGCTTTCGCCGTCAACGTAGAAGGCCGCGTCGCCGTACTTCGCGGCCGCGGCCCA
>CBFCYS010000074.1:0-12309 GCA_965602215.1 uncultured bacterium
TACGAGTTCGTGACGGACGCGCCGTACGAGGGCGCGCCCGGCTCGCGCGTAATATTCATGAAGCCGTCGAGTACGTTCGGCGCGCTTATCGAGCTGCTACAGGAAGGTTAACCAAGGCGGTCCTTTAACCCTAACGAAAAAGGGAGACGTTATGGCGCTGGTCAACGTTACCAAAGAGGGCGCCGTCGCGACCGTTAGCATCAACCGGCCGGACGCGCTGAACGCCCTCAACGACGAAGTTTTAGCCGAGCTTGAGAAAACTATCACGGAGCTCGACGCCGACCGCGAGGTCCTGGTCGTCGTCGTGACCGGCGAGGGGAAAGCGTTCGTCGCCGGCGCGGATATCGCCGCCATGGCGGAAATGGACGGCGCGCAGGCCCGCGCGTTCGCCGAGAACGGCCAGCGCGTCTTCGGGGCGCTGGAGCGCGCCCACTTCATCACCATCGCGGCCGTGAACGGTTTCGCGCTGGGCGGCGGCATGGAGCTCGCGCTGGCGTGCGATATACGGTTCGCCTCCACCAGGGCCAAGATGGGCCAGCCGGAGGTCGGCCTGGGCGTAACGCCCGGCTTCGGCGGGACGCAGCGGCTGCCGAAGCTCGTCGGCCCGGGCAAGGCGATGTACCTCCTGACGACGGGCGAACAAATCGACGGCGCCCGGGCGCTGGAGCTCGGCTTAGTCAACGCCGTCTTCGAGCCGGAGGAACTTCTGCCGAAGGTGATGGAGCTGGCCGAGGCCGTCGCCAAGAAAGGCCCCACGTCGCTCGCGATGGTGAAGAAGGCCGCGCACGACGGATTGACCCTCACCGTCGAAGAAGGCTGCAAGCTGGAGGCGGAGCTCTTCGGCAAGTGCTTCGAGGGCGGCGAGGGCAACGAAGGTATGAAGGCATTCCTGGAAAAACGCGCGCCGAAGTGGTAACCGGGCGCGACGGTTCTAAATCTTAAAGGAGGTCGTAATGGCGGAAGATATCGTAATCGCGGGCGTTTGCCGTACCGCGGTCGGGAGGTTCCTGGGAACGCTTGCGCCGGTTAAAGCATGGCAGCTGGGCGGCGTCGCGATTCGGGGCGCGGTCGAACGCGCCGGGATAAAGCCGGAGCAAGTGGACGAAGTGATAATGGGCAACGTCGTCTCGGCCGGGATGGGCCAGGCGCCGGCGCGGCAGGCGGCCATCGCCGCGGGTTTGCCCGCATCCGTGAACTGCGTAACGATTAATAAAGTGTGCGGCTCGGGCGCGAAGGCGGTCGCGATGGCGGCGCAGGCCATCAAGGCGGGCGACGAGGAAGTCGTCGTCGCCGGCGGCCTGGAGTCGATGTCCAACGTTCCGTTCTACTTCTTCAAGGGCCGGAGCGGCCAGAAAATGGGCGACATGAAGCTCGTCGACGGCGTCATTCACGACGGCCTGTGGTGCGCCTTCGAGGACAAGCACATGGGCGTCTTGGGCGACTTCACGGCGCAGAACTCCGGCATCAGCCGCGAGGAGCAAGACGAGTGGGCCGCGAACAGCCAGGCCAAGGCGCTGGCCGCGATAGCCGCCGGCAAGTTCAAGGCCGAAATAGTTCCGGTCGAAGTTCCCCAGCGTAAGGGCGACCCCATCGTCTTCGACACCGACGAAGGGCCGCGGGATACCAGCGCCGAGAAACTCGCGAGGCTCAAGCCGGCGTTCAGCAAAGACGGCACCATCACGCCGGGCAACGCGCCGGGCCTCAACGACGGCGCCGCGGCGACGGTCGTCATGACCGCGGCCAAGGCCAAGGAGTTGGGCGTTACGCCGGACGCCACCATCGTCGGCTACGCCTCGGCCCACGTCGAACCCAAAATGTTGTTCTACGCGCCGGTGGACGCCGTCAAGAAGTTGATGGCCAAGACCGGCGAGTCCATCGGCGACTACGACCTCATCGAAATAAACGAGGCCTTCAGCGCGCAGGTCCTGGCGGACGGCAAAGAACTCGGCTGGGACTGGGACCGCGTGAACGTGAACGGCGGCGCGGTGGCGCTGGGTCACCCCATCGGCGCCTCGGGCGCGCGCATCCTGGCGACGCTGGTGTACGCGCTCAAGGACCGCGGCGGCAAGCGCGGCCTGGCCACCGCTTGCCTGGGCGGCGGCGGCGCGGTCGCGATGAGCATAACGATTTAACAACGATCCCTATACCGAACGGGAGGTTCCAATGGCTATAAAGAAAGTCGCCGTCATCGGCGGCGGGACGATGGGCAACGGCATCGCGCACGTCTTCGCGCAGTCCGGCTTCGACGTCGTGCTCATCGACCAATCGAAGGACTTGCTGGAAAAGGCGCTCGGCGTCATCACCAAGAACCTGGGGCGCCTGGTCAAGAAGGAGAAGCTAACGCAGGAGGACGCCGACGCGGCGCTCGGGCGCATTACGAAGTCGACGGACCTGGGCGACGCGAAGGACGCCGACCTGGTGGTGGAAGCGGTTTTCGAGGACCGCGACCTCAAGAAGAAAATCTTTAAAGAACTGGACGAGAAGTGCAAGGCCGAAGCCGTACTGGCTTCGAACACGAGCTCGATACCGATAACCGAGATAGCGGGCGTCACCAAGCGGCCGGATAAGGTCGTCGGCATGCACTTCATGAACCCGGTGCCGGTGATGAAGCTGGTGGAGGTCATCCGCGCCATCGCGACGTCGGACGAGACGTACAAGGTGGCGGAGGAGGCGGCGACGGCCGTCGGCAAGACGCCGGTGGAGGTCAACGACTACCCCGGCTTCGTCTCCAACCGCGTACTGCTGCCGATGATCAACGAGGCGTGCTTCGCGCTGGACGAGGGCGTCGCGACCAAAGAGGCTATAGACACCGTCATGAAGCTGGGCATGGCGCACCCCATGGGGCCGCTGGAGCTGGCGGACCTCATCGGCCTGGACGTCTGCCTGGACATCATGGAGGTCCTGCACGACGGCTTCGCGGACTCCAAGTACCGGCCTTGCCCGCTGCTGAAGAAGATGGTGCTGGCCGGCTACCTGGGCCGCAAGACCAAGAAGGGCTTCTACGATTACGAATAAACCTCGCCCCATACCTAACGAAAACCCCGGCCGCGAGGCCGGGGTTTCTTTTTAATTAATTCACGCACCGGGGTTTATTCGGAAAGCTCTTTTATTTTCGCTTCAATCTCTTGGATATGTTCGTCTTGCATTGAATCATCTATTTCGTCCGTCTTAAGGAAATAAAGCGCTTCCTGATATTGGTCGAGGGCTTTTTTCTTGTTACCTTTAAATTCCGCTTTTTTAGCCTTCTCTATAAATTCGTTAAGTTGCGTTTCGTGCGAGAAACATTTCACCCGTTCCTCTAATTTATCGAATTCAGGGTAGTTACCGAAATCTTCTCTCGCCTCCGTTATTTTAAATAAGGCATTGTTAGCCTGGGTAACGGCGGTACGGGCCGTTGCTGCAACCTCGGCCTTGCCTAAACATTTTTCGACGTTGGCTTTTACCGTTTCTATAATGATCTCATTGCGCGCGCTAGTATAATTCGAAATTAATTCGGAAGGTGAAGGCTTTATAGTTTCGATACCTATTTCTTCGTACTGAAGTAAAACCCGAGCTCTTTCTACGAGAAGGTCGCAACGGGACAACCTAGTATCTAATTTCTTCGAATCTGCTACTAAGTTAATACAATCTTGAATCACTCGGGGATGTTGCCTAATATCGTTAATATATACGGCATAACAAGTCCCGCAAAGACCTTCGTTGCTTACGGAAAGCAACCAACCAGACTTGCCGCACATTTTACATTGTGCCATTTTTTAGCCTCCTCCATAATTACGCCAGAATTTACTATATTAAAAATAAATCGGGGGCGTTAAATTTTCAAGTATTTTCTTATAGAAACCCCGGCCTCAAGGCCGGGGTTTTTCGCGTAGGGGCGACTGGCCAGTTGCCCCTACCACATATCACTAAACCCCGCCGCGCTTCCTTGGCCCTATACGCGGATATTAGAAAATGTCGTAGGTAACGCCAGCTAATATTTCAAAGTAAGAATCGTCCCAATTTTTAACAACGTTAAGGGTGCCGCCGTATGTTATTTCGCCGTCGTATTCGCCGCCGTTGAAAACGTAGTGGTAACGCGGCGCCAAAGCTACGGCGAATTTACCAAACGCGTACGAGGCCATTCCGCCGCCGTATAAACCCGGCGCATTAAAACTTACTCGTACGGGCCTCTGGACGCCGAAACCCGAGTCGCAACCCCTCATCGCAGTCACGAGCTTCGTCTTCAAGAAATAATAACCTGCGCCGCCGCCCGCCGAAAAACGGAACCGCGCGACCTCCGTCTTGTAATACGCGCCGACGTTGACCGGTAGAAGCTCGGTAATCTCCGCCTGTTCTTCGTATCGCTTTACGCCGGGCGGGAAATTAAAATCATACGCCACCGCCAAGTCCGCGCCAACGTTCTTGTGGAAGTTAAAAAACGCCCTGACACCTAAGGCGGTGCTCGGGCGCAAATCGAAACCTTCTTCCGCCGCCATATCCCCCGTCGGCACGGCGTAGCCGCCGAATACGCCTACGCCCAACGCTACCGCGTGCGCCGTGGCCGTGGTTAAAATTATAGCCCACCCCGGAACGACGTAGAAAACCCGTAACCGTCCCATAGCCATCACCTCTTTATGTTGATTATAGCAAAACAATTATAATTCAAAGACTTTTTTATTTCACCGAAATCGTCGCATTAAAATGTTTTATACAGTTGGGGCGACTGGCCAGTCGCCCCTACCACACATCACAGAAAAGCGGCGGGCGCACCTGAAGGTGCGCCCCTACGAAACCCTAAAACAAACCCCGGCCGCGAGGCCGGGGTTTTAACCACTGGTCTTAAGCAAGGTTTAAACCAAGATTATTCTATCTGGCGCAGGTATAACGATTCAAATCCCTCTTCTGCAGCGGCCTTCGGGGATTCTATTCCCTCTTTTCTGGCAAGCTGCGCAAGGCCTACAAGGGGGAACATCCCCTCATTAGAAACGACGGTATAGCCGATTTGTTGTTGCCGGGAAATGCCCAACCGTAACGACGCGTCGGCGAGGTCGATTTTGGGGATGTCCGCCCCGGCCTCCAGCGTTATTGACGACTCGCTACCGGCGGAAACGACGACCGTCGTCGCGCCGGCGCGTACGATGTCGGTGACAATGACCCATTCCTTTCTCCAATGGTGGCCGTCGCCTAGTTTGCGGAGTATCCGCTCCAACTTTATTTTATCCGCGAACATGTCGTATACGCATTCCTCGGCGTTAAATAACACACCCCTATCGCTCGAAAATCCGATGTCGATGCCCGCTTTAACACGTACTACGCCGTTAACGTCGGTCTCGCCTCGGGCGTAAACCCGGAATTCCCTGGTATCTTTGGACGAGAAAGTCCTGTGGTCTTTCTTCTCATCTTTTACCACCTCTAAGTCTACGCTTTCCCCGGTACCTCTGATGATATCAAAGATATTTCCCCGGTGTATAAACATATGGTCGTCCATAACGCCGAAATAACCGAGGTCCAAGGTCATACCGGGTTCCCACGTCGCGTGCAAAGGCCTTAATTGTTTATACACCTCGTCCGTGTATACTTCCCAGATTTCCGGCATGCCATCCTCCTTTAATAGATACGTAAGAGAACAAAGCTCCTTATCCTAACCTCTAAAGGTCGCGCTACGAGGCCCGCGACTAACGCTCGTTTCTCGTTCTCGCCCCGGCGTGTAGGATTAATAACGGTCACTTAATTACCCGTAATTTGTTTTCGTAAAACCCATCTTTTTCGAAACGACGCTAAAATAAAATAAGCCGCACGTCGGCACATAAGGCCGACGAACGGCGTCCTTAATTATCACTTTTCTCATTTCTCCCCCTGTTGCGATTACCATTTAACACAACTTGGTATTCGTGTCAAGTATTTTTTGAACTATTAAGAATGTACTTTAAAAACGATAATACGCCCTTGGGCTACGAGGTGAAAACCCCGGCCGCGAGGCCGGGGTATTTTTCGGCGCCTAACCCGCTAACCTAGCTTACCCTCCCTCGAGCTGCTTCTCGAGCGCGGCGAACGCGCCCTCCCAGTTGCGTACGAACCACTGCCGCGCCTCCTCCCATTCCGGCGCGGCGCGCCAGCCGGTGTGGACGAGGTGGACTTCGGTGCACGGTTGCGACGCGTCGCCGCATGGGACGAACGCCACCGTCACGTGCGTCAGCGGCTCGCACTCGTTCATGAAATCGGAGTATTGCTTGGGCCCTTTCCACTCGAAGGCCAAGAGCTTCCCGGGCTCGAGTGCCGTTATCCGGCAGCCGACGGTGCTGTCGAACTCGGGCTCGTCGGGATTCCAGAAGAGCTCGTACTTGCCGCCGAGGCGCGGCTCGACGTCGGCCTTGGCCGCGAGCCACTTCTCCAGTTCGCCGTTGACGGTGAACATCTCGAACGCCCGGGCGGCGTCGCACGGCAGCTTGACCGTTTGGTAAATTATCTTATCCATCGCCTCTCCTCTCTCTCGACGTCGTTCTTAATCGCTACTCGTTCTCCAGGCCGTACACCTGCCGCGGCGCGAGGTATTCGGGGAACCTGTCGATCAGCGCTTTGCGCGCGAGGAAGCACAGGTGGCACTCGTCGACGTACTCGCCGCGGAGGTCGAGGTCGTACGCGCGGACGAGCTCCGCCGGGCCGCCCTTCAATAACGGCCCGCAGATCGGGTGCGCCTCCGGCTCGTAATCTCGGACCAATTCCGAAAGAGGCGTCTCCCACATATTGCCCATACTCAGGCCCTGGCACACGTGGACGTGGCCGAAGGGGTCGACGTGGACGCGGCCCGGCTCTCGCAGCTCCTCGCGCGTACACTCGTCGAACTCCTCCCACGGCCGGGTCGGCAATCCTTCCGCCAGTTTCTCGACCGCACGCCCCCGCATCACCGCGCCGCCAGCGATCACCGGCTCGCCCTTCTCGACGCCGAACTCGACCGTCGGCTCGTCGATGCAGATGGAACCGGAAGGAACGCCCACGTCCTCCGCGGCCGCCGCGGCTACCTTGGCCGGCGTCTCCTCCACGTCGCCGTGGTGGTAGGCGTCGTCGCTTACGGAGAGGTCGTCCACGCCGACCTCCGCGACGGGCCCCAGCCACAACGCCGCGTCCACGCGCGCCGTAGCCCAATAGCAATTCGTGACGATGCCGGCCTTGAAGCCGCGCGCGTGCGCCATCTTAAGTCCCTCCACCATCACCGGGTAGTAGAGGAACGGCTCGCCGCCCTCGAAGTAAACCCACTCGACCGAGCCGAGCTTCTCCGCTTCGTCGAGGACCGTGCGCAGTTGCTCGAGCGTAAAGGTCCCCTCGGCGTGCGGGCCGCAATACAAGAAACAGTGGTCGCATTCCAAGGTGCACACGTACGTCAGTAGGAAATGTAATCCCTTGAGCATAGCCGTATCCCTTTCGCCTTTATAACTCTGTCGCGGCCGCCGCGGCCGCCGCTTAAAAACGCGGGAAGGCCGCGCGGGTAATTCCCGAGGTAGCGCTAATCCTTTCCGTCCGGCGGGACCCCTTTCAACCGCTTCCCCATACTCACGCGCTCCTCCACGGCGTAGCCCAGCCTCTCGTAGAACGCGGCCGCCTGCCGGTTGGAGGCGCGGACCTGAAGGTTGAGCTTGGGGCAGCCCATCGCCCGCAGGCCATCCTCCACCCGGGCCATGAGCGCTGCGCCGATGCCCCGGCGCCGACAGGCCGGCTTCACGGCGACGTAGTACACCCAGCCGCGGTGGCCGTCGTACCCGGCCAGGGCCGTACCGACGAGCTCGCCGCTTTCTTCCGCGACGAAAAATAAATCCCGCTGGACGGCGAGCTTGCGGCGAATGTCCTCTTCGGGGACGTTATGCGCCGGCGCGTCGGCGAAGACCTCGCGCCACAGCGCCGCCACCGCGGCCTCGTCCCTTTCCTCGTACGTTCTGACGTCGGTCATCTCACTCCTCGAGACGGCCTAAGTGTCGTCATCGGGGCTGATTCTAAACCGCAATAGCGCGCCGACGTGGCCGCCTTGGGCCAGCGCGCCGCCCTCCGCCGGGACGAAGCTCACGTGGGCCCCCGTCGCCTCGGCCAGGCCGGTCAATTTCTCGACGACCTCGGGCGCGCCGGCCGCCGTTTCGTAAAAACCTTTGCCGACCAGCAGCGTATCGACGGCCCCCATCTGCAATGCGCGCTCGGCGGCGGCGGCGCCCGCGACGGCCAGGCCTCCCCGCCGCAGCTCGCCGGCGTAACGCCCGAGCAGCCTGGAGCCCTCGTCCCTCTCCGCCTCCTCGAGCACGGGCCTTATCTTCGCGAGCAGCTCGTCCTCGCTTCCGTCCAGGTCCCAGCGGACCGTTCCTACCACCCTATCCCGCCACGCCGGCGACAGCTCTTCCTCCACCGCGGCCACCATGCGGTCGCGGCCCGCGAGCAGGACACGCCTCACGTCGCTTTCCGCGAAAACGTCCTCCGCCCGCTTCGCCACCTCTCCGGCGAAACGTTTGACCTCCTTGTCGCGGCGCCGCTGGTACCGCATCTGCGACCAACCGCCCACCTTCGAAAGGTGGTGGATATTCTCGCGCAGCGAACCCTCCTCTTCGGCGACGCTGCCCGCGGCGACGAAGATCTTCGCGCCCGACGCGTCCACCGTAATCACGCCCACCGGCTGGTACTCGTCCAGCTGCAACGCCAGCGGCGCGATGACCGCCTCGTCGTCGACGGCCAGCAGCGGCGGCGGCGGCATAACGAGCTCGACGCCCCGCACGAAGTCGGCGCCCAGGTCGGCGAAGAAGGCCAGGCCCGGGCCGGCGTAACCCTTGGCCTTCTTCTCGGCAGCGTAATCGGATAAAAACGACAGCGAGCCTTCGAAGTAATCCCGCTCGGCGGCGTCCAGGAACGGCGTCAGCCGCGCGGTTTCTTTGGCGATAAAATCCGCCGCGGCGTCCCACCCGTCGGCTAGCGCCAGGTACGCCGACAGGACCGTTCGGTCGGTCTGGGCCAGCCGCGCGAGCTCGCGCAGTACGTCTTTGGTCAATTTCATAATGAATCTCCCGGTGTGAAGTTACTCGAGCAGCTCGAGGACCTCTTGCAACGCCGCTACCCTGGGCCCGTCCCACGTGTCCGCGTCGCGGCGGAAGGCGTCGTCGCCGGCGTCGTCCGGTACGCGGATGAGGACCGCGTCCATCCCCACCGCCGACGCGCCGGTGAGTTCGCGGCTGCCGCCGTCGCCTACGAACAGGCACGCCGACGGCTCCACGTCCAAGCGCCGGCACGCGAGCTGGTAGATGGCGGCGTCCGGCTTCTTCATCCCCACCGCGGCCGACAACACCGCCTCGTGGACCAGCGGCGCGAGCGGCGTCGACGGCCAGGCCGCGACGACCTCCTCCGAGCAATCGCTGATGACGCCGATTCTAAGGCCCCGCTCCCGCAGCGCGGCGAGCGTCGACGCGGCGTCGTCGCGGGGAACGAGGGCCCCTCGCACGAAGTCGACGCGCATCTCGACGGCCCGGGCGAGCTGCGCCGGCGTAACGTCCACGCCGAGCTCGCGGCAAAGCGCCCGCAGCTGCTCCGCCACCGGGACCAGGCCCAGCGCCCGCTCGTCAGCCGTCTCGTCCCACCGGCTTATAAAGGCCGCCGGCGATACGCCGAGGACGGCGCACAAATCGTTTAAAAATACCCGATACTCCTCGAGCGAGAATATGTCGACCAGCGTGCCGAACACGTCGAATATAACGGCTTTATATTTCATGGGTTCTTTCCCGTCGTTTAGAAGACGTCGAGGTCGCGGCCCGAGACGACCTCGCCGGCGTAGCGTTCCTTAACTTCGGATAGCAAGTCCTCGTACGAAACTCCCCACAGGAGTTGGTGGTACAGGACAAGTAATTTCGGCTCGGCTCGAGCCGCGAGCGCGGCGAGCTCCCGGGAGGAGGTGTGAACCGCGGCGTGGTAAGCCTGCCACGCCGGCGGGAGCGTTTCGAAGCCGGCTGCGGAGTAAACTTCGTGGACGAGGATATCACACCCGCGGCTCTTCTCGACCATAATCTCCGTCGGCGCCGTGTCGCTGGATATGACGACCGTGCGGTCGGCCGTGCGGAACTTATAGCCGTACGCTTCCCAGGAGCCGTGGTCGACCGCGAACGCCTCGACCGCGACGTTCTCGTCTTCGTAGACGACGCCCGGCTCGACGTCGTGCGCCTCCGCGCGCCAACCGGTTTCGTTGGCCGGCTGAAGGCCGCCGAGGCGCTGTTTAATATCCGCCTCGTACGCGGCGAGTAGGCCGTCCGTCATGGCGGCCAACCCCGGCGGGCCGTAGATCTCCAGCGGCTCCTCGCGCTCGAGCGTCCAGGGCGTCAATATTAAATCCGGGTACCCCGCCGTATGGTCCGAGTGGAGGTGCGTAAGGAAAGCCCGCGTGAGCCTTTTGGGGTCGAGGCCCGCGCCGACGGCGCGACGCACGACGCCCGGGCCGAAGTCGACGACGTACGGCTGCTCGCCCACGACCACCGCCGCCGCCGACCCCGACCGGCTCGGCTCGGCGTTGGGCGTGCCGGTCCCGAGGAGAATTAATTTCGTCAATCGCTTATCGCCTTTTTCTTCGGTCATAACGTCGCTCCCTCGGCGGTGAGCGTTACTACCGGCCGGGAGGTTAAACGCTCGCCGGGGGCCTAGCCGGCGCTCAGCGCCTCTCCGAGTTACCAATTTCCACCCCTCGTCGGAGAACGTCGATTCCCGCGAGGAGCGCGCGCCGGCCGGCGTCGTGGTCGCCGTAGCCGGACAGGAAGTAATCCCAACCGGATAAATAAAATTGGGAGTACCGGGCCGCGAACTCGCGTTCGCCGAGGTCTTCCAGAAGGGCGACGGCCCGCGTACGGTTCGCGGTCCAGGCGTCGGCGAAAGGGACCCCCAGCAGGTACAGCGCCCGCGGCGCCGTCGGCGAGACGCGCCATACCATAGCCCGCAGCGCCTCCCGAAGGTACGTCGCCGGCTTGTCGACGGCGTGCATCGGAAACCGCGCTATGTACGCCGCTTCGCCCGCCAACCGCTTGGCGTCGAGGGCGCGGACTTTGTCAGCCTCGAGCGGCGCCCCTTCCGGGCAGTCTCGGCCGTAGAGTACCGTTATCGCTTCGGCCGGCGTTTGTATAAAATCGGGTTCGCTAATAACCGAATTTAGGATTAAAAGCTGCGGCCGCGGCACGTGCAGCGGATCCGGGACTTCGGCGAAATACGCGGCCTCCGCCGCGGCCCCCAGCTCGAGCGCCTGCTCCGGCGTGCCGAGGTACTTGGCCTCGGCCTCGTCGTCGTCGAAGAGAACGTGAACGTCGACGTCGCTGAGCTCGGGGACGTAGTCGAGGGGCGAGTCCCACTCCTTCTGCGCGGACCCCTTGAAGTAGACGGTCGCTACCTCGGACGGCGGGACCCTTTGCAACAGCGCGTCGACATACGCGCCCACCATACACTCGACTTCCCGCCGCAAGGCGGCCGGGTCGGGATAGCGCTCGTGCCAGCTAGTATCCATATTGCTTCGCGGCGCGCCGGCTCGCGAACGCGACGGCGGCCAGCGCCAGTACGTTGGTCGGCGCCTGGAACAACCACGTGTAGTAGATATTGGCGAACGACGTTAAATACCCCTGCGTGACGTAATGCAGCGGCACGAACAGCGCCGGGAACCAGGCGAACGCGACGACGTACGTCCACACGTACGCCGACCGGCCGCGGAGCGATAACCTCTCCCCGCCGACGCGACGCGCCGGGACGTACCACAGCGCGAACCCGGCGACCGAAACTAAAACCGCCGCGGGCACCTGGGCCGCAAGCTGGTACGATATCCCCGAAATCTTATAGCACGCGAAACCGACAAGTACGGCGCCGACGTTGACGACGGTTAACATTAGGCCGTGGAGCATTACCGGTAAAAACTTCATAGGGTATTCGTAGCCGTCCGCGGTTATCTTTTCGACGGCCTAATCGAGACGATGTGGACCGTAACGCCGACCGCGATAACTACCAGGACGATGCGAACGACGAGGTTCGATACGACGAACGCGGCCGACGATGATATAGCAATCCATAAAAGGGCTATGGAAAAGATTTTAACCTTGGCCCGGATCCCCCTCCCCTCGCGGTAGTCGCGCACATAGGCGCCGAACCATCGGTTGCCCAACAGCCAACGGTAGAAGCGCTCCGAGCTGCGCGCGAAGCAGGCCGCCGCCAGCAAGAGGAAAGGCGTCGTCGGCAGCAGCGGCACGACGATCCCCACGACGCCGAGGCCGAAGAAGAAAAACCCGGCGGCGACGAGCAACCAACTGAAAGGTTTGTTCAAAGGGCTGCCCTGATCATTGCTTCCCT
>CBFCYS010000075.1:0-12127 GCA_965602215.1 uncultured bacterium
TGGTCAAGGTCCCGGTCTCGAGTTACTTCATAAATGACCGCAAGCAGTTCTTCTTTCCCCGGCTCGGCAACGACCGCCCCGGCTCGCTTTCGCCCTGAGGAGCGCCGCGCCGGATAAACCGCCTCGTAACCGGAGGCCCCCGGTCCGAGCCCCCATCGCCCACAAAACCCCGCCTCGCGGCGGGGCTTTTTTATAGGCTTTTCGATACTCTTTGACCCGCCGCCGCCCTTTATGCTATCCTTCGTGACAATGGCCCGGCTGGTTATCATCGGCGTCGCCCTAGCCCTTTCGCTGGCTGCCGTCTCCGCGTTCGGCGCGGAGGCCGCACCCGCGGCCCCGGGCCAGCGGGACCTCATCTACGAGCTCGGCCCCAAACTCCCCGAACCCGAAAAAGAAGCTCGCACCGACCCGCGCTTCGCCGCGGCCGCGCGCTACACCACGGCCCGCCAAATCTCGGCCGTGGCGGCGGCGCTGCTGATAATCGGCGCGCTCGCGGCGTTGTATTTCTCGGGAGCGGGAGGTCGCCTGGCTCGGCTCGGCCGGGGCCGCCCCTTCGTCACCACGTTAATTATGGCCGGCGTCGTGGGGGCGGCGGTGGGAGTCCCGCTTCTACTCGCCGCCGTCGTACGGGGCGCTTTCTTGCGCGCCGCGGGCGGCGAGCTTTCGGCCGCCGTCGTCGTAGTCAAGCCGCTTTGCTACGGCGTCGCGGCGGCGGCTTTCGCGCTGGCGGTCGGCGCTACCCGGGCGATTTGGCCGCGGACGTGGTGGATGGCGGCCACTTTCGCGTGCGTCGTCGGGGCGGTATTCTGGGCTTCCCTCCTGCCGCTTCCGCCGGCGGCCGAGCCGTCGTCCCCCACGGCCGGCTTCCTGCTCGAGCGGGCCCAATACCTGTCGGCGCAATATCAAATGCCGACGTATAAAATCGCGGTAGAAAGACGGCCGCCGGCCGACGAGCTCGTCGCCGCGGCGTCGTCGCCGGCGCGCCGCGTAGTCGTCGTGTCCGCCGGCGCGGAGTCGCTCGGACGGTACGAGGCCGAGGTATTCCTGGCGGCCGCGATAACCCGGGCGGAGGCGACGCGAAACAGCCTCATCGGCGCCGCGGCGCTGGTTTTCCTGATGGCGTCGCTCATAGCCGCGGACGCCGTCGCCGTCGCGCTGGCACGCCGCCGGGGCGCCGACGCCGACGCACCCGCCGGCCTTTTGCCTTTCGCGGCGCTCCTCGTCGCGCTGTGGTCGGCGGCCTTCGTTCTATCCAACGTATGGAACCGGCACCTCTGGCTTAAGACGGACGAAGAGATCGTCCGGCTCACTCGCAAGCCCATCGCCGCGGTGACGCTGTACTACGAGGAAGCGCGCGCCAACCTCGTCGCCGCGGAGCCGAACGCGGTGCTCCACTTTCTGGTCGACGCGAAACCGTCGCCGGCCGAACGCGCCGCCCGGGCGCGCCGGCTGCGGCGCGAGCTGGCGAACCGATAAAAAAACGCGGCTTCCTCAAGCCGCGTACCGTTCGCGCCGTTATCCCCCTCAGTCGTGATACCTGCTGACGCCGCTGTCGAGCGTCCCGAACCACACGTACCCCAGCTTGTCGCCGTAGACCGAGAGGACGTAGTCGCTTAAAATGCCGCGGGTGGTATCGAAGGTCTCGAAGCCGTCGCCCACGCTCCGCGAGACGCCGCCGCCCGCGGTCGCGGCCCACAGCGCGCCGTCGGCGTCGTAGCCGAGGTCGTTTATAATGTCGGCCTGCAACACCGAGTTCGCGCTGGTGTACGTCTTGACGACTTTCCCGTTTCGGAGCAGGGCGAGGCCCCGGTCGGTGCCGACCCAGGCGTCGCCGCCCCGGGCGGCCACGGCGTATACGATGTCCGACGGCAGGCCGGCGCCCGCCGCGGTGTACTCCGTCATCGCACCCTGATCGTAGAACGCGGCGCCGCCGAAGCACGCCACCCATACCCGGTCCACCCCCACCGCGTACACGTCGCGGACGTCTTCGCCCGGCAGGCCCGCGGCGCATCTGAAAACCGTAAAGCCGGGGTCGTCGAAGCGCGCCAGGCCCTTATCGGTGGCGAACCACATCTTTTCGCCGTCAAACGCGACGTCGTACACCCAACTGGACGGCAAGCCGTCGGCGGCGGTGAACTTCTTAATCTCCTCGCCGCGGAGGCGCGCCGCGCCCAGGAACGTCGCGACCCACACGTCGCCGTTCGGGCACACCGCCAGGCCGAAAATTTCGTTCGCCGGCATCCCTCCCCAAAAATCGTACACCACCCAATCCGAACCGCTGTTGAAAGCGAGGCCGCGGTCGGTCCCGAACCACGTCCCGTCCGCGCCGGCGTATACGTCGTAAACTTTATTGCCCGGAAGGCCGGTGCTCTCGGCCGTGATGTAGAACCACTCCGGCCCCCTCACCGGTTCGTCTTCGCACGCGAGCGCCAACAACGCCCCGCATATAACGATAAAAGCCGACCGCCTCATAATAAGGTTACTCCCCGTCGACATACGCCACCGCCGCTATCTCCACCGACGCGCCCCTGGGCAGCGCCGCGACCTGGACCGTAACGCGGGCGGGCGGTTCCTCACCCGCGAACTCCGCGTACGCTTCGTTAACGGCGGCGAAGTCGGCCAGGTCAACGAGGAAGATCTCCGTCCTAACGACGTCCACCCAGGAGACGCCCTCGGCCTGCAGCACGGCCGTCAGGTTGGCCATGACTTGCCGCGTTTGCGCCGCGGCGTCGGCGCCGACCAGTTCGCCGGTTGCGGGCTCGAGCGCTATTTGGCCGGCGGTAAACAAGAAAGGGCCGGCGACCACGGCCTGGGCGTACGGCCCTATCGCCGCCGGCGCGCCGTCGGTCTTAATCGCCCGCTTCACGGACCTCCTCCGTCGCTTCGCCCTCGGCCGGCGCTTCCTTCTCATTCTCCAGGGTAAGCATCGCTTGCTCGAGCTCGTCGTCGTACATCTCGAGCAGGTTCTCGTCGTCCTTCTTCTTGCGCAGGATGGTGTAGATAATCGTCTGGCCCACGGTGTTCACGTTCAAGATATAGGAACAAATGACGCCCAAAATTACGAGTAGGCCGAGCGACATGATGGTCGCGGCTACGGCCTGCGGCCACGGCAGCGGCAGCACGGCCTCGGATGAGACGAAGAAGGAATCCACGCCGGAAGCCGATAGCCACGCCAGGGGGGGACATACGCCCGGGTACGCGCCCCGGAGCCAGCTGGGCAATACGCGCCACGCGGCGCCGAAGGCCACGGCGAACTTGGGCCCCATCGGTACGTATAGGACCGCGTACGCCACCTTGAGCGCCGCCGCCGAGAAGACCGCGAACGCCACCGCGGCCGCCTTCGTCAGCACCCACAGCACGACGTCGTATACCACCAGCCGCCACGGCTGTCCCGATAACGTCGAGAATAACTCGAACGAGGTCTCGAAGGTGTCGTCGCCGGTCGTGGCTACTATAGCCGGCGTAAGGCAGAACGATAGGGTGAACACCAGCGCCAGGAAGACGAACAGCAGGCCGCCGAGGAAAAGCGGGACCAGCGACAACGACGCGACGACGTCGCCGAACCAGGGGATCTTGCCGACGAGGCCGACGAGCAAACCGCCGCCGTAGAGTACCGCCAACGAGAGGAGGAGAGCCGCCGGCGTTAAGATGACGGCACGCCAGTGACGCCGCACGTATTGGCCCGCCTCCCGCCGGGAGTAGAAGTCGTTGCCCCTCAGCTGCTCGATGGTTATTTTCGCTACCGCCGCCATGCCGAGGAAGACGACGACGAAAAACGCCACCGCTCCCACCGCCCATAGAATTACGCCGCCGGCGTTCAAGGGCACGGCCCCGAACGTGAGCGCCAGCGGCGGGAAGAGGTAGTACGTACTCCAGAGACGGTAGGCGTCCGCGCCCGAAACCGCGAACGCCAGGTACGCGAAGACGTTATACAGGACAAGGCCCAGCGCCAACGCCCTCAGCTGCGTCCATATTTTCTTGGCGCTCAGCGCGAGCCGGGGGGCGCGGAAGATATCTATGAAATTAAACCTGAACTCGAGCATCTTCCCTCCTTGCCGCGGCCCGACGGCGTCGGGCTTCCCTAGCTTTTGGGTATCTTAGCGTAGTCGTCGAGGAACGCCTTCATCCCGGCGTCGGTCAACGGGTGCTTCACCAGCTTGTAGATGACGGCGGGCGGGATAGTAACGATATCGGCGCCGATACGCGCGGCCTCGATGACGTGGAGGGGATGGCGGACGCTGGCGACGACGACCTCGGTATCGTAGTCGTAGTTCTCGTAAATCATGACGATGTCCTCGATGAGGTCCATACCGGTTTGGCTTATGTCGTCGAGGCGCCCGATGAACGGACTGCAGTACCCGGCGCCCGCCTTGGCCACCAGGATGGCTTGCGCCGGCGAGAAGACGAGCGTTACGTTGGCGGCGATGCCGTCGTCGGCCAACCGTCGCACCGCCTTCAACCCCTCCTCGAAGCAGGGGATCTTGGTGACGAAGTTGGGGGCGCGTTTGTGGAAGTCGCGCGCTTCTTCGACGATGCCGTCGGCGTCCTGGCTCACGGCCTCGACGTTCACGGGCCCCGAGCAGACCTTCGCGATCTCGTCGTAGAGTTTGTCGGCCGGCATCTTCTCGCGCGACACGAGCGTGGGGTTGGTGGTGACGCCGTCGAGCAGGCCCAGGTCCGCGACCCGCTTTATAGCGTCCAGATTAGCGGTGTCGATAAAGAGCTTCATCCTTTAGAAACCTCCGCGTATGGGAATGAGTTCCTGATTTGCCTCGCGCGCCTACTTGCCGCCGAATCGGCCCGGCGAATCCCAGAACGTGGTCTCGCTGGTATCGCCCACGTCCTCTTCGTCTATCGCCAGCCGGTTCATGTCGAACTCGGCGAAGGAGGCGATGTGCCGACCGAAACCCGGCTCGGTGGAGGCGAAGATGCTGAACTCGCCGTCGCCCACTTCGTCAAGGAAGACGAAGAGCATCCGCTGGCCCGTCGGCCCGGCGTTGTAGTACTTCCAAGCGTAATAGGGTTTTGTGGACCAGGTAGACTTCTCGTAGCCCGCCATCGAGGCCACGCCGCCGGCGTGGTCCTCGACCTCTTCGGGGGGACCGTAGAGAACGTATACTTTCCCGCGATCGGTCCGCACACCTTCGCGTACACGCGTCGCATAGTGTTCCTCGACGTACGTTACCCGCCGCCAGAACTCGTCCTCGTACTCATTCTCCGGCGTATTCGGGTTCGGGTCGCGCCGCACCCAAAACTTGTCCAACATCATGCTCTTGCCGCGGGGCGAGAGGACGTCGAAAAGGGTAAGCTCCTCATCAGTGCCGACGAGGGACAGCGCCATGCGGGTTTCCTTCTCCGTGGCTCGAGGGAGGTCGCGCACCTCGTCCGGGAAAAGGACGCCGAACTGCTCGGCCCCGCTCATCCCTTTTATCAAGTCCTCCGTCAGCCGGCGCAAGTCGGGGCTCTGGGCGTCGGCCGAACCGTTTAAGATTTTCTTCTCGACGTCGTTCACCCAAATTTGGAGCGTGTATATCTCGCCGTCGTACGTAACGCGGCCGGTGACTACTTCGTCGTCGCCCAGCGCTTTACCCAACCGTACGATATCGTTCATCGCCGTGAGGTCGAGGCCGGCGCCCTCCGCCGCGGTAACGGCGTTGTCCATCCGCCGGTATTTCTCCAATTCGTAATCCTCTACGCCCAGGTACATAAGGCGGACGTTGTCGGCTACGTCGACGCCGCTTTCGGCGCTCGCCTCGCCGTAGGCCAAGAAGTCCAGCACGGCGACCTTACGCGCCGCGCCCGCGCTCCCGGCGAGGGCCGCGAATAAAGCCGCTATCGTAATATATCTTATTATCTTCATATCAATCGACCTTCTTTCGTAATTGTGCTTGTATACGATACTAAATTATAATACACGGCTTATTTAAAAGCAATTAAAAATCATACCCGCGCGCGCCGAACGCCGGTGATTTTCGACCGAATCGCATCTTTTACGCCGCCGTAACGGCCGCGGAGCCCCGCCCCCTTATAAAGTTGTTAAATATACCCGTGTTTTAGGTTGACACCGGCCTAAGCCGCTATTATATTAATTTCCGGGACGGCGCATCGCGCGTCGCACCCGACGCCATGGTCGAAGACGATAACCTCCCGCCGGACAAACAGCCCAGTAGCCGGACCCTATGGCTTCGCCTTCAAACGTTGTTGTCGGACAAGATAAGCTCGCTGCCGACGCTGCCGGCGAAGATGTCGGCCGTCCGGGCCGCGCTCGAGGAATACGGCGCCGTGGGCTTAATATACCTGACGATCCCCCGCGCCGACGACCTGGAGGCGGTTTACGGCTGGCAATATCTGGACGAATTTATCGCCGACGTAGGCACCGTCCTCGCCAAATTCCACCGGACGTTCCTCAAGCCCGACGACGTCGTCGTCGTGCGCGACGTCCAATCCACCGAATTCCTTTTGTTCGTGAAGCCCTCCACCGCGGACCGGCCGGAAGACGTCGCGCCGGACCGGCTCGACACCCTCAAGTCGCAACTAACTAAATACCTGCAATCGGAACGCAACGCCGACATCCTACGCGGCCATCACCAGGTGGGGTTCCTCACGGCGACGTCGCGGATCATCCACAACCTGTTCACCCGGCCCGAGCGGTTGGTCCTGGCCGCGGTCGACGAGACGCGCCGGGCCGCGATAGCGGCCTCGGAAAGCGAAACCCGCCGCCAGAAAGAGACTCTGCAGCGCCTCATCGTGCGCGAAGAAGTAAACGTCCTCTACCAACCCATTTTAAAGTTGAGCGACCTCGACGTCTTCGGCTTCGAAGCCCTCTCCTCCGCCGCGGACGGCACCGGCATCCCGGACGCCGAGATGCTCTTCGCGCTGGCGGCCGAGGCCAACCTATCGACGCAGCTCGACCGCGTTTGTCGCCGGCGCGCCTTCACGGACGCGCAGCGCTGGCTCGGCGACGCCCGGCTCTTTCTCAACACCGACCCCCGCACCATCGAGGAGATCGGCACCCGGGACGACGCGCTGTACCACCTCTTCCAAAGCGGCGGCATATCGCCCTACCGCGTCGTACTGGAGATAACCGAACGCTCCGCCATCGGGAACCTCGCCCTTTTCGAGGCCACCCTCAACCGCCTCCGCGACTGCGGCATCGGCGTCGCGGTGGACGACGCCGGCGCCGGGTACGCCAGCCTGAACACCATCGCCCGCCTCAAGCCCGAATTCCTCAAGTTCGACATGGCGTTGGTGCGCGGCATCGACCGCGACCGCGTCAAGCAAGAGCTCCTGGCAACGCTCCAGGAGTTGGGGCACCGCGTCAACGCCCGCGTCATCGCGGAAGGCATCGAGACGCGCGGCGAGTTCGAAACCCTTTTGCAGGCGGGCGTGGAATTCGGCCAGGGCTACTACCTGGCGAAGCCGAAGCCGGCCTTGGAGATAGAACGGTTCTTCCCGCGCGAGCCGGGGCGGATGCTCGAACTCGCCCAGGCCGACGGGGACGGCGGCGAACCGGAGGAAAAAGGCCTTGAAGAATAAAATTCTCGTAGTCGACGACGAGGAGAGCGTCCGGCAAGTTATATCCTACACCCTCGAGCAGGCGGGTCATGTAGTCGAAACCGCCGCCAACGGCGACGAGTGCCTCGATAAGGTCTACTCCTTCGAACCGGACCTGGTCCTGTTGGACCTGATGATGCCCACGGTCGACGGCTGGGAAGTACTGAGGTTGTTGCGGTCGAACCCCGAGACCGAGGCCGTCCCGGTCGTACTCCTCACCGCCAAGGGCGAGATCCACGATATAATGTTCGCGCTGCAACAGGGCGCGGCCGACTACATCACCAAACCGTTCGGCAAGCGAGAGCTGCTCGAGCGCATATCGCGCGTCCTGGAGTGAGCCGCTGCGCGGCACCCGATCATAAAACCCGCCCTTTCTCGAGGGCGGGTTTCGTTTCTCGCGTCGGGGCCGGCCGCGGCCTTCAGACGTCGCGGATGATGACCTTCTCGTACTTCTTCGGGTCTTCCAGGACTTTGCCGGTTCCGAGCACGATGCACGTCAAGGGGTTTTCGGCGAGCCGAATCGTCAGGTTGGTCTCCTTATTCAACACCAGGTCGAGGCCCCGCAGAAGCGAACCTCCCCCGCAGAGCACGACGCCGTCGTCTATGATGTCGGAGGCCAGCTCGGGCGGCGTTTGCTCGAGCGTATCGCGGACGGCGCCGATTATCTGGCTCACCGGCTCGCGGATGGCGTCGCGCATCTCGCGGGAGGAGACGGTCAGCGTCTTGGGGATGCCGGCGACGAGGTCGCGCCCCTTGATGGCCATGGTCTCCTCGCGCTCGAGCGGGTACGCCGAACAAACGGTCTTCTTTATCTTCTCGGCGGTCAGTTCGCCCACCAGCAGGTTGTAAGCCTTTTTCAAATAATTATCTATCGCCTCGTCGATCTCGTCTCCGGCGACGCGGATGGAGGTGCTGGTCACGATGTCCTCCAGCGCCAGGACCGCCACCTCGGTCGTGCCGCCGCCGATGTCGACCACCATACTGCCGCGGGGCTCGTGGATGAGGAGGCCGACGCCTATGGCCGCGGCGATGGGCTCCTCCACCAGTATGACCTCCCGCGTACCGGCGTGCAGCGCCGAGTCGCGCACCGCGCGCCGCTCGACGTCGGTTATGCCGGTGGGGACGCATATCGCCACCCGCGGCCGGAATACGCCCCGCCTTCCGCGCGCCTCGCGGATGAAGTACTTGATCATCTCCTCCGCCAGGCGGAAATCGGCGATGACGCCGTCCTTCATGGGCCGTATCGCCTGGATGGACTCCGGCGTCTTCCCCAACATCGCCTTGGCCTCGTGCCCCACGGCGAGAACCTCGCGCTTCGTCCGGTCAAGCGCCACCACCGAGGGCTCGTTAATCACGATGCCCCGGCCGCGGACGTACACCAACGTGTTCGCGGTGCCGAGGTCCATCGCGATGTCGGGAGTTACCGAGGAGAAGAAACGTTTAAAGTCCGAAAAAACGCTCAAGGACGCCTCCGCTTGGGTTAACCTGATTGCCGAAATACTAACACACGGCCTGCGCTCCCGCAAGTTTATTCAGCGGAGTACGCCCCGCCGCACCGTTCGCCGCTATTGACTAAAGCCGACGCCGTTAGTATCATAACAGCGTATGGATCGCGTAGCCGTCATAGCGGACTCGCACGACAACCTGCACACGATCCGGTTGGCCGTCGCCGTCATCAACGAGTGGGGCGCCGACCTGGTGTTGCACTGCGGCGACTACGTGGCGCCGTTCACCGCGAAGCCGTTCGGAGACCTCACCGCGCCCTTGCGCGGCGTCTTCGGCAACAACGACGGCGACCGCGCCGCCCTTAAATCGGCGTACGCCCACATCGGAGAGATAAACCCCGACCCCCACCGCTTCACCTTCAACGGCCTCTCGATGCTCATCACCCACAAGCCGCGGGTGGCGCGGGAGGCCGCGGCCGGCGCCGGCTACGACCTCATCGCCTTCGGCCACGACCACCACGTCCGCGTCGAACACGGCGAGTCCCTCGTTATCTGCCCGGGCGAGCTAGGCGGTTGGGTCACGGGACGCGCCAGCATCGCGCTGGTCGAAGTCCGGATAGGCACCGTTGACATCGAATACTTGTAAACCCATGAGACGGTTTTCGCCGACGAACGTTCGCGTCGCGGCGGCCTTGGGAGCGGCGGCGTTCCTGGCGTTGACAGCGGCCGCTGCGGCCCAACCGCCCACCCCCCCGGGAAGCGAGCGTTCGGCCGCGGCCCGATACTTGCAGGAGCTCGGGGCCGACCGCGGCCCCCTCGCGAGCTTCCGCGGGACGGCGACGCTCCGCGCGTACGGCGACGTCGAAGGCATCTTCAACGCCGCTTTCGCCCGGGCGCAACCGGACCGGGGCCGGCTGGAGATGTCGACGCCGCTGACGGGGACGGCGCTGGTCATCACCGCCGCCGCCGGCGAGATGTTGGCCTACTACCCGGGCGACGAAATCGCCGTCGTCTCCCCCGACGACGCGCGTTCCATCCCGGCCCTCGCGGCCCGCGCGGGCGGCGGCCTTTCCGACAGCCTGGACCTTCTCGCGGGCAGGCCGCCGCTATACGCGGAGGAGGTGGCCGC
Organism: uncultured bacterium; assembly: GCA_965602215.1. Taxonomy (GTDB): domain Bacteria; phylum RBG-13-66-14; class B26-G2; order WVWN01; family WVWN01; genus WVWN01. Next base: position 10,129 of record CBFCYS010000075.1, read on the forward strand.
GGGCAACCTGGAAGTCGCGCCGGCCGAGGAGGGCGATATCGTCACGCTGACCTGGCTCGAGCCGGGCGGCTCCCGCCTCCAACAACTCACGCTGGCCGGCGAGCCGCGGCGCCCGGTCAACGTCCGGTTCTACGAAGATGGCGCGGCGGCGGTAGACGTCACGTACGACGACTGGCGCGACCGCGGCGGCGCAGCCGTACCGTTCGCGGTAACCGTCAAAACCGCCGACGCCCTGGTGGAAATTTCGGTTAAAAAATTCGAAGCTAATGTCGACGTACCGGAGGAGGCGTTTTCGACGACGCCCCCCGCCGGCGCCGAGGTAACGGAGGCGTGGCCCGCCCCCTTCGGAGACGACGCGGAAGATGAAGGAAACTAAGATCGAGGTCGGCGCACACGCCAAGGTCAACGTGTGCCTGCTGGTCAGCGGGCGGCGCGCCGACGGTTACCACGACGTCGCCACCGTGATGGCGCCGCTCGAGCTGGCGGACGCGCTGACGATAGCGGTCAAGGCCGGTCGCGGCGTCAACGTGAGATGCGAAGGCGCCGGCGTCCCCACGGGCGAGCGCAACCTCGCGGGCCAGGCGACGCTGGCGTTCCTGGCCGCGGCGAAAGTCGACGCCCGGGTCGACGTACATTTGGCGAAGAACGTGCCGGTCGGCGCCGGCCTGGGCGGCGGCTCGAGCGACGCCGCGGTAACGCTGACGGCCTTGAACGAGCACTTCGGCCGGCCGCTGGGCGAGGACGCGCTGTGGCGCCTCGCCCGCCGGCTGGGCAGCGACGTGCCGTTCTTCCTCCGCCCCGGATGGGGATTCGCGGCCGGACGCGGGGACTTCGTCACGCCCGTGCCCGGTCCCGCCGGCGTTCCTTTCCTGTTGGCGGCGCCGCGCCGCACCGTCCAAACCACCCGCGTTTACAAAGCGCTCACGGCCGACGAATACGCCCCCTCCGCCGAGCCGCTATGGGAGGTGCTGGCCCGCCTCGACGGGCCGCCGGCGGCGTGGTGGCCGGCGGGCGAGAACTCGCTGGAGCGCCCGGCGCTGCGGGCCTTCCCCTTTCTGGAGGAATTTAAACAGACGCTGGCCGAGCTGGGCGTGGAGGGCGCGCGGCTAAGCGGCTCGGGCGGCGCGTTCGCGGCGCCGGCGGTGGACGGCGAAAAGGCCAAGGCCGCCGCCGCGGAGCTGACCGCCCGCGGCCACTGGGCAACGGTTACGGCCGCGCGATAACGATGCGGAACATCTTCACCGCCAAGATAATTACGACGCTGGCCCTCTCGGCCGTCGCCGCCGGCCTGGTCACGCTGGACCTTACGGGCCGGCTCGAGGCGCGGGCGCTGCTCCTCCGGGCCAAGGCGCCGGCGTACAAGCTCTCGTCGTACGCGAAGGAACTCGAGCGCGGCGAGGAGGAGCGCGCCGAGATGGCCGAGCGGCTCGCCGGCCGCTCCATTTTGTTGGGCCGCGCCGAGCGGTACAAGCGCGAGAACGACGCGCTGCGGGCGCTGCTGCTGGGCTTCGGCGTCGAGATGCCGTACGAGCTGACGTACGCGCCGGTCCTCGAGCGCCGCGCCGAGAGCTGGCTCGAGACGACGGCGGTGGGCGCGGGCCGCGACGACGGCGTCGTGGCGGGGATGCCGGCGATAGGCGCCGAAGGGTTGGTAGGGCGGGTGGCGCGGGTGACGCCGACGGCGGCGGAGGTGGAACTCATCACCAACGAGCGCGTACGCGTCGCCGCCACGCACGCGGCCACCGGGACGACCGGCGTATACTACGCCGACGCCGAAGGCCGCGGCCGCCTGGCGTACCTGCCCCGGACCACCGAGCTCAAGGTGGGCGACCTGGTCGTTACGGCGGGCACGAGCCGCCTCTTCCCGCCGGGCTTGATAATCGGGTACGTCCGCGCCGTCGAGAGGCCGTTCGACTCCATGTTCGCCGAGGTGGAAGTGGCGCCGGCGGAGAATTTGGCCGCGCTGGAGTACGTCTTCGTCGTCGATTGGCTGCCGAAG
>CBFCYS010000076.1:0-12092 GCA_965602215.1 uncultured bacterium
TCCAGCGATTGGCGGAAGGCTTCCTCCGCGCCGTCAACGTCGCCGACGTACATGTAGGCGATTCCCTTATTGGCCTGAATCTGGGCGTAGTGGAGTCGGAAGCTCGGGTCGCCCACGCCTTTGCGCGGGAACGCCTCCATCGCCTGGTCGTAGTAAGGTATGGCCTCCTCGTAGTAACCGTATTGGGTGTAGATATTAGCCAGCTCGAGCAGCGCTTCCGTCATATCGCGGGCGATGGGCGCCGTGGCCGCGAGCGCCGCGAGCGCTTCGTCGGTCTCGCCGGCGAGGTAGTAATCCCGGGCCAGCATTAGTTTATATTTGCAAATGCCGTCGCGGATCCACTCTTCAGCCAGGTAGCGGCGGGAAGCGGGGTCGGCCTCGACGTCGGCGACGCCCCGCATAGCGTAACGGCTCCAAACGGGCGAAACCGGGCGCCGCTCGAGCGGCGGCTTCGCGACGCGAAACAGCATCCCGGCGGGCTCGAGGATGAAGCCGTACGACGTGATCGTTTCCCTGGAGATGCTGTAGTAGATGTTTTTATGGGCCGGCGACGTTAAGATGTCTCGCTCGAAAGCCTGTTCCCACATCTGCGCCGCCATCGGGTCCCGCGGGTCGAGGCGGCCGGCGGCGAACCGACCGTATTCGGAATATACGCTCCCCGTCGCGTCGACGAACACGTGGTCCGGTCGGTAGCCCTCTACCTTCTTTAAATACGCGGTCTCGAAAGTCCCCAGCGAGCCGCGCTCGAACATTATATTGAGGCCGCCGTACGCTATCGTGCGGAGGAAGTTGGCGCCGTAGTCCTCGGCGAAGTAGTAGTCGCGGTAATCGTTCCAATAGAAGTTGAGCGCCGCCGGCAGCGCTACGGCCAGCGCGAGGGCGACGTATCCGGCCCGCCGCACCCAGGCGTTCCGCCGCGTAATCAACTCGAAGAGGGCCAGCCCCAGGAACAACGCCGACAACATAAAGAAGGGGATGTACCAGACTTGAATGCCCGGGAGTTGGTGTCCCTGGAGCAGGAGTACCAGCGCCGTCGTCGCCAGCGGCCCCGTGACCAGCAGCATCAGCGCCAGAAAACCCCACGGCCGGGCTCGCTTTTTAAATGCTACCACTACCCCGGCCGCTACCGCTAAAACCGCGGGGGGCGCGAATTCCCGCCATAAGAATTTCCCGAGCTCGAGCAGATGGAACGGCACGAACTGGAGGCGCTCCAGGTTGGGGCCGCCGTACATCCGCCGCGTAATGTGGCCGTACGCGCGCGAGAGGGTTCGGGGGTCGCCCCAGTTTATCGCCGGCCCTTGGGCGGCGCGGATAGGTAAATAGAGGTAAACCATGAACCCGAGCAGGACGAGCGCCAGCGCCGTGAAAAATGCCCGGAGGCTCGGCAACCTCCGGAATCGCCAGATCAGATACGCCGCTACCGGTATGGATATTATGGCAGAGGAAGTGTGGGCGCCGAGGGCAAGGCCGCCGGCGAAGGCCGCGAGGTATCCCCACCTGGCGTCGCGCGTGCGGACGAAGTTGAAGGCGGCGTACAGCACGGCCGCGAGCGCGAGCGCGTTCACCGCGTACGCTTCGGCGACGACGGCCTGGCTCCAGAACGCGCAGCCCAGGCCGAAGGCCGTCGCCGCGGCCGCCGCCGAAACCGCGGCCGCTACCCGCGCTTCTCCCTTGAGCTCCAGGAACAGGCGGCGGAGCAGGAAGAATATTACCAGGCAGCAGGCCGCGGCCACCACCGCCGACGCGAGGTTAACCCGCCAGGCGATGCGGCCGAAGGGCACCAGCGTGAAGAAGTGCCCCACCAGCGACTCCAGCGGGTACCCGGACGGGTGGGAGACGCCGAGCTTCGCCGCGGCGGTGATGATTTGCCCCGAGTCCTCGAAGGTTATCGACGGCGGCAGCGTAATCAGGTAAGCCGCGAACGGCACCGCCGCGCTTAAGAATCCGAAGAGCGTGTCGAGCGCTTTACCGTGGTTTTTCACTGGCGTTTAATACACCGCTTTTTGAGGGTTATCGGGCCGGTTTTCCGCGCTTCGGCGCTTCCGTTTTTACGCGCCGTCCGTCACGGTTTCGCTTGCCCGGCGGCGACCATTCCCGCTACGTCGGCCGCCGCGGGTTTTTGACCTTTGAAGAACGATAACACGTGCGCCCGACCCCGGGCGGTGAAGTACAGGCGGTCCAACAGCGTGTCCTCGCCCACGTAGACGTCTTCCAGTTCCTTGAAGTAATAACCGCGGACCTTCGCCTTCACGACCCGCTTGACGTGCAGCGCCAGCCGGTCGCGCCATACGAGGAGGTAACCCATGCGGCGCCGGCCGTACTTGCCTTCCAACACCCGGGCCGCGCCGAGGGGTTCTTCCACCAGCGCGAGGTCCTGCAGCGGCGGCGGCAGGTTTACCGCCTTTACCTCCGGCCTCCAATCCGGCTGGAGCCAACGGCGGAGCTTACGCCACAGGTAACGGACGTAGTTCGACGAGACCGCCCAACTTATGCGGAACGCCCGGAACAGCTTCGGGCCGAATATCGCCCCCAGGAGAAGGGCGACCAGCACCACCGCGCCCAGTACCACCGGGTAGAACGCGGCCAGCACGGCCCCGGCGGCGACGAGCACGTCTTCGACCGCGCTTACGACCGCGTTGGCGGTCGCGGCGGTGACCTTGGTGGAAGCGACCCGAGCCGTGGCCTTGCCGGCGTGCGCTACGAACGCCACGCTCCCCGCGACCAGGACCGCGATGACCTGCCACGTTACGTCCTGGCCCTGCATCATGACCGCCACGACTACCATGGCGCCCGGCGTCCGTATGAAGGTGTGGACCGCGTCCCAGACGTGGTCCACGGCCGGGATTTTATCGGCCACTATTTCGACGACGAGGAGGACGCCGGCGACTATGAGCACCGGCCAGCTCGCGAGAACGTCGAACTCCGGCCCCAGCACCGTCGCCCCGGTGAGCTTTTTTATTAGGCCCAGCGCGAAGACCGTTACGTATAAATTAATCCCGGCCAGGAACGGGATGCCGAGCGCGCGAGCGGCGATTATGATTGCCGGGGGAACGGCCTACCTCCCGGGTTTATTTCTTATCCCACGGCGTGCGTACGCCGTAGTTGGGGGCCTCTTTGGTTATCTGGACGTCGTGGGGGTGGCTCTCGGCCAGGCCGGCGGGCGTTACGCGAACGAACTCCGCCGACTTCCACAACGTCTTCACGTTCTTGGCGCCGCAGTAGCCCATGCCGGCGCGTAGGCCGCCGACGAGTTGATAGACGACCTGCGACAACGGCCCCCGGTACGGGACGCGGCCCTCGATGCCTTCGGGGACGAGCTTAGCCGCCTCGACGTCTTCCGGCTGGCCGTAGCGGTCGCGCGACAGCGCCGAGCCGCCCATCGCGCCCATGCTCCCCATGCCGCGGTAGGATTTGAAGGAGCGGCCTTCGTAGAGTATGAGCTCGCCCGGGCTCTCCTCGGTTCCGGCGAAGAGCGAGCCGATCATCACGGACGAAGCGCCGGCGGCGACGGCCTTGGTAATGTCGCCGGAGTACTTAATGCCGCCGTCCGCGATGAGCGGTACTTTGGCCTTCCGGCATACCGGCGCCGTTTCCATTATGGCCGTCACCTGGGGAACGCCGGCGCCGGCCACGACGCGCGTGGTGCAGATGGCGCTCGGGCCGATGCCCACCTTGACGGCGTCGACGCCGGCGGCGATAAGCGCCTCGGCCCCTTCCGCGGTACCGACGTTTCCCGCGGCCACCTCCGCCTTTTTGAACTTGCGCTTGATAGCTTTGACGGTATCGACGACGCCCTTGCTGTGGCCGTGGGCGGTGTCCACGACGACGACGTCGCAGCCGTTCTCCAGCAACAGCTCGACGCGCTCCAGCGCGCGGTCGCCCACGCCCACCGCCGCGGCGACCCGCAGCCGCCCCTGTTCGTCCTTGCTGGCGTTGGGGTACTCCAGGGCTTTGACGATATCCTTGACGGTTATAAGGCCTTTAAGGCGACCTTTGGCGTCGACGATGGGCAACTTTTCAATGCGGTGCTTGTGGAGCAGCGCTTTGGACTTCTCGAGCGAGGTCCCCACCGGCGCGGTTATCAGACCCTCGCGCGTCATCAGCTCGGCCACCGGGATGTCGCGCCGCTTCTCGAAGCGGAGGTCGCGGTTGGTAATAATGCCGAGGAGGACCCCCTCCGCGTCGACCACGGGGACGCCGGATATTCTGTAGCCGGCCATAATGGCGAGGGCGTCGGCGATGGGGGAGTCGGGGGCGAGGGTGTAAGGGTCGACGATCATGCCGGAGACGTACCGCTTGACTTTGTTGACCTCGGCGGCCTGCGCCTCCGCCGGCATATTGCGATGTATTACGCCGATGCCGCCCTCCTGCGCGAGCGCGATGGCGAGCGCGGCCTCGGTGACGGTATCCATCGCCGCGGAGACTATGGGTAGGTCGAGTTTTATACGGCGCGTGAACTGCGTCCGGACGTCGACGTCCGGCGGGAGGACGGCGCTGAAGCGGGGTTTCAACAGCACGTCGTCGAAAGTTACCGCCATATTTTTCGGGTCGAACTTCGGCATGGTCTGCTCCCTTTTAACTTGCAATATAGCATAAATAATAGGCCTGGGCAAGATTTCGGGACCTTATACTGCTTGCGGTTTTGCCGCCGTTTTGGTAGTTTAGTAAACGTCGCGGGAGGAGAACGGCGAGGGGTGGAAGGGTCGATTCGCCGTTCTTCCGCGGAGGAGGGTTCGTGCACGGAAAGGCGAAGGTACTCGAAACACTCATACTCGGGGTAATCGTCGTTTATTTCACGGCGGCGACGGCGTCACTCCTCCCCCGATTTTCGGTCCCGCACCTTGACTATTTCGGCTTCCTGGGGGTCGCGGAGTCGTTCTCGGCGGCCGAATTACCCGTTTCGTTTAAACGGGCACCCTTGTATCCGGCCCTCATGGCCCTTGGCGCCTTATTTGCGCCGGGGGCCGATCCGTATCTTACCGCGGCGCGGGGGATCAATGTCTTAGCGACGCCCGTGACTATGGTTTTAGCGTACCTATTCGCGAAACCGGCTTTGGGCCGGTGGAGTGTGTGGGCGGTCGCGTGGTTGGCAAGCTCGCCGGTATTCACGCTTAACGGCGCCCAGCCGATATGCGAAATGTTTTATGCGGCGTTGATTCTCGGCACCTTGGTGGTTACCGGGCGCGGCGGGTGGCCGTACCTTCTCGGCGGGTTGGCTGCGCTAACGCGGTACGAGGCCGTGGCGCTCGTATTGTTGCTTGGGGCGTTCGATTTTTTTGCGGGGCGGAGACGACGGGCCATATTATTTACCGCGCTAGCGGTATTTCCAGTCGCCCTCTGGGTCGGTATTTCGTTGGTTAAGGCCGGGCCGGTACACCCGTACCTAGAGCAGTACCTAATTTACCGGCCCGCGCCGGTGGAATTCCTGAAGGCCGCCGCCTCGGTACTTATTACTGCACGGCCGCCGGCGGCCGTCGCGCTATCGTTTTTCGGCCTGGCCTTAGCGATCGCCGGCGTTTTTTACGCGGCGAAGCGAATAAGGTCCACATACGTCGTGGCGGCGGTTTTCCTCGTCGTTTACCTAGTCGCGCACGCGGTGTATCCTTGGCCGTTCCGCCGGTTTTTCCTCCCCGTTCTTGCGATTGCCGTTTTCGGTTTGTGGTACGGGATGCGTTGTTTAGTACGGACGGCGTTCAAATGGCGCCCCGCCGCGTACGTGGCGGGCGCGGTCGGGTTTTTATCCGGCGCCGCTCTCGCGGGTACGGTGATCGCGTACGTGGGTGGGATGGGGGGGGGCCATCTCGCAGCTACGGCGGGGCCGGTCCTGCTTTTGGCCGGGGCGGCGGCCTACGGTGTACTCCTCGGACCGCGAGTGTGGTACCGCCTCGGGGCGGGGCTTCTGGTTGTGGCCTTGGGGGCCGCGTACGTTAGCAAAAGCGCCGCGGTAGCCCGGGACGATTTCCAAAACGGGCAGCGGGGGATGACTTACCACTTAGCGGCCGTGTTCCTCAACGGCCGCGTGGGTTCCCAAGCCCGCGTGGCAACGACGACGCCGTGGTTGCTCAAGTATCACCTAGAGGGGCAGCGTACCTGGATCGAAGGCCTCGACTACCTCGACGCGCGCGATTGCGACGAACTCGCCGCGCAACTTCGACGGCGCCGGGTAAAATATCTATTAGTGGACAGCTTAACGTGCGAAGCTCCTGAGGGGGGGCGCCGGCCGTGCGGCGATTTGATCCGCCCTCTTTACGACCACCGCGTCGGCCCCCCCTACCGGCTCGTTAAGGAAATCACGTGGCCGTACGAGAAGCTATACTTATACGAGATAGACTAAAACGTGCCGAGAGGGGGCGAATAGATATGGGGGAAGGCACCGCATTCTGGACCGGAATAGCCGTAGTCGCGCCCGTCCCGGCGACGGTAACCGCGGGTATAGCGGCTGGGGTCGAGCCGTTGTGCGGGGGAGATAAAGGGTGCCGTCGTCGTTCGCCCGGACGCCCCCCGCCCAAAATCCCTTTGACAATCGCGGCGGCCTGGGTTAAAATACTCTGCTTCCCGCGTGCCGATGTCGGCTCGCGGCGGGCGAGAGAGGTGATTGGAATGCCTAAGACGGGGGAACAACCCGGCGTCGGTTTGTACGTATGCTCGAGCTGCGACCAGATCGTCCGGCTCGACGACCCCGACGACGCGCTGCCGCCGTGCCCGAATTGCGAAAGCACTGAATACCGCTAGCGGAGTCGTTGGGTATGCGGGGCGAACGTAGGCGGGCGTGTACCGTAAACGTCCGGAGGGGTGAATATGGTATACCGTGCCGGGTTGCCTGTGCCGTTTACGGCCGCTTACCGTTGCGTTAGTTGCGGCCACGAGGTATCGCTGTCGCGGGGCGATAAGTTCCCGCCCTGCCGTTGCGGCGACGCCGACTGGGATAACGTGGCGGAAGGGGCAAATGCTAAGCGCCGCGACGACGGGAGCGCGAAACCGGCCGCTCGCCGAAAGGCGACCTAAAAGCTTATAATATACTGCGCGGCATCATCCGCGGGGGCGACTTGAACGCCCCTTTTTCTTTTGTGGCGTACATCCGAAGTTGCCTCTAAAGTGGTTTAAAAGAACCTGAAACGGCGGCGGGCCGCTCGTTACGGATATTTGGGAAGGCTTTTTCGGTAGATATACGGTTGGAATTTAAGGCGTGAGAGGGCTCGTTGGGCGGAGGGAACAAGTACCGTTTTCGCTTGACGGATATGGGTTCTTCTGCCATAATGGTAGGTGAGAGGAGAATTGTAGCTTGCGCGTAGCGGCCTACATTTGTATATGCATGCTCATTGCCGGCGCGAGTTTTGCCGACGAACCGGCGGACAAGATTTTTATTTCCGAAATCTTGTACGACCCGGACGCGGGCTCGTTGCCGTTTATAGAGCTATATAACGCCGGCAAGGCGAACGTGGACCTTAAAGATTGGCGGGTCCGCATCGCCTCCAAGCGCGGCATTGAGAGGGTGTCCCTGGTAAACGACCAGGTGAAGGTTGTCATCCCGGGTCACGGTTTCTACCTCATAGGTCGGACGGAGGACCGGAGCGCCTGGTCGAAGGTTTCCTATAAACCCGACTTCTACTGCGATCTCTCGATGGATTTTATGAAGGGCGAGGGCGGCGTTATACTGGAACGTCCCGGCGGTCAAAAGCGGGACGCCGTCGGCTGGGGGCCGGTGCGTTGGCCCTACTACGAGGGCACGCAACATCCCGGCGTAAGCCGCGGCCACAGCTTGGAGCGTAAATCGGGCGCGAGCCACAGCGAAGTCAACGGCAACTCGTACGACACCGGCGACAACCTGTCCGATCTGCGCGAACGCGCCCAACCTCAACCCCAAAATATCAATAGCCCCCGCGAATCCCCGGCCGCCAACACCGAGGGCAACGCCTGGGGCCGAATAAAAGCGATGTATTACAACCAGTAAGGGCCTCGCCGCGCCGGCGGTGGGGCATAGGGCGCAGTAGGTCCTATGCCTTTTTTATATCCGGCGAGCCCCGGGCGAGGACGGAGCGACGTGGCGACGAAAAGCGACGTTAAAATCGAGGCCGAAGTCGAGCGACAAATCGCGGTCATCCGCGAGGGCGCGCTGGAAATCGTCACCGAGGACGACCTGCGCGCCAAGCTCCGCTCGTCGCTCGAGGCCGGGCGGCCGTTGAAAGTTAAGCTCGGCCTCGACCCCACCGCGCCCGACATCCACCTCGGCCACACCGTCGTCCTGGGCAAGCTCCGCGACTTCCAGGACCTGGGCCACCAGGTCGTATTCCTGGTGGGGGATTTCACGTGCAGCATCGGCGACCCGTCGGGCCGCTCCAAGACCCGGCCCGCGCTGTCTACGGAGGAGATCCGCGCCAACGCCGAGACCTATTGCGAGCAGGCGTTCAAGACCCTCGACCGCGAGAAGACGGTAATCGACTACAACAGCCGTTGGCTGGCGCCCATGTCCTTCGCCGACGTCATACGCCTCGCCGCCAAGTACACCGTCGCCCGCATGGTCGAGCGCGACGACTTCGAAAAGCGCCTCGCGAAGGGGTTGCCTATAAGCCTCCACGAGCTGCTCTATCCGCTGGCGCAGGCGTACGACTCGGTGGCGCTCCAGGCCGACGTCGAGCTGGGCGGCTCTGACCAGAAGTTCAACCTGATGGTGGTGCGGGATATCCAGCGCGAGTTCGACCAGCAGGCCGAGGTCGCGGTCATAACGCCGCTGCTGGTCGGTACCGACGGCGCCCGGAAGATGTCGAAGTCGCTCGGCAACTACGTCGGCGTGGCCGAGGCGCCCGAAGAAATCTACGGCAAGCTGATGTCGGTATCGGACGAGCTGATGTTCGACTATTTGAAAATACTCCGGCTTAATACGCCGGCCGAAGTGAAGAAGCTGCGGGCCGACGTCGCCGCCGGCCGGGCCCATCCCAAGGACGTGAAGATGGAAATGGCGCGGCGCGTCGTCGAGCGCTATCACGACGCCGCCTCGGCTCGAGCCGCCGAGGAGCACTTTGAGCGCGTCCATAAAGAGGGCCTGACGCCCGAGGATATCCCGACTTATAAACCGTCGGCCAACCCCATCGCGCTCGCGACGTTATTATGCGAAGCGGGCCTGGCGCCCTCCAAGAGCGAGGCCCGGCGCCTCATAGGCCAGAACGCCGTGACCATAAACGACGAAAAAGTGGAGGACCCGCAGGCGGAGGTCCGCCTCGCCGGCGGCGAGATCATCAAGGTGGGGAAGCGGCGGTTCGCCCGAATAGAATTGTAAGAAAATCCGTTGAACCGTCGGGCCGTACCTTCAAGTGCGGCCACCTTTATAACGCATTTTAAACGCGGCCTGGCGCCGCGGCGACGAGGAGACAAGGGGCTTAAGCCCCTTGTTTAATAATATACCCGGGCGAGGCGGCTCGAGCTGACGGTCGCCCCTATAAAACCCGGCCGGTAGTGGGGTGGTAGGGGCGACTGGCCGGTCGCCCCTACGAAAGCGTTTTAAACCCAGCCTGGCGCCGCGTTTTTCTTTTTATTAAATGAAATAAGGTTCCGGATTACAATAATGGGGAATATGGCGGGCCGACCTAAAGGTCTGCCCCTACGAAAACCGGCGCCCGGGGCGGCGTTGGCGATTTACATATAATATTAAAGCCGCCGCCGCGGTTTTATTTAAAATCGGTTCACGATCATCCCATGTCTTGCCGTTAATTAACAATTATTACCAATATCCAAATATTACTCTTTAAGTCATTAATATAGCATTATTTGCTTGACTTGTTTTTTTTTTTTTTTGTAAAATGGGGGCGATTAGGAAGGCGGCTTGCGCCGCGAGGGGATAACTGTTAACATAGCGGAGGTCGGAGAGATGACGAAGCGGATAATAGGTCTAATCTTGCTTTTTACAGGGATTGTATGGGCATGGACGGATTTGAACCCGCCGGGGAATAACGTTTGCCGCGCGGGGACGATAAATTCAGACCCATCCACCATCTCAGGCGAAGCCCAATTCGACCTTATTTACGACAACTGCCCCGCCAGAATTGGGGACGGCGAAGTATGGAGGATTCGCACCGACGAGGCGGATTGGTGGCACAGCGGTTCTATGTCGGTTAAGACCTACGGGTATATGATGGTAAGATTCACAAAGCCCGGGGGTTATTCCTCGGGTACGTTGTATTGGCAAATTGCGGTGACCAGCGGTGTCGAAGTAAAAGCGTACCGGTGGGATAAATCGTCAACGCCCCATACATGGACTTATATGAATACTAACCCTGGAGGGTGGAGCAACCCTCCGCCCTACACCAAATCATATACTATACCGAGTTCGTACTTCGACGCCAACGGTAACCTTTGGTTACTTTTCAAAGGAGGCGGAACTTGTGGGGCGGTAAAATGTGACGTTGTAGACATACATTACTAACGCGCCCTACTTAGTTAGGTCGGCGGCTTTACCAATCGCTTTTTTAACCCGCGGTATTTTCGTGAAGCTACTGTGTATGAATATATCGGCGAAAGCCTTTATCTGCGCGCTCGTAGCGTTATCTTTGTCATGTGGGGACCCCGTAGGTCCCGCAACCTCGGCTTGGCAAACCCTCGCTTCGTTCGGCGAAGGGCGATGCCAGGTAACCGCAATCGGTGTGGAAGGCGACGCGGTATTTTTCGCTTTTCAATGGAATGAAGCACCCACCCCGTCAATAAAATACTACCGAAACGGCACCGTTACCAACGTTTTTCGCGTCGATCTAAAAACCGCCTATTGGGCGAGTATAGAAGACATCGCCATTAAGGAAGGGAGCGGCTGGGCCGTTGGCAGCCGCGCGTTTGAAGTCGAGAATAGCGATGGTTGGCGCTTTGAGCCGTTTCTAATCCAATATAACGGGCGTGTGTGGCGCGAAGTCCAACTCGACGGCGCTATCCCGGCCGGGAAGTTCCGCGGGGTGGTTCCTATAAACTACGACAGTTTTTGGTTTCTCTTCGACGAAGGCACGTACGGCGATTTCGAACCTACGACGCTTTGGAAATATGAACGCGGCGGCCTGGTGGAATATCCGCGGGTGAAGGCCGAAGCGGTTGTCTACGACGCCGATACCGGGACTACGTTCGCGTTAGCTTTAAAAAACGGCGTCCAAGTCCTTATCTCGCCCGACGAAGGCGTTACCTGGTTCGAAGAAAAAGTAAAGTTCGAAAACCCCTGGTCTAATTACGAACCCGACCGAATTTCAGCTTGTACCGCTAACGGGATTCTGTACGTGGCGACTACCGATAGCAACGGAGACCCTATCGCGAGCACCGTTTACCGCCGCTTCGGCGCCCCCGGCGCGGGCGAATACGAGCTCCTCCTCTATTGCCCGGTCGGCCCTAACTTCGGCGAGATAGAAAGCGTCGCGGTCGACGACCGCGGCAGGATCCTCGCGGTCGGCAAATGGACGTCGGCGTTTTACGACGGCTTGAGTTGGGCCCAAGAATCGCTTCCCCAAAAAAACCATTTTTACGATATTAACGTGGGTGCGAAAGGTTTTTACGCCGCCGCGAACGACGAGAATTGGAACCTGGAGATACTATACCACCCTTAATACGGTATGCGAAAATACGCGCCCTTAATTTGTACTAGTGTTTTAGTATTATTTACTTCAGTACCGGCCGCCGACCTCTCTCTTTCGGCCGGGGCTTTCCGCTTCAACGCCACCGACTATTACTACCCCAACTTCTACCTCGACGCCGGCTACCGCGGCGAGTTAACGTACGCCGCGGGCGACGTCAACCGCCATACGTTCCGGTTGCAAATATACGGCTACCCGGGCGACGACAACGCCTTCGAGCCGATATTGGAGTACGGGTATAATCGGGAGATATCGCCCGGCGGGTGGGAAGTGGTCGCCCGGCCCGTCGCCGGCCTGGGCGTCGTCAAGCTGCAATACCCCGCGCCGTACTACCCGGTAGTAACGCACCAATACCTACCGTGGCTTAGAGTCGGCTACGACGCCTCGATAGGCCACCAGCTCGCCGGGCCTATCTTTGCTCGAGGAGGGGACCGCGGCCGCCTCCTCTACTACCTTAGCGACACGTACGGGACGTTTGCCGAAGACAAAACGGAG
>CBFCYS010000077.1:0-11670 GCA_965602215.1 uncultured bacterium
GGTTGCGGTGGCGGCTCGAGCTGAAGGTCGTCCCCTACGAAAACCTGGCCGGGGTGGCACGGTCTGGCCAGTCGCCCCTACAAGACCCGGCCGGGGGTTCGTATTCAAAATTTACCCGTGTCGCGGCGTCCTGCACTCTGTCGTTTGGCCCGCGGCTCGGTTTATGTTAAAATTACAGTATGCGTAGTCGTTCGTTCCCCCTTCTATTCGTATCCGGTTTCGTCGTCGCGGCCCTGCTCGCCGCGTCGTGTCGCCCGGGCGAGGTCGCGTGGCCCACGGCCGGCGATGAGGACCTGGCCGGCGTCGTCTACGTAACGCGGTCGCTCGAGGCGGGCCCGGATATAATAAAAGTATCCGCGGCCGGCGGCGTCGACGAACTCGGCCTGCGCTGCGACGGCCAAAGCGACGTCGCCTTATCGCCGGACGGCGGGCGTCTGTACTACGGCCGCGACAGCGCTCTCCACGAGTACGAGTTGGCCTCGGCTGCCGACCGCGTCGTCGCTTCGTTTGAGGCCGGCGTCGCGCGCGAGGCGGGTACCGACGACGAGGCCCGCGCCGCGACGTTCGCCTGGCGGTGCGGCGTGCGCTTCCGCGACGTCAGCTTTTCACCCGAGGGGTTGGTAGCGTTCGTCGTCGAGCCGACGGAATGCCCCGTCCCGCCGGAAGAAGTATCGGCCGCCGGCAAGGGCGAGTTGAAACCCCGGACCGATTTCGCCGTCGACGCCGGCGCGTACCTCGTGGGGCCGGGCGGCGATGCGCCCCGCTACCTGGGGCCGACGCGGGCCGTCTACGGTTTTGCGGGCGGCGCGCTAGTGCTGGAGAATAAATTGACCGTAGCCCGCTACGACCTCGGCAAGGGGACCGTCCAGCCGGTTTTAGCCGCGGACGCCCATGAGCTCGGGTGGCTGCCGTCGGCGGCGGTTCACGGCGACGACGTCGTCGTCGTGGCGACGAAGGCCGACGAGAAATCCGACGAGGTCGTGCTCAATCGCGTATTCGTCGTCCGCGACGGGCGGGGCGGCGACGAACCCGTCGTAGAGCTCGAGGGCAGGAACCCGGCGACGCGCGCCGCGCTTTCGCCCGACGGCCGGTACCTCGCCGTCCAGTGCACGCCCCAGGTCTTCGGCGAGCCTACGATTTACGCGGTGGACCTGGAGCGCGAGCGATTTAAAGTTTTGGCCCGCGGCGCGAACCTGGTCGGCTTCGCGCGCGGCTCGGGGGCCGTCTACTACGTCGTCGCCACCGGGCGGACGGGGGACCTCTTCCTCTCCGGCCTGGACGGCGCGGCGCGCCGGCTCACCTCGAGCGGCGACGTACTTCTCCCGCCATAATTTCGGCTCGGCGACGCCGGCCTTGCGGCCGGCCCCAACGTTAGGTATAATCGCGCGAAGGGTGTCCGCCTTGGCCGAGTTTACCCACCTCCACATCCACAGCGAATATTCGTTCCTCGACGGCATGTGCCGGCCGCGCGAGATAGCGGCGCGGGTGCGCGAGCTCGGCATGTCGGCGGTGGCGCTTACCGACCACGGCGGCCTCTTCGGCGCCGTCCCCTTTTACAAGGCGGCTCTCGAGGAGGGCGTCAAGCCCATCATCGGGTGCGAGCTGTACGTCGCGCCGGAGAGCCGGCTGGTGAAGAAGGCGGGCCCGCGGGGCGAGGCCGGCGCTCACCTCGTCGTGCTGGCCGAAAACGAAGAGGGCTACCGCAACCTCCTGACCCTTTCCACCAAAGGGTACCTGGAGGGTTTTTACTACAAGCCGCGGGTGGACGTCGAACTCCTGGGGGAGTACAACCGCGGCCTGATAGCCCTGTCCGCCTGCCTCAAGGGCGACGTGGCGCAGGCGGTGTTGGCGGGCGATTGGGCCCGGGCCGACCGCGTCGTGGGCGGGTACGTAGACATCTTCGGGCGGGAGGGTTTCTTCCTCGAACTCCAGGACCACGGCCTGCCGGAGCAGCACCGCGTCAACCGCGGCCTGTACGAGCTCGCCGACCGTCACAAGCTTAAGCTCGTCGCCTCCAACGACGTCCACTACGTCAACGCCGGCGACGCGCGCGCCCACGACGTGCTGCTCTGCATTCAGACCGGCAAGAAACTGAGCGACCCGGGGCGGATGCGCTTCGATACCGACCAGGTCTACTTGAAGTCGCCCGAGGAAATGGCGGCGCTCTTCGCCGACCTCCCCGCGGCGATCGAGGAGACGGCGAATATCGCGGAGCGGTGCAACGTGGAGCTCGCCTTCGGCGAGGTCCGGCTGCCGCGCTTCGACGTTCCGGAGGGCGGGTCCGCCGCCGACTTCCTCCGCAAACTCGCGGCCGAGGGGCTCGCGCGCCGCTTCCCCGACGCCGGCCCGGACCTCCGGGAGCGGCTGGAGTTCGAGATCGGCGTCATTACGCAGATGGGGATGGAGGCCTACTTCCTCATCGTGTGGGACGTCGTACGCTTCGCGCGCAGCTGCGGCATTATGGTGGGTCCCGGCCGCGGGTCCGCGGCGTCGTCGTTAACGGCGTATCTTTTGGGCATAACCGGCGTCGACCCCATCGAACACGGCCTGGTCTTCGAGCGCTTCCTGAATCCGGAGCGGATATCGATGCCGGACTTCGACATCGACTTCGGCGACCGGCGTCGCGACGAGGTCTTCACGTACGTTACCGAGAAATACGGCCAGGAGAGCGTAGCGCAGATAATCACGTTCGGGACGATGGCGGCGCGCGCCGCGGTCAAGGACGTGGGCCGGGTGCTCGAGATCCCGTTCGCGGAAGCCGACATGATCTCGAAAGAAATAAACCCCATGGCCCCTCTCGCCGAGTCGTTGAAGGAGAACGCGGTCCTCAAACGCGAGTACGAGGACAATCGCCGCGTGCGGGAGTGCATCGACCTCGCGCTCCAGCTCGAGGGCCTGACGCGCCACCCGTCGGTGCACGCCGCGGGCGTCGTCATCGCCCCCGATAAATTGACGAACTACACCGGCCTTTTCCGCGGCCGGAAGCACGAGGTCACGACGCAGTTCGACATGAACGCGGTCGAGGCCTTGGGCCTGCTCAAGATCGACGTCCTGGGCTTGAAGACGTTGACGGTTATCGAGGACGCCATAAACGCGGTTAAGCGCCGGCGCGGCCTGGACGTCACCTTCGAGAACGTACGTTACGACGACGACGCGACGTACGACCTCCTTTGCCGGGCCGACACCGACGGCGTGTTCCAACTGGAGTCCGAGGGGATGCGCGACCTGTGCCGCCGTGTGGCGCCGCACACCTTCAAGGAGCTTATCCCTATCCTGGCGCTCTTCCGGCCCGGGCCCATGGGCTCCGGCGCCACGGAACAGTTCATCAACCGCAAGCACGGCCGGGCGACCGCGCCGCCGCTCCACCCCACGCTCGAGCCCATTTTGGACGACGCCCACGGCGCCATCCTGTACCAGGAACACGTGATGAAGATAGCGAGCGAGGTCGCCGGTTATTCGCTGGGCCAGGCGGACATACTTCGCCGCGCGATGGGCAAAAAGAAGCGCCGCGAGATGAAGGCGCAGCGGGAATCGTTCGTCGAGGGGGCGCGCCGTCGCGGGTATAGCAAGGGGGAAGCGGAGGCCATTTTCGACGCCGTGGCGCCTTTCGCCGAGTACGGCTTCAACAAGGCGCATGCCACGGCCTACGCCGTCCTCTCCTACCAGACGGCGTACCTCAAGGCCAACTACTCGCCCGAATTTATAGCGGCGCTGCTCACCTCCGAGCAGGGCAACGCCGATAAAATAGTCCAGTACGTCAGGAGCGCCCGCCAGATGGGCCTCGAGATACTTCCGCCCGAAATAAATTCCTCCTGGTACAATTGCTGGGTGGAGGACGACGACCGCATACGGATGGGAATGGGGGCTATTAAGAACGTGGGCCGGGCCGCGATCGACGAGCTCGTGGCCGCGCGCGAGCGGGGAGGCCCGTTCGCGAGCCTTACCGACTTCTGCAGTCGCGTCGACCTGCGCATCGTCAACCGGGCGGTGGTCGAGTCGCTTATTAAGGTGGGCGCGTTCGATCCTTTCGGGAAAGGCCGGGCGCCGCTGTACGAGGGCGTGGACGCCGCGCTGGAGGTCGGCAAGAGGCTCCACCGCGACCGGACGTTGGGGCAGGAGAGCCTCCTCGGTTCCTGGGGCGAGGACGCCGGCGCGGAGGAGGACAAAGTCGAGGGGAACGAGTGGCACCACCTCGATTTCCTCCGCTACGAAAAGGAACTCCTGGGCGTAACCATATCGGGCCACCCGCTCGACCGCTACCGCGACGTCTTGACCCGGCACGGCGCCGTTACGGTAGGGGACGTTCTGGCGGGCCGCGCCCGCCGGACGGCGAAGGTCGGCGGTATGGTAGGGCGCATCAAGACCATAGCCGATAAAAAGGGTCGGGAGATGGCGTTCTTCACGCTGGAGGACGACGGCGCCGTCGAGATCATCGCTTTCGCGGACTGCTACGCCAAGGCGGAGTTCGTCATCTTCGTCGACCGGCCGGTGCTCGTACAGGGGAACGTGCGGCGCGACGAGGGGGCGTACAAAATAATCGCCGACGACGTCACGTCGCTCGAGGACGCCGAATATCGATTCGCCCGCGAGATTCATATAACGCTGCCCGAGAACGCGGACGCCGAACTTTTGGCGGATATGGAGAAGGTAATAGGCCGCCACGTAGGCCGGTGCGCGGTGTTCTTCCACGTTCGGCGGAACGGCCGCGAGGTTATCATCCGCGCGCGGCCCGAATTCAATTGCAACCCGACGCGGCAGCTGGTACGCTCCCTGGAGCGATTTACGGGGCGCGGCCAGGTCGAATTGAAATAGGGGATAAGCTATGCGGAGAGCGGTTATCGTGGCGATTATTTCGGCGGCCGCCGGCGCGGCCTTCGCCGGCCCCGCGCTCGTCGCCGTCGAGCTCGAGCGGCCGGCGGACGCGTACGCGCTGTTGGCCGAAGGCGTCGCCGTCGTCGAAGCGCGGCCGGATTTCGCGCTCGCGCTCGCGGAGCCGGATACCTTGGCCGCTCTCGACGGGTATAAGTACGTGGACCTGGGGCCGCCGCCCGGGCCCGTTTACCTGGCCTGGCCCCGCCCGGGGGCCGAGTTGCCCCGCGTCGCCGGCGTCGCCGTCCTCGCGCGCTTCGGCGATACGTACGTCGTCGCGGGCGACGCGGCGGCGGTGGAAGAGTTGGCGACGCTGGGCGCGGAGTTAAAACGCGTGAGCGGCGAACCGCTCAAAGAACCCCGTAAAGCGGTTCTGCCCGAGATTACGTACGACCCGGCGGTAGCGGAGCTTGTCGGTCGCGTTCGCGCCGACCGCTACTTCGGCCACATCGAAAACCTCGCGGCCATAACGACGCGCTATTCCCACGCCGACGAGATAGCCGAGGCCACCGCCTATATCGAGGAACATTTCAAGGACCTGGGTTACGAAACCGCTCGCCGGCGGTACGAGTACGAGCCGATGGCCAACGACTACCTGGGGGATTGCGTCTTCCGCGCCGGCGGCAGGTTGGGTTGGCTGATTTCGTTATGGGGGTACGTGTGGCGGACCGACGACTACGGCGAGAGTTGGACCTATCATAAATCGCAGGGCAAGCTGGACCACGGCTACTTCGTAACCGACCGTATAGGGTTCGTCGTCGGCGGCCTGGGTTTCATGGCGCGGACCGACGACGGCGGCCGGAACTGGGTCCAGCTCCCGCTGGAGGACCCGAACGACTATTTGCGCGATGTCTATTTCTTCGGCGCGACGCTCGGCGTGGCCGGCGGCGCGGACGGCGCGATCTATCGGACCGTGGACGGCGGCGCGACGTGGCGCAAGGTCGCGACGCCGACGAAGAAGTTAATCCTCGGCGTGTACGCGGAGACCGCGGACAGGTGGTGGGCCCTCGGGATGGAGGGGCTAGTGATGCGCTCGTACGACGGCGGCGCCACCTGGAGGACGGCGAACGTGCCGCAGACCGAAGGCTTCGGCATGCGGCGGATGGCGTTCGCGGACGGGACCCACGCCGTAATCGTTGGCAACGAGGGGACCATACTCTACTCGGAGGACGCGGGCGAGACGTGGCGGCGCGTTTCGGGTTATTTTCCGGCCTGGCCTTTCTTCACCGAAGTCGCCTTCGCCGACGCTACGCGGGGATGGGCCGCCGGTTCGGGAGGCTGCGTATACCGCACCGACGACGCCGGCGCGAACTGGAAGCGCCAGCCGGCGCCTTTCGGCGAGTACTACACCTATACCGGAATATCGGCCATAAGCCGGGACGAGGCGTGGATCGTCGGCGGCCCGTCGGCCGTTATCCATACCACCGACGGCGGCGAGCATTGGGAGAAGGTCGAAATTAAAAATGCCCGGCCCGTCATCTGGTATAACGTCGAGGCCGTGAAAAAAGGCGTTACCCGGGCCGACGAGGTGTACATACTCTGCGGCCACTACGACTCGATATCGGAAGACCCGTGGAACCTGGCGCCCGGCGCCGAAGACAACGCCTCCGGCGCCGCCGGGGTGCTGGAGGCCGCTACGGTGCTGGCCGACCGCAGCTTCGACCGTACGGTCAAGTTCCTGGCTTTCTCGGGGGAGGAGGAGGGCCTGTTGGGCTCCCGGGCGTACGCCCGCGAGGAATACCAGGCCGGGGCGGACATCCGCGGCGTATTCAATATGGATATGATATCGTACCTCGACGACGCCACGCACGACGTCGAGGTCCGGTACAACGATTTCTCGGAAGACCTTTTGACGGCGTATCAGGAAGTGGCGCGGCTGTACGTGCCGACGTACGTCGTTTACCCGGCGACGGAAGGCCGCGGCGGCAGCGACCACGAGCCGTTCTGGGAGTTCGGCTACCCGGCGCTGCTTTCGATCGAATACGGCGGTAAGCAGTTCTATCCCTGGTACCATACGACGGAGGACCTGGCGAAGCACCTCACGCCCGCGTTCGGCGCCGACGTCACCAGGGTAAACGTCGCCGCGACGGCGGCGCTGGCCGGGGCGCGTTCGGGGCCGGGGCCCTCGTCGGAAGTCGCGGCGTACCCCAATCCCGCGAAGCCATCGGCCGGCCACGACCGCGTCCGCTTCGCCAACGTCGCCGCCGGCAGCTCGCTCGTCCTCTACGACGTCGCCGGTACGGAAGTATGGAGGACGACGGCGGAGACGTCGGGCGTCGTGGAGTGGCCTCTTGCGACGGCGGGAGGCGGCGCCGTGGCCTCGGGCGTTTACCTATTCGTGGTCGAGGGCCCCGACGGCGACCGGCGCTTCGGCAAGGTAGCCGTAGTAAACTAAATAAGCGAAACCTTGACGGTGGAAGGAACTAAAGCGTCCCATACGTCGAGCCGGCGGCTCGCGGATTTATTTTTCGTAGGCGTAATAGCGCTTGCGCCGGCGCCGCTGTTCGCGACGTCGATGGCCTATTTCGGCCTGTTGGTCGTAACGGTATTCTTCTTGTTGTACGTCCGCGCCGGGGGGTGGGGGCGGCTCCGACTCACGCCGCTGGACTTGCCCGTCGCGGCGTTCCTCCTCGTGCGTATCCTCTCGACGCTGACGTCGGTGTCGCCGGCGGCCAGTTGGAAGGGCCTCGAGAAATCGGGATTGCTGCTGGCCTATTACCCGCTCGCCCATATGGCGCTCTCGCGGTCGCGCCGATTGGCGGGCGTATACGTATTCCTGGCGGCGACGGTGGTGGCCGCGGCCGCGGGACTCGGCGACTTCGCCGTGGGAACCGTCGACCGGGTGGCCTCGCGGGCGGGCGGATACACGACTTTCGCCGAGATATTGGCCGTGGCGTTATGCCTCTTTATCGCCCGGTTCGTATTCACGCCGAGCGGCCGGGCCCGGGCGTGGTGGGGCGTGGCGGCCTTGTTGCCGCTCGCGGCGCTGGTGCTCACCTTTTGCCGCGGCCAGTGGCTCGCCCTCGCGGGGGCTGTAGGCCTGGTGGGCGCGTCGAAGAGCCGGCGCGTTTGGGCCGTGCTCCTGCTATTTGCCGTAGCGGCGGCGGTGGCCGCTTACTTGTTGCCGGCGGGCGTGGCCTCGGGTCGGTTTTCGTTGGGTACCCCGGGGTTCGAAAGCTACCGCGACATCCTGTGGAAGGGCGGTTTGGCGATAGTTTTCGACAGACCCTTGACCGGCTTCGGGCCGGAGACGTTAAAAATGGTTTTCCCGTACCAGACGCGTTTTTATTCGCCGGTGGCGGGCGTCATCGGTTGGCACAACGACTACTTGCGGCTGGTTATAGAGTCGGGCCTGCTCGCCGCCGCCGCAGCCGTTTGGATCGTCGTGGCGTCGACGCGGGCGGCGTGGTCGGCGTTCCGTCGCGAGGGCGAGGACCCGCGCGTGCGGGCGCTGGGGTTGGGGCTGGTGGCGGCCACCGTGGCGATATTCGTGAGCGGCCTCGTCGGCGACGTCGTGGCGGACCCGGCGATGCTCGTCGTCTTCGTCGTGTTGTGGGGATTATCGGCGCCGCTGCTGGCGCCCGAGGGAAATGGCGACGTTGAAGGCCGATAGCGTATTGATCGTCCGGAGCGACCGGCTCGGCGATTGGGTCTTGACGTTGCCGCTCATAGACCGTATAAAGGAGGCGGCGCCCGAGGTCCGCCTGGGCGCTATGGCCACGGCCGCGGCGGCGCCGTTGCTCGAGCTTTACGCGGCTGTCGATACGGTAATAATTTCGAAGAGAGGTCTCGGCGGCTTACGCCAAACGGCGGCCGCGGTCCGGCGGGGCCGCTTCGACGCCGCGGTCGTCGTACATCCCGATATACTCGACACGCTGGCCGTCTGGTTCGCCGGCGTCAAGTTGCGGGTCGGCAACGGCTACCGCGGTTACTCGTTTCTCTACAACCGGCGGGTTTATTTCCACCGGTCGCCGTCTACCCGCCACGAGATAGAGTATAATTTGCGGTATCTGGGACCTTTGGGCTTGGCGGTGCCGGCGGAAGGCGCGGCGCCTCGCCTGGACGTGGCCGAGGCCGGCAGGGCGAAAGCGAGGCGGCTTTTAGCGGCTCGAGGCGTAAGCGGCGACGGGTACGTCGTGGTTCATCCCGGCAGCGGCGGCTCGTCGCTAAACTGGTCGCTGCAGCGGTACCGCATACTGGCGGCCGAGTTATCCAAAGCCTTGGGCGCGGCCGTGGTAATTACGGGCTCGGCCGCCGAGGCGGAGGTCGCCTCGTACGTAGCGGGCGAGGGAGCGAGGCGTGTGAGCGTGGCGGGGGAGACGGACCTGGAAACGCTGTTGGGCGTACTCGCCGGCGCGCGGCTCTTCGTCTCGAACAATACCGGCCCCATGCACCTGGCCGCGGCGGTGGGGACGCCGACGCTGTCGTTGTTCTCGCCCCTGCGCTCGGGGTCGCCGACGAGGTGGGGGCCGCGGGGCGAACGCGCCGCGGTGATAACGCCCGCCGGTTTCGCGTGCGAGAAGTGCCCGGGCGAGAGGTGCGAGCATTATAACTGTATGGAGGCCATAACGGTGGAGGCGGCGCTGGCGGAGGCGCGGCGCCTCGCGGCTGCTGCGTGAGGGCGCCGTCCGAAAAAAGCCGGCCGGCGCGCGTTTGAACCGCGAATGTATGAGTTTATACGTTGACTGGGTAGGCCATATATGATAGACTGATATCATTGCCTAGTATGCTTTCTGGAGAATTTAGCTAATAATTAAACTATATGATATAGCGGATGAGGTTTTGTTATGCGAATGTCTACGCGGGGTCGCTTTGGCCTAAGGGCCTTACTACATCTGGCCGAAAACGATAACGGCGCACCGGTTTCGGTTTCAGCGTTAGCAGGGGAGATGGCGGTTTCGGCCGACTACCTTATGCAGCTGTTCGTTAAGCTGAGGAGAGCCGGCCTCGTCAAGAGCGTCCGCGGGCCCCGAGGTGGTTTCAAACTATCGCGGGCGCCGGCGAAGATTACGGTGGGCGACATCGTTCGGGCGGTGGAAGGTCCGGTTGGCGTGTCGCCCTGCATCGCCCCTGAATCCTGTTACGGCGGCAGAGAGCGGCGCCGGGCCGACGGCCCGTGCCCGCGGAAGGGTCATTGCGCCGCGAGGATGGTCTGGCTGCAGCTGAGCGAGGAGATAGAGAACTTCCTCGATAATACCGACCTGGGTCAGGTGTTGACCGAAGCCCAGCGGCTTCAACTGCGGCCCGTTTAGCGACGGCCCGGGAGAACCTATGTACAGCGAGAAGGTGATGGACCACTTTTATAAACCGCGCAACGTGGGCGTGATAGAAGACGCCGACGGCGTCGGGAAAGTGGGCAACCCCGTTTGCGGCGACATGATGGAGCTCTTCATCAAAGTCGAAGACGACGTCATTAAAGACGTCAAGTTCCGGACCTTCGGCTGCGGCGCCGCCATCGCCACCTCCAGCATGGTAACCGAGCTCGTGAAAGGGAAGACGCTGGAGGAGGCGCTCAGGATAACGAACAAGACCGTCGCTGAAGCGCTGGGCGGCCTCCCCAAGCAGAAGATGCATTGCTCGGTCCTGGGCGAAGAGGCTCTCGACGCCGCCATCTACGATTACCTCACCAAGAACAACCTGCGGCCGGATTTGCAGAAGCTCATCGAGGAAACGCGCGAGAAGCGTAAGGGCCGCGTCGACGACCCGCATGGAGCTAACGGTTAACGGCGAGCGGCGCGAGTTCTCCGGCGACGCGACCGTGGCCGGGGTGCTCGAGCATTTCGGCGTTAGCGCCGCCCGGGTCGTGGTGGAGCTCAACCGCGAGATAGTGTCGCGCGAGCGGTACGGCGCTACTCCCGTGGCCGAGGGCGACGTTCTGGAGCTGGTGGAAATAGTGGGCGGCGGCTAAGCGGCGCCGCCTTAAATTTTACCGGAGGTTACGCCTTGGCAGTTACCGAAGAGACCATAATGGAAGCGTTGGGTACCGTGAACGACCCCGAGATCCCGGGCCTCAGCATCGTCGACCTGGGCCTGATATACGCCGTAGAGGTCGAGGGCGGCAAGGTGGCCGTGCGAATGACGGTGACGGCGCCGGGTTGCCCCATGGCCCAGTATATGGCGCAGATGGCGAAGAAGGCTGTCGAGGAGCTGGACGGCGTCGACGAGGCCAACGTCGAGGTGGTCTTCGAGCCCCCGTGGAACCCGGAAATGATGAGCGCCGAAGCCAGGAAGAAGCTGGGGTTCGAGTAATTCCCGTTTCTGAGCAGCGAATACCGGGCGGCGCGAGAGCCGCCCTTTTCTATTGAGTTGAATCCTAAAAATCACTTGGCAAACAAACGCTGGTCGCTTAGAATACGTACGAGGGTTTAAATATGAAAACTTTAGTCAAGTATTGCGGCCTGGCGGCGTTATTCGCGGGGGCCGCATTATGTTTTTCGAACTGCGACGACAACGGCCCTACGGAGCCGACGCCGTACAAAGGGGTCTGGGAATGGGTACCGACGCCGAAGTGCCTGGCCGCGGTAAACGATATATTTTTCGTGAGCAGTAACGACGGATGGGCCGTGGCCGGGAATCAGATTTGGCATTACGACGGCTCGAGCTGGAAGATGGTCGAAAAGCTCGCCCCGGAGGACCCGCGTTACGACTACGGCCTGACGCAGATTTGGTTCAACGGCCCGAACGACGGCTGGGTCGCGGGGATCGAGAACCGGACCTACAGCGTCTACGTCAGCCATATGTGGCATTACGACGGCTCGAGTTTCAAGGAAGTAACAATACCGAACGTCCGTTTCATCTATA
>CBFCYS010000078.1:0-11557 GCA_965602215.1 uncultured bacterium
CGCGCAACGAATATAACCGATATCGGCCTTCCCCGCAACGGTTTTTGCCGCTGACACGCGCCGGCGCAACGGCTACGCCGTCGAGCTCTGGTTCGACGTCTTTCACGGCGCCCAGCTCGTCGAGCGCCACCTCGAGCGGAGCGACGTACGGCTGTTCCGTCCCGACGAGATAAGGCGGCTCGCGGCCGGCGCGGGCCTTACGCCCGACGGCCTCTATTCCGACTTCGCCGGTACGCCCCTCCAGGCCGGCGACGGCCGGGCCGTATTCATCTTCAAATAAAAAAGGCGCCGCAGCCGGCGCCCGCCCGTTAACCCATCCGCGGCCCGCGCCGCGTGTAATACTTGAACCCCATCAACTCGTCGAAGCGGGGATAGCGCGCCGCCAACTTACGCAGCAGGTACGCCGGCTTCTTGTAGTACGCCGCCCAGTACAGGAACAGCAGCTCGAAGGCGCTGGACTCCACCCAGCCCACGTCTTTGGTATAACCGGCGACCGCGGCGGCGCCCGTCATCGTCAGGAATTCCTTGAGCTGTTCGTCGACCGCGCGCAGCGTCTTACAGCTCCCGAAGTATACGACCTTCTTGCGGAACGCGCCCCGGGCGAGGTCGGCTATTTCGGCCAGCGTCATCTCTTCCTCGGGCGATATCCGCAACTTGCCTCGCGCGCCGTGGAACGACAGGTAAACGATGTGGTAGTCGCGGAAGTAGCGCCGCTGCCGCAGGTAGTACCCTAACTCGGACTTGGTCCCGCACCGGCGGTAAATGTACTTGATCTCGCCGCGGCGCTGCAGTATCTGGAGCAGCGGCTTGACCGACTCCTCGCTGCGGATGTCCGCGGACCACTCCCCCTCCAGGCAGATTATCCTGTCGAGGGTGCGAAGTTTCTTGCGAGGTTTCTTCGTGCGCTTCCTCATAAAATTTTACCGGCGAGGCGGCGGCCGCCTCGCGTATGCTACTCGCTTTTCAAATCGCCCACGGTGAACACCGTCCGGAACGCCAACCCCGCCTCCTCGACGGCTTCGCGGGCGCCCTCCTCGCGGTCCACCAGCAGCACGACGGCCAGCGGTTCGATGCCGGCGGCTCGAGCCGCGGCCGCGGCCTTGAGCGCCGACGCCCCCGTCGTCGCCGTATCCTCGACGACGACGCACCGCTTCACGGGGTCGACGTAGCCCTCGAGCTGGCGGCCGGCGCCGTGGCCTTTCGGCTCCTTGCGGCAGTAGACCGGGTAGAGCTCGTGGCCGGCGGCCGCCGCGGCCATCGCCGCGGCCGTGATTATGGGGTCCGCGCCCAGCGTCATACCGGTTATGCCGAGCGGCTCGCCCCCCGCCTCGAGCAGGTCCCGTATCGCATCGGCGAAGAGCACGCCCGCCAGGACGGCGCCGCGCGGGTGAATCGTTACGCGCCGGCCGTCTATGTAGTACTTGCTCTTCTTGCCCGACGCCAGCGTGAAGTCGCCTTCGGCGTACGCGACCTCGCGGATGAGCGCGAGCATCTCTGCGCGGGCCTGCTCCGGCGCCATATCGAAAAGATTATTCACGCTTTATAACTCGTCGTAACCGCCGTCGGGTTCTAACGGCAGTTGTTCTGTCTCCAAAACGTCCCGGGGCGGCTTCTTCCCCAGGTGTTCGTACGCGCGCCGCGTCGCGATGCGGCCGCGCTGCGTCCGCCCCATAAAGCCTATTTTGAGCAAAAACGGCTCGACGACGTCGGCCAGCGTATCCTCCTCCTCGTTGAGCGTCGCCGCCAGCGCCTTCAGGCCCACCGGGCCGCCTTCGTACGTCTCGATTATCACTTTCAGCACGCTGCGGTCGAGGACGTCCAGCCCCTCCTCGTTTATCCCCAACTTCTCGAGCGCTTCGGCCGCGACCTCCTCGTCCACCTGGTCGCGCCCCTTCACCTGGGCGAAGTCGCGGACGCGCCGGAGCAAACGGTTAGCCACGCGCGGCGTGCCCCGCGACCGCCGCGCCACGGCCGCCGCGCCCCCCGCCGTCAGCGGCACGTTCAATATCTCGGCCGAGCGAAGGAGGATCCGCTCCAGGTCCTTCGGCGGATAGAACTCGAGGTGGTGGAACAGGCCGAAGCGGTCCCGCAGCGGCGTGGTGAGCAAACCCGCCCGCGTCGTCGCGCCGATGAGCGTGAACCGCTTCAGGTTGAACTTTACGGTCCGCGCGTCGGGGCCCTTGTCCAGAATGAAGTCTATTTTGAATTCTTCCAGCGCGGGGTAAAGGAACTCCTCCACTACGCGCGGGAGGCGGTGGATTTCGTCTATGAAGAGGATGTCGCTTTCTTCAAGGTTGGTCAGGAGGCCCATGAGGTCGCCGGCGCGCTCCAGCGCCGGGCCGGAGGTGGCGGTAATGTGTACCTTCATCTCGTTGGCGACGACGTGGGCCAGCGTCGTCTTGCCCAGGCCGGGCGGGCTGTACAGGAGGAGGTGGTCCAGCGGCTCGCCGCGTTCGGTGGCCGCCTTCACGGCGATTTCCAAATTTTCCAATACCTGCCGTTGGCCTACGAACTCGTCGAAGCGGCGGGGGCGAAGCGGCGCCGTGAACGTGGCGTCCTCCGGCTTCTCCTCCCGAACGATGAGCTCGTTGCGCGTAACGTCCGCCATCACTTGGCCCTCTGGCGCGCGTAGATGAGCGCGAGCACTTCTTCGGCGGTGGTGCAATCGCGGGCGCCGTCGCCGAGGTTATCCATCAAGGCCCGTATCTCCGGGCGGCTGTAGCCGAGCTGCTCGAGGACCGCCTCCGCCTCCAGGAGCGCCCCCGCGGCGCTGGGCGGCGAGGCCTCCGCGCGGGTGCGGCACAGCGCGGCCGCGGCGACCTTGTCCTTGAGCTGGTGGATTATCTCCTCGGCGCGCTTGCGGCCCACGCCGGGCAGGAGGGTGAGCGCGGCCACGTCCTCCTCGATAACGGCCTGGGCCACGCGGGCGAACGGCAGCGTCAGCGCCCGCGCCGCGGCCCTGGGCCCGATTCCCGAGACCGAGATGAAGTGCTCGAAGAACTCGCGCTCTACGTCGTTAACGAAGCCGACCATGAGCGGGGTGATGCGGGAGGGCGTCGCGACCAGGTGGTACGAGATGACGAGCGAGACCTCGTCGCCCGGGCCGACGTCCTCGAGCTGCGCCGCCACCGCGCCCGGCAGCAATACGTCGTAGCCGACGCCGCCCGCCTCCACCACGACGGCGTCGCGCTTCTTCTTCAGAACTATCCCTCTCAAATGCGATATCATCGCTTATCGTTCGGGCGCGCGGACAGGAAGTGGGCGCACAGCGCCAGCGCCAGCGCGTCGGCCTCGTGCTCCGTCGCCGGCGGCTCCTTCAAATTTAAATGCCTTATGACCATTCGCGAAACCTGGTCCTTGGACGCGCCGCCCGCGCCCACCACCGCCTGCTTGACCCGCCGCGCCGCGAACTCGAGCACCGACGCCCGGGCCTCCGCGCACGCCTCCAGTATCACGCCCCGCGCGTGCGCCATCTGGAGCGCGGTCTTCGGGTACTCGGCGTGGGAGAACAGCATCTCCACCGCCACCGCCTCCGGCTTGACGGCCGCCAGGACCTCGAGCGTGTAGTTTCGGATGGCGGCCAGCCGCTCCGGGAGCGGCCACTTGGCGGGCGGCGCCGCGGTATCGCCGTATAATTTGTAATACTCCCGGCCGCGGTTCTCGACGCAGCCGAAGCCCGAGCCCACCAGGCCGGGGTCGATGCCCAATATCTTCATTTAGAATTTAAACCTTGCGCCGTTTTAACGAGACCCGCCGGGCGGCGGGCCTGCGTCGGTTGCTAACCGTCGGCCGCCAAAACGTCCAGCACCGCCGCCATTATGTCCGCGATGCGGTTGACGTACCCCGCGTTTTCGGGCGCGAACGAGAAGAAGGCCAGCTTCCCGGCGCCGGCGGGCCGCACCATGCCGTAACAAAAGCCGTCGCCCGGGCCCACGAAGAACGAGGCCGCGTCCGCCGGCGGTTTGAAGCCGTCGCCCCAGTTGCCGATAATGGTCAGGTCGTTCGACAGGCCGTACTTCTCCTCCGGCAAAGACGCCGCCGCCGGCCCGGCGACTACCTCGGCCACCTGCGTGTCGGCCTGGTACGACGTTATCCCCAAGACCTCCCGGCAGAACGGCGTCCGGCCCCGCGACGCATCCGACAGGTAGTTCTGCGACGCCAGCAGCAGCCGGCCGCCGCCCTCGGCGTACGACGCCATCGCGCGTTCGTCCGCCGCCGAGATGACCACCGGCCGGGCGTCCAGGCCGGTAAACCAGACGACGAGCGGATAGGAGGCGAGCTCCGCCGCGGTAGGGCCGTTGCGGCCGGCCCGCACAACGTACACGTCGAACGGGATGCCCAGCCGCTTGACCGCGTCGCGGTACTTGCCGTCGACGTCGACGCTGTACTTGTTGCCGTTGCTCGGGCCGTCGTCGTCGTCCACGAGCAACAGCTTGCGGTTGGATAAGAAGCGTTTGAAGAGCGGTTCGGGCCGCGGCGGCGTAAGCTCGAGGCGGCGGAATACGCCAACCGCCACGGTGGCCGGCTCGCGCTGGAAATACGCGCGAAACGTACCGACGTCGGCTCCGGTCGTTATGATGAAGGTGGTCGCGCCCTTCGCCCGGGCGACGCGTATGTCCTGGATGCGGCCCGCCGGCAGGGCCGATACGTTCTTGGGCGCTTCGGCGGCGACGGTGAGGACCAGCGTACGCGGCTCGGCGCCGGCCTCGCACGTGAACGCCGCCGGCCCGTCCAACGCCACCGTCAGCTCGGTATATACCTCGTACGTCTCTACCGATACCGAGCGGACAGAAGCGGCGCACGCGGCCGCGGCGACGAGAATCGGCGCGACGAGCCAGAGCGAAACCGGCGTCTTCCTCACTTCACGACCGCTATCGTGCCGGTGTGCTTTTCGCCGGAGGGAAGCTCGACGACGAACATGTACGTGCCGCCCGCGACCATGTCGCCCCGTTCGTTGCGGCCGTCCCATTGCAGCGGGGAGCCCGAGAGCTTAGCGAGCTCGCGGCCCTCCATGTCGAAGATGGCCGCGCTCGAGCCGGAGGGGGCGCCGGCGAAAGTCAGCAAGCCTTTGCCCGTCGAGAGGTCGAACGGGTTGGGCGTGGCGTAGACCTCGGGCAGCGCGGGGGCGCCGCCGGTGACCGTGATGTTCACGGACCCCTCGGAGCCCAGGCCGCCCGCCTCCTCGACAACGATGCGGTACTCGCCCGAATCGTCCGCCGGGACGCGCCACATCACCATGCCGTCGGTCTCGTTGCCGTATGCGCCGATCTTGGCGCGGCGGCCGTCCCACTTCAACCAGACGTCCACGGGGTTGGTGGTGCAGTTGCGCCACGTGATGCGAACCACCTGGCCCGGCTTGACCTGGGTATCGTCCGCCGGGTTGGTGATGCTGAGCTCGCCTATGGCCCACGTCGCCGCGGCCGCGCCGAGCAACGCGCCGACCACTAAACCGTATTTCGCGAAGGACTTCATATCCATATATCCCTCCCGGGCGTGTATCGGGGGAGCCGGCGGTTTATATTTCGTCTTACAAAAATATAACATAGCCGCGGCCTGAGCGGCAAGCAAAAGCCGCGCACGTTCTCGTTAAAATTTAACCAAAGAGGTGAAAAAACGGGCCGGCGCGCAGGCCGGCCCATATTAAACCCTAAGCCGTTTGCCGTCAGAACTGCATCCCGACGGTTATCCGGTGCGTGGCGCCGAAAACGCCCATATCGGCGTATGCGTAGTCGGCCAGGAGGCCCAGGTTGGCGGCGGGCGAATATCGGAAGCCCAGGCCGCCGGTCAGGCCGTCCTGGTCGTAATTCCCCTTGTAGCCGGCGCGGGCGGCGATAGTCTTCATAAACCAGTATTCCACGCCGGTATTGACCATAACGTCGTCGCGGTCGTTAAACTTGACGCCGTCCACCGCCACCATAAGTTCGTTGGTCTCGCCGCCGAGCGGCAACAGGTACGCCAAGCCGCCCCGTACCGCGAGCGGTAGCGGGTCGCCCTCGTCGATGAATTTCATCTCGCCGCCGATGTTGGAGGCCGAGACGCCGGCCGCCAGCCCGGGCAGCGGCAAGTCCGCCACCACGCCCACGGACCCCGCGAACGCGGAGGCGCTCTCGTCTTCGATCTTGGAGGATATGTACTCCGCCGCGGCGCCCACCGCGAGGAAATTGAAGAAGCGGCGGCCGTACCCGAGCGAAAGCGCCATGTCGCTCGCGCCGAAGTCGCCGGTGTAGTTCCCCTCCTCGTCGCGGCCGACGAGCTTGCCCATGCCCACCCGGCCCGCCGAGAAGCCGATAGTCCCCAGGTTGAAGAGCGGGTACGAGATGCCCAGGTACTCGTAGCGGACGTCGTCGAGCCACTCGTTGTGGGTAAAGGACACCGCGCGGCGGCTATCCACCGCAAGGCCGGCGGGGTTCCAATACAACGCTTCCGGGCCCTCGGCCGCCGCGGCCTGAGCCTCGCCCATGCCGACCGCCCGGGCGCCGACGCCAATTTTCAGGAACGCCGCGGCCGACGAGCCCGCATCCGCGGCCCCGGCCACTTGCGCCGCCGCCAACGCCGCCACCAATATGGGTATTAATTTCTTCATTTCGTTCCTCCGGAGGGGCCGAGCGCGTCCCGGCCTGCTAACCCAGGCCTCGCCAAACGCGACGCGCCACCAGACTCACCAGCGATAAAATCAGAACCGCGCCCAACCCGTTCTCTGCGGCGAGCGCGAGCTGCGCCCAAAAATTATTCGCCAAAAAAATCGCCGTTCCCGGGAATAACCCCTCGAACCCTATCACAAAATAACTCATGTAAGATACCAACGCGTACGACAAGAACGCCCGCTGGCCCAGGAATTGCACCGCCAGGACGTCGAGGACGAAATACAGCACCGAGAACCAGAACCCGACGTTGAACGTTACCCAGCCCAGCCGCAACGCGCTCGTCCCGTACCGACTCGTAAACCGCCAAAGGCCGTAGGCCCAGCTGCGCACCAGCGCGCCCACGTCCCGGTAGTCGCCGAAGAGGAGGCGGTAGTTGCGGCGCGCCAGGTCCATCCGGACCCGGTAGAAAACGTCCGCCTCCGCGAACCGTCCCCCCCGCGCCAAAAGGTGCTCCAAATGGCCCAGGCCGTAACGCGCGTCGTCCCCCCGATCGTCGTGGGCGCGAGCCGCGGCGCCTAAATACTCCGCGAGCGCTTCGCGGCCTACGCGACGCCCGCCGGCGAGCTCCCCGGCCAGCCGTTCACATTCCCGGCGGAGCCGGCGCGAGTCGCCCTGGCCTTCGTTACTAGAAACCACTTATACTAGCTTTCAATAGTAACACCGGCCCCGGGACGTGTCAAGGCGGCGGGTCCGAATAAACCCTTGACACCGCGTTGGCAATATGCTATATATTATATAGCACACAGGAAGGGGGTGCGGCGTCATATGCTAAAGGATTTGGTACTCTATCTCGGCCGGCTGGCGCGCGACCATTTCTACGGCACGGTGGAGCTTAAATTCGAAGCCGGTCGCGTCGTCTTCGTACGCGTCAACCGGACGCTGAAACTCGAGGACCTGGCCGCCGGCGACAGCACGTAAAAGCGAGCCGGCCTGCTCGGGCCGGTCCTCCCGCCTCGCCGGCCTATTGCGCGAGCTCCAGGCTGGTCCAATCGACCCAGAGCTCCGCGTCCTGTAAATACTGCGTCCGGAGCTCGAATATGAAGGGCTCGGCGACGTCGAACGTTATTCTGAACGTCTCGTACTTCTCCGGGTCAGGGAAATCCCTGGCGTACAAACCCTTCGACATAATCATCTTAAAGTTGTCGCGGTCGGCTTTGGGATAACCCGCGATGTCGACCCAGAAAACCGGCTCGTCATTTTTGGGCAGGTTCGCCGCTTTCAGTCGCCAGCGCGCGATATAGGAGCCGGGCGCGATTTCCTCGTACGGCCCCCAGGCGGCGTACTCGCCCAATTTGGCGTCCCCCGGCTTCACGAAGAGGGACATCTGGTTCGAGGCGGCCGGGTCCGACGTCACCTCGCCGCGGGATACCTCCGGGCCCAGTTCCTCCGCCTCGTACGTCTTACGCAGCGGGTTGGCGTCCGCCGGGATGGTCTTTACGATCCTGGGGGGCGGGAGTATCTCCTTCTCGTCCGGCGCCTTTTGACAAGCCACCATCAGCGACGATATAACGAGCAAGGCCAAAACCGCTGTAACGTACTTCATTTTATACCTCCAGGTGAAACCCACCGCTCCTCTTTCTATTTAGCTTACTATCTCCAACGTCGGCGCCGACGCAAACACTTCGCCCACCACCGCGGCGGGGCCGCCGACCGTGGCCGCGTACGCCGCGGCCCGCTCCGGCGGCAGCGCCACCAGCAGGCCGCCCGAGGTTTGCGGGTCGGCGAGCAAGTTTACCACGGCGTGAGATATGCCCGGCGCCACGTTGAGACTCGGTTCGACGAATTTCAGGTTAGTAATCAAACCGCCCGGGACGTAGGTGTCGGCGAACTCGAGCGCCCGGGGAAGCTGCGGCACCCGCGAGGCGAAGAACCGCACGCCGACCTCCGAAGCCCGGGCCACCTCCAGCACGTGCCCCAACAGGCCGAAGCCGGTGATGTCGGTGGCGCAAACCGCGCCCGCGGCCTTCATCGCCGCCGCCGCGGCCCTGTTGCTTTGCAGCATGCTCTCCAGCGCCGCGGCCTCCGTCTCGGCGGGGCAATCCCCCGCCTTGACCGCGGTCTGGATAACGCCGGTGCCCAGCGCCTTGGTCAGCACGAGCGCGTCGCCCGGCTTCGCGCCGGCGTTGGTTATGATGCCGTCGGGCCGCACGAACCCCAGCGCCGCCAGGCCATAGAGGATGTCCGGCGACTTGACGGTGTGGCCGCCGGCCACCAGCACGCCCTCCGCGGTGCACGCCGCGGCGCCACCCTTGAGGATGGTTACCAGGACGTCGTCCGGGTATTTGCCGTGCGGAAACGCCACCACGTTCAGCGCCAGGAACGGCTCGCCGCCCATGGCGTAAATGTCGGAGAGGGCGTTCGTCGCGGCGATCCGGCCGTAGTCGTACGGCTCGTCGACGATAGGCGTAAAGAAATCGACCGTGGCGACCAATGCCTGCTCGTCGTTGATTTTATACACCGCGGCGTCTTCGCCGTTCCGCGTCGCCGCCAAGAGCAGCGGGTGGTCCGGTATCGGCAACTCCGCCATTATCGCGGCCAGGGCCTCGGCCGGAACCTTGGCTGCTCAACCGGCTGCGGCGGTGCACTGCGTCAAACGCAATCG
Organism: uncultured bacterium; assembly: GCA_965602215.1. Lineage (GTDB taxonomy): Bacteria > RBG-13-66-14 > B26-G2 > WVWN01 > WVWN01 > WVWN01. The sequence goes on from CBFCYS010000078.1 coordinate 9,247, forward strand.
TTCTTCAAGTTCGGGAGACATACTCCGTTTATGTTATCACAAACTACGCGATAAATCAAACACCCCCGTTCGCGCCCCGCGCCTTGACGGGAGATATCGTATAAGTTATATTTAACGTATACGCTGCGCCGCGCCCTTTCCCTAATGGTACGCTCCTACGCGCCGAAAGGTTCCCAGGCGTCTCCGTCGCCGGCGTTAACGCAACGGCGACGCATTTTTATGCAGGGCGACGTCCTAATAATCAAACCCCACCATACCGCCGCGGCCCGCGCCGTCTACGGCCTCCTGGCCGGCGAAATCAAGCGCGCCCCCGGCCGCTTCGTCGTCGCCGTCGGCGGCGAGTCGGGCTCGGGCAAATCCGAGATCGCCGCGGAGCTGGCCCGCCTGGCCGGCGACGACGGCGCCCACGCCCTCGTCCTCCAGCAGGACGACTACTTCGTCCTGCCGCCCAAGGCCAATCACCGCAAGCGCCTCGACGATTTCGCGTGGGTGGGCCCGGGCGAGGTCCGGCTCGAGCTCTTGGACGAGCACCTGGCCCGCGCCCGCGACGCGAGCCTGACCGAGCTCGAGAAGCCGCTGTCGCTGTTCGAAGAAGATAAGCTAACGAGCGAAAGGGTCTCGCTCGCCGGCGTCAAGCTTGTCATCGTCGAAGGGACGTACGCCACGTCGCTGACGAACGTAGGCCGCCGCGTCTTCATCGACCGCGACTTCCGCGCCACGGCGGGGGCCCGGGCGGAGCGAGGCCGCGAAGGCCAGGACGACTTCCTGGAACGCGTCCTTGCCCGGGAGCACGAGTTCATCTCCACACTCAAGGAAGGGGCCGACATCATCATAAACGACGACTACTCGGTAACGGCGGTGAAAGTATGAACCTCGAGCGCCTCGGCATGTTCTCGGTTCACGGCTACGTCGACGCCGCGCCCCGGCTGGGCGACACCGACACCGGCGGCCAGGTCACGTACGTCCTCGAGCTCTCCCGGGCGCTGGCCGCGCTGGGCGTCGCGGTCGACCTCTACACCCGCCGGTTCGAGGGGCGGCCTCCGCTCGAGGCGGTGAGCGACGGCGTCCGCATCGTCCGCGTCCCCTGCGGCCCGGGCGAGTTCGTAATCAAGGAGGAGATGCGCCCCCACTGGCCCGAGTTCGCCGACAACTGCGAGCGGTACATAAAGGACGAAGGGCTGACTTACCAGCTCCTCCACTCGCACTATTGGGACGCGGGGTACGTCTGCCGGCTGCTCGCGCCGCGGCTGGGGATACCGTTCGTCCACACGTCGCACTCGCTGGGCGCCTGGAAGCGGGAGCGCATGGGCGGCGACCCGGCCGAGATGGAGCGTGTCTACCATTTCGAGGAGCGCGTCGCCGAGGAGAAGCGCGTCTTCGCCGCCGCCGCCGGCATCACCGTCACTAACCCGGCGAGCGTCGAGAAGTACAAGGAATATTACGGCGTCGAGAGCGAGAACATGGTCGTCATCCCGCCGGGGGTGAACACCGCCACGTTCAACCCGGGCGACGACGGCCGCGCCGTCGCCGGCACCGAGCGGCCGTACGTCTTCTCGCTCAGCCGCATCGACGCCAACAAAGGCCTCGACTTCCTTATAAACGCGTTCGCGCGCGTAGGCCGCGAGGCCGACATGGCGCTCGTCATCGGCGGCGGCTCCGCGGCCCCGAAGGAGCGCGAGCGGCTGGTCCTGGAGGAACTCCGCAACCTGGCCGCGAGCCACGGCGTAGCCGAGCGCGTCACGTTCGCCGGCTACGTCACGGACGACGACCTGCCGTACTTTTACCGGCGCGCCCGGGCGTTCGTGCTGCCGTCGCGGTTCGAGCCGTTCGGCATGACGGCGCTGGAGGCTATGGCCTGCGGGACCCCCGTCGTCGCGACCAACCTCGGCGGCCTGGCCCGCTACCTTCGGGACGGCCGCGACGCCCTCCTGGTGGACCCGTCCGACGCCGAGGCGCTGGCGGCGGCGCTGCTGCGGGCGACGACCGACGAGGAGCTGGCGGCCCGGCTCGTCGCCGCCGGCCGCGAGACTGTCGCGCGCGAGTTCACCTGGGAAGCGATAGCGAAGAAGCATATAGCGTTTTACGAGAGGTTTATCTAAGCCGATTTAAATTCCCCCGCAGCTCGAGGCAAAGGAGGACGTATGGCCGCGCCGCAGTGTATCTTCTGCAACTGGAAAATGGAGAACTTCGGCAACCAGAACATAGACGACAACTGCCCGGAGGAGTGCTCGGTTAAGCAGCTCAAGTCGCAGGCGACGCGCCTTAACCAGATGACGCTGGTGCAGGGGCGCAAGTTCAAGAAGCTCGTCGA
>CBFCYS010000079.1:0-11482 GCA_965602215.1 uncultured bacterium
GCTACGGCGGAGATGATCGGGAATGCGTGGCCGCCCGGGTTTATATATAGGATAGGAAAGGTTCTTACGGGTAATATTACTGTTTAAGGAGGGTACCATGGAAATAACATTATCTCGGGAAAAAGCGCGTTCCCACGAATTCTATATTACGGTATTAGGTAGAACCCTCGAGCATTTGGGCGCGCAAATGTATAAGCGCCGCGAAACAGCGATAGCCGAATTAATCGCTAACTGCTGGGATGCCGGTGCCGGAAACGTATTCGTAGACCTACCTGAAAAGGATTCCTACAATAAAGATAAAAGCAGAATAACGATACTTGACGACGGTTTCGGAATGAACCCAAAAACCGTCGAAGAAGAATACTTAATCGTGGGACGCAATAGGAGGAAGTACGGGGACGATCGTGTAGGGGACCGACCGATTATAGGTAGGAAAGGAATAGGGAAATTAGCCGGGTTCGGTATCGCTTCGAGAATTACCGTATATACTTGGCGGGACGCCGAAACAACGGAGTTTACTTTAGATTTGGAAGAATTAAAACTAGACGATAGAAAAGCCGGAGACGTAGGGATAGGAGGTAAAATATACGGTTCGGTCCCCTCTGATAATCCCCAAGGTACTTTAATTACCCTCGAACGTTTGAAACATAAAACCCCACCCGATATCGATAAAGTCCGGTTCGCTTTAGCGCGAAGATTCAGTAGGTACGTAAAAGGCAGGATGAAAATATACGTTAACGATGTCGAACTAAAAGAACCGGATTTAAACGTTATACACCGCTATCCTGAAGACGGTTTCGCTGAAGCTGAATTAGAGGATGGGTATAAAGTTAAATATTTCTATGCATTTTCTAAGAAACCAATACCTACAAAGGAGTTACGAGGATTCGTTATATACGCGCGCGGTAAAACCGTTCAAGCTCCACCTTTCTTTTTCAACGTTGAAGGAACGGCTTCCGGCCAGCACGCGACTCGTTATGTGACGGGCGAGATAGAAGCGGATTTTATAGATTCAGGCACTGACGACGAATCAGATATAATATCGACGGATAGACAAGAGATAGATTGGGACGAGGAATTAATAACCGGATTACTTAAATGGGGGGAGCGTTTATCGCGCGACGTATTAATAGAATGCATAGAGTTTAGAGGTAAGGATTTTACTAATTGGATTTTAAAGGACGACATAATCCGCAGGCGTATTGTAAGGTTGGACAAACCCTCGCAAAATCAAATTACGCGTTTTCTAAATATACTCGGTAAAATCCAAGACGAATCCCCTAGAGCAAAAGAACTTGCTGGTGCTTTAGTCGGCGCGTACGAATTCCGGCAATTCCACGACGTAATTAAAGATATCGAAGAAATAGGCGACGACGCCGAAAAACTAACGCAACTTCTTGAACACTTATACGAGTGGCGCGTATTAGAAAGCCGCGCGATATTAGAGATCGTTAAAGGTAGGTTGGATATAGTAGATAAATTCCATAAAATGATACAAACAGATACGCCTGAAACTGCCGCAAAAATCGGGATGGATAACCTACATGACTTACTCGCGCGTTTTCCTTGGTTATTAAACCCGGAATGGCAAGTGTTAGCGGAAGAAAAATCTTTAACTAAACAATTGAGGGAGTGGAACGAAGAAGATATCTCCGATGAAGATGCCCGGATGAGGTACGATTTCCTCGCGTTGACCGGGGAAGGTAAATACGTAGTCATAGAAATAAAACGCCCCGGCCACGCATTAGAATTGGATGACCTTTCCCGTTTAGATAAATATCAAGAGAGATTGGGGAAAGCAAGGCGTAATATCACTATGCTTATGGTATATGGTGGCGGAAGGAACATTTCCGATAATACATTCGTTAATTGGCAAGAACGTAGAGATATAGATATAAAAGAATGGAACGAAATATGTGAGAGGACAAGAAACCATTACGAACACTATCGTGCGCTTTTAGAAAGCGATGTCGGACACCCCGACTTTAATCGGAAAGAACAAGAACTCGCTCAAACGAGGGAAGTTCTAACTTCGGGTACTTCGTACAGAGGCACGGAAAAAAGAAAAACCGGCATAGGCCCCCAAGTCGCTGAATATATAAAGCAGGCCGAAAAAGTAAAACCAAAAGAAAAAAAAGGTGACTGATAACCTTACTCGCGAACAACGTCAACGTTGTATGTCGCGCGTCAAAAACCGCGACACGTACTTAGAGGTATTAGTAAGATCCGAACTACATAAAAGAGGTTTTCGGTTTCGTAAACACGTTAAAAAATTACCGGGAACACCCGACCTAGTTTTCGTATCCCCAAGAGTCGCCGTTTTCATCGACGGCGACTTTTGGCATGGTTACCGCTTCCCCGCGTGGAAGAAAAAAGTATCGAAATTCTGGCAAAAAAAGATCGCTATAAACCGCGAACGGGACAGGAACAATTTCGCGAAGCTAAGGCGCAGCGGTTGGCGTGTAATCAGGCTCTGGAAACACCAAATACAAAAAGACCTCCCCGGTTGCATCGAAAAAATATCCGCCGCCGTTAATTCGCGCCTCGAATAAATATCTCCGTTTATGCAAACCTTCCTCCCCTACGCCGACTTTGACGAGACGGCGCGCTGCCTGGATTGGCGGCGGCTGGGCAACCAGCGCCTCGAGGCCCTCATCATCCTGCGCACGCTGCGGCGCCGGACCTCGGGCGGCTGGCGTCACCACCCCGCCGTCAAGATGTGGCGCGGATACGAGAACGCGCTCGCGGCCTACCTCAACGTTATGTGCGCGGAGTGGGTGCGGCGCGGCTACCGCAACAACATCCGTCGGCGGCGCGTGAAGGTCCCCGTCGAGCTGCCGCCGTGGCTCGGCGACGAGCGCCTGCACGCCGGCCACCGCTCCAACCTGCTGCGCAAGGACCCGGCGCATTACGGCCGCTTCGGCTGGCGCGAGCCGCCGGACCTGCCGTACTTCTGGCCCGGGAGGGACGAGGAGTAGCGGCGGTACGCGTATCGCGAAAAAAACCCGGCCTCGCGGCCGGGCTTCTTACAGGTAAATTTATAGCGTCGAGCGGGAGCCTATTCCATGTACGCGTAGTAGACGGAGGCCGCGCCCGGGTCGTAGTACGTGACGTGGGGTTTGCCGTCCGAGCCCAGCGCCAGGGCGCACCTGCCGCCGCCGTCGTAGCTGCTCGCGACGACGCTCGTGGCCCAATCGCCGCCCTTCTTGTGGGCGTACGTGACGTTCTTGGCCGAGACGTTGTAGAACGCGACGTGCGGCTGGCCGGAGGAATCCAGCGCCAGCGCCGCGCCGGTATTGCCGGCCACCGCGAAGCTGAGCGGCGTCTTCTGCCACGTCCCGCCGGAGCGCGTCGCGTACTTGAGGCGGCCGTTGTCGGCGTCGTTGTACAGGATGTGGGGGTTGCCCGCGCCGTCGAGGGCGAGGGCCGGCCTCTTGCCGACGTCGCCGGCGTCGTCCACCGTCTCGAAGTCCCAAAAACCTTTCTCGCTCCAGGCGTACTTCAGCGAGCCGTTGGTCCGGTCGTAGTACGCTACGTGGGAGTCGTCGTCCGTATCCAGCTTAAGGCTCGAGTACAGGCCGACGTCGGCCGAGCCGTCGACGACCTCCACGCGCCACTTCTTGCCGCCGAAGCGGGCGTACTTTAAATCCCCTTGCGACGCGTCGTAGTAGGATATGTGGGGGTGCCTGGCGGCGTCGGCCTGAATCGAGGGGCAGCGCCCGACTTTGCCGTCGTCGTCCACCGTAACGAAGCCGGAGCCGCGCATATTATTGTAGAACAGGTTGGAGGTCGGCGGGCCGCCGTAGAAGGCGATGTGGGGAGCGTTGCCGCCGTCGAGGGCAAGCGTCGCGCCGTGCGCTCGGCCGATGCCGCTCGAGCCCACGACCCGCACCGACATGCTGTTATCTTTGTAGGTGGCGTAGACCACCGACGATACGCCGGTGTTGTCCATAAACGCTATGTGAGCGGTGCCGTCGCTTGCCATGACGACGGAAGTGGCCACGGCCGGCACCGCGGCGTTTACTACCACTTCTTTCCACGTGGGCGCGGGGGTCGAGCCGTTGCCGTTGCCGTCGTCGCCGCACGACAAAACCAGCGCGAACGACAAACAAGCAACGGCGAGCGCTAACGTTTTCTTCAAAGCTTTACCTCCTATGGTTGGCGGGTAATCGTAAGGCCGAAGGTAATATATTTAACCGGCGCGGACAAGGGAAAAATCGGCCTCGCGGCCTTCCCCCCGGCGTCGAATATGCTATAATGACTCGAAGCGCCCGTAGCTCAGCTGGATAGAGCAGCGGCCTTCTAAGCCGCGGGCCGCAGGTTCGAGTCCTGCCGGGCGCGCACGGAGGGAGGCGGCGGTGGTCGCCTCCCTAACCGTTTACCGCCCGGGGTAACCGTTAACCGCACGGGGGTCAGGGAACCATGACCGAAAACAACTCTAATCTCCTCGTCGGGTGGAAGCAGATCGCGGCGTACCTGCGCTGCGCCTCTTCCACCGCCCGCCGCCAGGCCCGGGACAAAGGCCTCCCGGTCTTCCGCGTGGGCGGGAGCGTGCGGGCCCACGTCGCCGACATCGACCGGTGGCTGGAGGCCCAACCCCGGCCGGAGTCGGCTCCGGGGGCGGGCGCCGCGCCGCAAGCGCTAATCGTAGGGGGCGACGAGCTGCCGACGGCGGTTTCGAACCTCGGCGGCCGGGCGGCCGGTCAGCGGTACGCGGTGTTCCCGCTGGGCGTGGAGGAGGAGGAATTCGCCCGCATCCAGCAGCTGCTCCGTTCGGCCGAGGAAAAGTACCAGCGGCTCGTGGAACAGGTTCCGGCGTGGATATGGGAAACGAACGCCGTCGGCGAGTTCACGTACTCCAACCCCCGCTCGCGCCATATCCTGGGTTACGACCCCGGCGACTTCACGGGGTTCGCGCCGACCGAATTCGCGGTCGCGCCCGAGGACGCGGAGAGCTTCGGACGCTCCTTCGGCGCGGTGCGGCGCCGCGGGTCCGTGATGAAGGGGTTCCGCTGCCGCTTCGTGCACCGGGACGGTTCGCGGCGGTGGTTGGAAACGGACGCCGAGCCGGCGTTCGACGCGGCCGGCGAGTTCGCCGGCGTGCGGGGCGTGAGCCGCGACGTCACCGAGGCGGTACAGGCCGAGGCCGCCCGGCAGGAAGCCCACGAACGCCTGACCGCGACGCTGAACGCGCTGCCCGACCTACTTTTCGAGGTGGACCGCAACGGCCGTATTTACGATTTCCGGGCCCCCGACAAAGAAAAGCTTTATACTATCCCGGAGGACTTCCTGGGACGGGAAGCCGGAGAAGTCCTCCCGCCGGGCGCGGCGCGCGTGACGGGGGAATCCCTCGCCGAGGCCGCCGAAACCGGCTCCCACTCCGGGGGGCAGTACCAGCTCGAGCTACCGGGCGGCGTCCATTGGTTCGAGCTTTCCATCTCGTCCCGGGGCGACCACCGCGACCCGGAATGCCGCTTCGTCGTACTGGTCCGCGATATCACCGAGCGGAAGCAGGCCGAGACGGAATTGCGGGTCCACCGGGACCGCCTGGAGGATCTGGTGGAGGCGCGTACGGCCGAACTGCGGGAGGTCAACGCCGGCCTGGAACGGGAAATAACCGAACGCGCGCGCGCGGAAAAGGAATTGGAGGAACAGCGGAACCAGCTGCAGACGATCACTACCGTCACGCCGGACCTCCTCGTCCTGCTGGACCGGGACTTCGTCTACCAGGCCGTCAACCCCGCCTTCTGCCATTTCATCGGGAAGCGGGAGGAAGAGCTCATCGGCCGAACGGACTTCGACGTCTTCCCGCAGGCGGCGGCCGAGGTTTATCGGCGGAGCGACGAGGAGGTCGTCGCCTCCGGCAAACTGCATATTCTGGAGCGGGAAGCCGCCGACGCCGACGGGACGACGTGGTGGCTGCAAGTCGCGAAAGCCCCCATCTTCGACGCGGCGGGGGAGGTCAGCGGCCTGCTCGTTTCGGCCCGCGACATCACCGAGCGCCGGCTGGCGGAGAGGGCCCTGGCGGAGTCGGAGAAGAAATACCGGGATATTTTCGAACACTCGCCCGCCGGCATCGTTATCCATCAAGAGGGGAAAGTATCGTTCCTGAATCCGGCCATGGTCCGAATGACCGGGTATGCCTCGGCGGAGGAGGTGGTCGGGAGGCCGATAATGGAGTTCGTGCATCCCGATTATCAGGTACAACTCGCGGAAGAGATTGAGGTCGTATACGCCCGAGGGGGAGAATTAGGGGAACTGAGCGAACAGGTTATGGTCCGTAAAGACGGTTCGCCGCTGAATGTCACCTCCATAGCCCAGACTATCACGTACGACGGCAAGCCGGCGGTTCAAGCGTACGTTTTGAACAATACGGAACGCAAACGGGCGGAGGAGGCGCTCCGCGAGAGCGAGGAGAAGTTCCGGAACCTCGCCGAGCAATCGCCCAACATGATCTTCATAAACTCCCGCGGGAAAGTCGTCTATGCCAACGAGAAGTGCGAAGAGGAGATGGGGTATGCGCGGGAGGAGTTCCGCGCGCCGGACTTCGACTTCCTCACGCTGATCGCGCCCGCCTCGCGGGAGTCCGTACAGCGGGCTTTCGCCGCGCATTCCCGGGGCGACGACGTCGAACCGTACGAGTATACGCTGGTAACGAAGGACGGCCAACGGCTCGAAGCTCTTATTACGACCAAACTCATGGCGTACGAGGGCGAGCGCGCCATCCTCGGAATCGTCACGGACGTAACCGCGCGGAAGCGGGCGGAGGAGGCGCTGGTCCGGGCCAACGAGGAATGGCGGCGGACGTTCGACGCCGTCCCGGACCTGGTGACCCTGATAGACGACGAATACCGCGTCCTCCGCGTAAACGAGGCGACGGCCCGACGAGCGAGTTTGACGCCGAAGGAATGCGTGGGCCTCAAATGCTATACGCTCTTCCACGGGACGGAGGAGCCCCCCGCGTTCTGCCCCCACGCGAAACTTTTGGAGGACGGCCGCGAGCACGAGACGGAGTTCTACGAGGAGCGCCTGGGCGCGCAATTCGTCGTTACGACGTCGCCGATACGCGACGCGGAAGGGCAACTGGCGGGTAGCGTGCACGTCGCCCGCGACGTGTCCGAGCGCAAACGGGCGGAGGAGGCGCTCCGCGAGAGCGAGGCGAAATACCGGGACCTGTTCGAAAACGCCAACGACCTGATCCAAAGCGTTACGCCCGAGGGGCGGTTCTTATACGTTAACCGCGCGTGGAATGAGGCCCTCGGTTTCGACGACGACGAATTATCGGAACTCAATTTATTCGACATTATCCATCCCGCGAGCCGGGCAGGGTGTCGAGAATCGTTCGAGCGCGTCCTCGCGGGAGAGCGCCTGGACAACGTCGAAGCCGTCTTCGTAACGAAGGACGGCCGCGAAGTCGTCGTGGAGGGAAGCGCGAGTTGCCGCTTCGACGAGGGCCGGCCCGTCTCGACGCGGGGCATTTTCCGCGACGTCACCGAACGCAAACGGACGGAGGAGGCGCTACGGAAATCGGAGGAACGTTACCGCCTACTTGCCAATAACGTTTCGGACGTAATCCTCACTATGGATCTTAGCCTACGGTTCACTTATATCAGCCCTTCTGTTACGCCGCTGCTGGGGTACAGCGTCGAGGAAATGACGGCCCTAACGCTGAAAGAAATCTCGACCCCGGCCTCCTTTAAGATCGCCGCGAAAACTCTCGCGGAAGAAATAGCCGCAGAGGCGGCGGGGACACAGGATCTGAAGAGGTCGCGGACGGTGGGCGTGGAACTAATCCGGAAAAACGGCTCCAGCGTACATGTCGAGGCTAAAGCAATTTTCCTTCGAGATCCAAACGATAAGGCTATCGGGATCCTGGCCGTCGCCCGCGACGTCACCGAACGCAAACAGGCGGAGGAGGCGTTGCGCGCGAGCGAGGAGCGCTACCACGCGCTCTTCGAGCTCTCGCCGGAGGCCGTAATCGTGTTGGACCCCCAGGGGACGGTCCTGGACGTTAACGTTAACGCCTACGCCTGGTTCGGCCTCCGCCGGCAAGATATTATCGGGAAGAAATTCGACGTCTTCCCGTTCGTACCGGACGACGTTAAAGAGAAGACCTTGGCCGCCTTCGCCCGCCGCCTCGCCGGCGAGGACATCCCGGCGTACGAACTCGACGTGAATACCCCCGACGGCGGGAAATGGCGGCTCAGCGTCCGCGGCGAAATCCTCCGCAACGAAAAAGGGGAGGCGGTGGCGGACCTGGTGATGGTATCGCGAGTCCCCCTCCCGGAGGAGACCGCCGGGTAACACCCGGCCCGCGAGCTCCCCCCGCAACGAAAACGGCGTCCCTCCGGCGCCGTTTTTCTACTACCTCGCGCAGGCGAATTTGGGCAGTATCGAGCATTTTTGAGCAGTCTTTCCCAATAAATAACGGTTATATATATAAAGTGATGTTAGCCGCGTTGATTTATACGCGACGGCCGCCCTGGGCTCGAACTCAGGAACGACGGCGTCCGGTTCCCGGGAGGACGCCGGATGCCTAAGCCTGTACCCGAACAGCCGCCGCTCGGGCAAGATATACGGAAAGGTGAAGGCTTGATGCCTTTTTCGACCGATATCAGCGAAAAGAAATTGCGGGAGATCCGCACGCAAACGCTCATTACCTTCGGCAAGGACTTCCTACGCGCCGGCCGCTACGCCAACGCGTTGCGGGCTTTCGACGAGGCACTCGAAATCGAACCCGGCGAGGTCCGGGCGTTGCTGGGCCGGAGCCTGGCGTTAACCCGCCTCGGCCGGTACGAAGAGGCGCTCGCGGCCGCCGGCGACATCTTCGAGCTGGAGGCCGACAGCCCCCACGGTTATAACGCCCAGGCCGTGTGTTACCAGGCGATGGGCCGGAAGGCGGCGGCGGAGACGGCGTTTCGGAAGTCGATCCGCTTCGGCCCCGAAATAGCGGGCAATCACTACAATTTCGCGTGTTACTGGGCTTCCGTCGCCGACGCCGAGCAGTGCCGCGTGTACCTTACGAAAGCTATAGACCTCGAGCCCGGCCTCAACGTGTTGGCGGCGACGGACGTCGACTTCTCCTCGTACCGGATGGAGGAGTGGTTTCTCGACGTCGTAGCCTTTAAATAATCCAGGCCGATCCCGGGCCGGACCCGCCCGGCTCGGCAAGTGACATTCGCATTAGCGCCGCCCCTACCCCGGGGCGGCGCACCATTTTCAGCCCGGGCCGCCCTTTACTTCGCCACTCAAATAAGTTATATTATACGGAAGACGGTGGGCGTAGCTCAGCTGGTTAGAGCGCCAGACTGTGGATCTGGAGGCCGGGGGTTCAAATCCCCTCGCCCACCCCATATCGACGCGCCGGTAGCTCAGCTGGATAGAGCGACGGCCTCCGGAGCCGTAGGTCGCAGGTTCGAATCCTGTCCGGCGCAAATCCGGAAGGGGCGCCCAAGCCCCGCCGAGCCGCAGGAGGCGGCGTATGAGACGCAAGAACAAAAAGGACGGGCCGGCGGTCGTCGTACGCGACGGCAAGCCCGCCGCGGTTATACTGGACATCGACGAATACCGCGCGCTACTCGAGCGCGCCGAGGACCTGGCCGAGCTGGAGGCGTTGAAGCACCGCGCGCTTAAATATAAAACGCTGGACGAGGTTATAGAGGAGCTCGACGGGGGTGTATGAAGTCCTCGTCGAAAGCGGCGCCCATAAGGACTTGAGGAAAGTCCCGGCGGGAGACAGGCCGCGGTTATTTCCGGCATAACGAGGACCGCTAGTCGCCCGGGCGCGTCGAAGGCGCCGGCGACGGCGTTACGGAGGAACTAATGGCTAAAGGTAGAGACCGCGGAAGGGACCAAAAAGGCGGAAAGAAAAAGAAGAAAACGAAAAAGAAAGTGAAAGAGCATAAGGTCGAGCCGGGCCACGTGGGCTACGGTAAAAACAGGTAAGCAACCCGCCCGCGTCGCCGGCGTCGCGCGCCGTCTCCCACCCTCCCCCGCGGCCTAAGGGAGCCGTAGGTCGCAGGTTCGAGTCCTGGCGGCGTAAAATTTTTTCGCAGCGTTACTTTTGGGAGGAAGACGGTGCGGAGGTCAATTAAGGTACTTACAATTCTCCTGCTCGCGACGGCCGCGGCCGCCGGGGCGGGAGATAATGTTAAGTGGACGCGGTCGGCGTTAATGCCGTGTTTCACTCTCGACGTTGACGTCGCCGCGAGCGACGACGAACTCACGGCGGTGCTCGAGCGATATACGCTCAGCTGGGATTCGGCGCGACGCAACGCCCCCGTAGGCCACGTCGGCGCGCTGTTCTACGGCTGGGAAGTCCACTGCGCGCGGTTGAGGAAGGACGCGGCCCGAAAACAAATCCCCGCCGTCGTCCTCGAAGATAAAGCCGAAAAAGCGAGAGCGTTGTTTGAAAACGTACTGGTCTTCTTCGTCGCCGTCGGCGTGCGCGACGAAGCGGCCGCCAACCTCGCCGACCCGTCGCGCTGGGAAGTCTACCTGCTCCGGGGCGGCGTAAAGCAAAACCCGACTTACCTCGGCGAGCCGGACGCCGCTTTCCGCGATATAACCGTCAGGCCTATATCCCTTGGTACGGCGGGGGGGACCTTCGGCGACGCCGCAAATAAAAAACCCCCGCCGGCTGTCACTCGCGACGCCGACGAAATCGCGGCCTACCGTAAAATCTATAAGGTCGCCTTCGACAACCCGTGGGGAGACGCGCCCCGCGGCAGCGTGAAATTAATAATAGCGGGCGAGAAGTTCCGCCGCGGCTTCGAGTGGCGGTTCAAAGAGGAGTGAGCGAAGGGTGGAAGACGGTGCGGAGGTCAATTAAGGTACTTACAATTCTCCTGCTCGCGGCGGCCGCGGCCGCCGGCGCGGGCCGCTTTCAGATGCCTAATGTCGAGCGGAGTTACCCCAAGGTCCAGGTCTTCACCGTCGAGGATTACTTCGCCGGCAAGCGGCCGGACCTCCCCGACACCAGCGGGACGTTGAAGAAAGCCGGCCGCGTTAAAAGGGAGCGCGAAAAGGACCAGAAGTTACCGTTATGAAAATGACGGGGGCTCAAAAAAGCCGAAAGCACTCCCTAATTGGGGAATGCCTTCGGCGAAGCACACTGCCTATCAAGCTATTCCACTATAGCACACAACCGGTTACGTGTCAAGTAATATTTCTTGCGTTGGTCGAGGATTCTCGGTATGGTTTGAAAGGGAGTGGACCCTACGGGATTCGAACCCGTACCTAACTACTTGATAGGCAGTCGTGCTTCCGATTACACCAAGGGCCCACCAACCACCCCGACGCGCACAATCGCAAGCCCCGCCTACCATAGTTACGGTGTTCCCGTTCGAAGCATTATAATTATAGCACTTTACTGGGCAATGTCAAGGGGAAAAATAATAAGGGCCTACCTTTATCTAGGACATTCCGAAATTAAATGGAGCAAGTCGAAGAAGCTGGAGTACGTCTCGGCGGATGAGGCCCC
>CBFCYS010000080.1:0-11472 GCA_965602215.1 uncultured bacterium
ACGACGCCGCCAACGAGAAGCTGCCGCCCGGGCAGAAGGTGGCGCTGACGCCGGCGCGCGTCCTCGACCGCGTCATCTGGCGCCACATCAAGAAACGGACGGGGTGAATCGAATAGTATTACGGTACGGGAAGACCCAACCTTAATGAGTTCCCCGCAAAAAGCCGACAAAAAGTTGTTATTCCTCTTCGTCGACGGCGTGGGCATCGGGCCGGCGGACGCGAGTATCAACCCGCTGCTCGTCGCGCGGCTGCCCCACCTCGAGAGCCTCGTCGGGCCGATAGATATGGCCGTCTGGCGGGAGGGCGTCCGCGGCGAGCGAGCGACGCTCGTGCCGCTCGACGCCACGCTGGGCGTCCCCGGCCTGCCGCAGTCCGCCACCGGCCAGACGGCGCTCTTCACCGGCGTAAACGCCGCCAAGCTCATAGGCCGCCACAAGGAAGGCCGGCCCAACCGCCTCCTCAAAAGCGTGCTGTACAAACACGGCCTTATCCCCGTCCTGTGCCGCGCGGGCCTGAAGGCCACGTTCGCCAACGCCTACTCCACCGCCTCCATCCCGCGCTACGTCGCCGGCGAGGCGCCGATGTCGTGCACGTCGGCCATGGCCTACTACGGCGAGGGCTGCTTCCGCGACACGGCGACGTTCAACCGCGGCGAGGCCGTCTACTTCGACCTGACCGGGCGGTACGCGCGGCGGCGCGGCGACGACGCGGTGCTGATGACGCCCGCTCGAGCCGGCGAAGCGCTAGGCCGCATCGCCCTCGCCCACGACTTCACCCTCTACGAATATTTCCTCACCGACTTCGCCGGTCACCGCCAAAACATGGCGCGTTCGGTCCGCTACCTGGAAGACGTTGACGCCGCGCTGGGCGCCGTGATAAATTATTACGACCTTGAGCGCTACCTGTTGATACTGACGAGCGACCACGGCAACGTCGAGGACCTGTCGACGCGCTCGCACACGAAGAACCCGGTCCCGCTGCTGGCCGCCGGCGCCGGCCACGAGGAATTCGCCTCCCGCTGCGACGACCTTATGGACGTCGCGCCGGCAACGTTCAAATACTTCGGCGTCGACCCGGTAAAATATTCCGGGCAACCCATAAGGGCCGAGTTGATAAAACTACCCGAGTAAATGGCCGAGCTTCTACAAGTCGAGAAGTTGAGCAAGAACTTCGGCGGCCTCGCCGCCCTCAAGGACGTGAGCCTCGCCATCGCCGAGGGCGAGATCGTCGGCCTTATAGGCCCCAACGGCGCCGGCAAGACGACGCTCTTCAACGCCATCACGGGGATATATCCGCCCACCGCCGGCGTCGTGCGCTACGGCGGCAAGGTCATCGCCCGCGCCAAGAGGCGCGCGCGGTGGCTGCCGTTCTTCTCGGTCGCCGCGCTGGCCTGCACGGTCGCGGCCTTCGCCCTCGGCGAACGCTACCTGTTCACGCCGGCGGGCGCGGGCGCCGCGTCGCTGGCCGTCGCGCTGGCCTTCACCGTCGTGGGCGTCGCGTTCGCGCCCAGGGGCGGCGTCCGCCCGGACCAGATCGCGGACCGCGGCCTTTACCGCACCTTTCAGAGCATCAACCTCTTCGACGAGATGACGAGCCTGGAGAACGTCGAGGTGGGCGGCCACCGCATGTCGCGCGTGGGC
Source organism: uncultured bacterium (assembly GCA_965602215.1). Classification (GTDB taxonomy): domain Bacteria; phylum RBG-13-66-14; class B26-G2; order WVWN01; family WVWN01; genus WVWN01. Next base: position 1,642 of record CBFCYS010000080.1, read on the forward strand.
GTGGCGGACGCGGTGTTCCTTACGCCGCGCTACCGCCATGACGAGGGCCGCGTGCGCGAGGCGGCGCTCGCCGCCGTTAAATTCGTCGCGCTGGAGGGGAAGGAGGAATGGAAGGCGGCGTCGCTCCCCTACGGCCTCCAGCGACGCCTCGAAATAGCCCGGGCGCTGGTTTCGAAGCCCGAACTGCTCCTTCTCGACGAGCCCGCCGCGGGCCTCAACCCCACCGAGAAGAACGAGCTATTGGAGCTTATACGCGAGATACGCGACACCGGCGTTACCGTCTTTCTCATCGAGCACGACATGAAGCTCGTCATGAACGTCTGCGACCGCGTCGTCGTGCTGGACCACGGCGAGGCCATCGCCGCCGGCCGCCCGGAAGAGGTCCAGAACGACCCCCGCGTAATCGAGGCGTACCTGGGCACGAAGGCGAGCAAGGAGGCCCACTAATATGCGGGGGTTATTGTTTACGGCGACGGCGGCGCTGATACTCAGCGCCGGCTGCGGCGGCAAGGCCGAGGAGAAGCCGAAGGAGACGTGCCCTCCACCCCTTACGGCCGCCGCCGAGAAGGAGGCCAACCCGGAGGCCGCCGACTTCCGCGCGTTGCCGGCGGTATCGTGCGAGGGCGGCCTGCCGCTCCACGAGGCCATAGCCGCGCGCCGCTCGACGCGGACCTACGGCGACCGCAAGTTGACGGCCGAGGAGGTGGCGCATCTCCTCTGGGCCGGCCAGGGCATAACTTCCGAGCGCGGCCTGCGCACCGCGCCGTCGGCCGGGGCGCTCTACCCGACGTTCCTCTACTACGCCGACGACGTCGCGCTGTGGCGCTACGAGCCGCGCCGCCACGGCCTGGCGAAGGTAGTCGACGGCGACGTCCGCCGCGACCTCGCCCGCGCCGGCCTGGACCAGGCGCCGCTCAAACGCGCGCCGGGGATAATAATAGTTGTCGCAAAACCCTCCATAAGCGCCGTCAAATATCGCGACCGGGCGGAGCGGTACTGCACGATCGAGGCCGGCCACATAGGCCAGAACATATTGCTGACGGCGGAAGGCCTCGGCCTCGGCGCTTGCCCCATGGGCGCCTTCCGCGACGGCGACCTGCTCGACGTGTTGGGATTGGGAGACGACTATCTGCCGTTGTATTTAATTCCCGTGGGGGAGAAGTTCGTCTCGGAATGAGAGATAGCAGCGACAGCGGGCGGATGGCGAAGGCGGCCTTATTCCGCAGCTCGGCCTTCTCGAAAATGAACACATACATTCCTCTCGCTCTCGTACCCGTGATCGGCGCTTTACTGATAATTACGCCGGGCGGGACCCCGGGGTCGGCGGTAGCGTACGCAACGGGGACGGCCATCCTCGTGATACTCGTACTCGTGGCCGCGGTCTTCCGCCGGCTCGTCGTTACGTTCGACGGCCGCGAAATAGTGCTCGCGTACGCGATTATTAAGAAGCGCATCCCGCTCGATAAGATATACTCGGTGCAACCCCACGAAATCAAGTGGTGGCGCTTCGGCGGAACCGGGATACGCCTCGGCGGCGGGGGCGGCGGATGGATTACCGGCTCCGGCCCGGGCGTAAAAATCGAAACTACCCGCGGCGTCACGTACGCCAATTGCGAAAACGCCGAAAAGCTGGCCGCGTTGGTGGACGAATTCAAGCGCGGCGGCGAAGGACGAATACCGTGAACGACGGCCCCTTCTTCAAACTCGACGACGTGAGCGTCGCGTACGGCCCCATCAAGGCGCTGCGCGGCGTCACGCTCGAAGTCGACGAGGGCGAAGTGGTATGCCTCATCGGCGCCAACGGCGCCGGCAAGTCCACTACGCTCATGACGATATCGGGCATCCTGAAGCCGAAGGCCGGCCGCAAGTACTTCGACGGCGACGACATCACCGCGCTCAAACCGGACAAGATAGTCGCCCGCGGCATCGTCCAGGTGCCGGAGGGCCGCCGGATATTCCCGCGGATGTCGGTGGCCGAGAATTTGGAGATGGGCGCCTTCGCGCGGGGCGGGGGCGACGGCCGGCGCCGCCTCCAGCACGTCTTCGAACTCTTCCCGGTGCTCGCGGAGCGGCGCGGCCAGCGCGGCGGGACCCTCTCCGGCGGCGAGCAGCAGATGCTGGCCATCGCCCGGGGCCTTATGGCGTCGCCGCGGCTGCTGCTGTTGGACGAGCCGTCGCTGGGGTTGGCGCCGCAATACGTCGAGACCATATTCGAGACCATCCGGCGCGTCAACGCCGAGGGGATAACCATCTTCCTGGTGGAGCAGAACGCGGCCATGGCCCTCGAGGTCTCCTCCCGCGGGTACGTTATGGAGACGGGGAGCGTCGTGCTGGCCGACACCAGCGCCAACCTGCGCGCGAACGACGGCGTTCGCAAAGCGTACCTGGGAGAGGGGTAATTATGAAGGTCCTATACGGCACGCAGGGCACCGGCAACGGCCACCTCTCGCGGACGCACGCCATCGTCCCGCTGTTGCGGAAGGCCGGCGTCGAGGTGGAGCTCGTCATATCCGGGACTACGAGCGAGGGCCTCAAAAGGGGCGCGCCGGAGCTCGAGCCCTACCGCGCGTTCCACGGCCTGAGCTACATCCGCCACGAGGGCCGCATCAGCCTCGGCAAAAGCCTCGAGATCTTCAAACCGATCGAGCTCGCCGAGGATTTTGCGGAGATAAGGGGAGACTACGACCTCGTCGTAAGCGACTTCGAGCCGCTCACGGCGTGGTGGGGCCTGTCGCACGAGGTCCCGGTCATCGGCATCGCGCACAACTACGCCTTCCAGGGAAAGGCGCCGCGGCCGCTGCTGGTCGACCCTATGATAGAGGTCGTCTTCCACTACTACGCGCCCGCGGACATCCCGCTCGGCTCCCACTGGCAGCGCACCAACGAGACCGTCATCCCGCCCATAATCCGCAAAGTAATACTGGACGCCGAGCCGGAGGACGGCGACCACGTCCTGGTATACCTGCCGAGCTTCAGCGACGAGACGCTGGACCGGCTCTTCGGCCACGAGGCGCTCGCGCCGTACCGCTTCGTCGCGTACCCGCGCCGCTCGGAGCGCGACGCCCGCGCCGAGAACCTGACGGTGAAGCCGTTCTCGCGGGAGGGCTTCGTCGAGGACTTGCGGACGGCCCGGGCGGTCGTCACGAGCGCCGGCTTCACGCTGCTGTCGGAGTGCCTGCACCTCGGCAAGCCGCTCTACGTCGTCCCGGAGGCGGGCCAGTACGAGCAGAAGTGCAACGCCGAGGCGCTCAAGAAGTGGAACCTGGGCGCGACGGCGACGGAGCTCGTGCCGGCGGAGGTGGCGGCCTGGCTAGAGGCGCGGCGGATGGTCCGCAAGCCGTGGCCCGACGTCGCCCGGTCCTTCGTGGCCTGGGTGGCCGCCGGCCGCCCCGAAAGCCCGCTCGACTTCTCGGCGCGGCTGTGGGAGGAAACGCGGCGGCTGGGGACGGGTTAGATATATGTTAAACCGAGAGGTAAAAATACGAAACAAAAAATTCGCGATAAACCGCGAAATGTTTATTGCCCGGGGGTTGATCGAAACTGGGTTTCGGGAAATACAACGTTTAGACGGGGCGAACGATTTGAATTTCGTACCGCTACTCTTAATCTCAAACGGTTATGAAAGGTTATTGAAATGTATATTATTTATATGCCAGAAAAACGAAGACTGGGTTTATAACGGAAAACGATACGATCAAATGGGAAACGCCGGGCACGATGTCGGCATGTTGTTAAACGATGTGTTATCATTAAAAGCAATTGATGAATATTCCCGGAGTAGCGAAGCGGCCGAGAAAGATATTAATTATATAAAAAATGACGAGTATTTAAAAAGACTTCTTGGAATACTAACCGAATTCGGTATCGGGTCTAGGTACTATAACTTAAACGTAATCCTCAGAGAAGAACCCGTGGGGTTAGACCCCGAAGAAGAATTCGAAAGAATAGGCACGACTGACGGAGAGTACGGGAATGACGTAGATGAAATAATCGCCCAAATAAATAAAGACATGGTTCGAGCTTTCGAAAAGTTAACACGTGCTTTAGGTAGGATACTTACGTTAGGTAAATTGGACCGATATGCAAAAGTTATGGGAAACGTTCTATACGATTTCTTGGTAATTTCGGATGAGGAGTTAGGGGAAAAAAATCATTAAATCGTTAGTAACTATCCGCAGGAGTTACTGCTTTCTTTATACGCATCCGCACTAAAAAAAATCAAACGCCGGCCTTGCGGCCGGCGTTTTCTCTTTACCAATCGTGCCGTTAGTTGTTACCAACCGACGGCATGACAAGTAAGAATACCTGTCCCACGGGGAAATACCTAACCCTACCCGAGCGGTTATCGTAGGGCCGCACCTTCAGGTGTGGCCACCTTGACGGGCCGACCTGAAGGTCGGCCCCTACATAAAATATGACAGGCAGGAATGCCTGTCCCACGAAAATCGCCGGCCTTGCGGCCGGCGTTTTTATTTCCATTTCTACTTAAGAGGGTTAAAGCTCGAGGAAGGCCTTGACGCGTTTGGCGCGGGTGGGGTGGCGGAGCTTGCGCAGCGCCTTGGCCTCGATCTGCCGGACGCGCTCGCGCGTGACGTTGAAGACCGCGCCCACCTCGTCCAGCGTGCGGGTGATGCCGTCGCCCAGGCCGAAGCGGTAGCGCAGGACACGCTCCTCGCGCTTGGAGAGCGTCGCCAGCACGTCCTCCATCTGCTCGCGGAGGAGGGCGTAGGCGGCGGCGCGGGCCGGACTGATGACGGACTTGTCCTCGATGAAGTCGCCGAGGTGGCTGTCCTCTTCCTCGCCGATGGGGGTCTCGAGGCTGATGGGTTCCTGCGCTATCTTGAGGACGCGGCGGACCTTCTCGACGCTCATCTGCATCTTGGCCGCTATCTCCTCGGGGAGCGGCTCGCGGCCGTACTCCTGGATGAGCTGGCGCGACGCCCGCACTACCTTGCCGATGGCCTCGATCATATGGACGGGGATGCGGATGGTCCGCGCCTGGTCGGCGATGGCGCGCGTTATGGCCTGGCGAATCCACCACGTGGCGTAGGTGGAGAACTTGTAGCCCTTCTTGTAGTCGAACTTGTCGACGGCGCGCATAAGGCCGATGTTGCCCTCCTGGATGAGGTCCAGGAACTGCAGGCCGCCGTTGGTATATTTTTTGGCGATGGAGACCACGAGCCGGACGTTGGCCTTGACCAGGCTCATCTTGGCGTCGTAGGCCTCGCGCTGGCCGGCCTTTATCTGGCGCACGATGTCGAGGTACTCGCGGTGGTTCATCTTTATTTTCTGCTCGAGGCGGCGGACGCGACGGAGGTAATTGTTTATCTCGCGGTCGGCGTCAACGAAGGCCTCGGGGGTGTACTTCTTGCCCCGCGGCAGCTTGACGGCGCGCGCGCCCTTGGCATTTAGCTCACGGCACAGCGCCGCTATTTCGCTCCGAGTCATACGGAGGTGGTCCTCGGACTTCTCGACGGCTTTCAGGTTCTCGAGGATGCGGTCGCGGAACGCCTCGGCCTTAACGGCGAACTCGTCTATCTGGCTGGTGCTGAAGTGACACTCTTCCAGAATCGCGACGACGGTGCGCTTTATTTGGTTGATAAGGTCCTTGTTGCGCTCGTAGGCCGCGGAACCGGTCTTGCAGCGTGCCAGCCGGCCGAAGAAGCGGTCGAGCTCGCGCTTGGCCGCGGCCACTTTCTCGCTGCTTTTGACGAGTTGGACCGACAGCTCGCGCTGCTTCCATAGCGGGAGGCGCCCCTCGGTATTGACGACGAGGATTTCCTCCATCTTGACGCGGCCCTCTTTAACCCGCTTGGCCAGCGCATCGAACTCGTCGAATATGAGGTAAAGGTAGAACGCGCCGCGCCGCGCTTTCTGCTGGCCGCGTTCGATCTTTTTCGCCAACGCGACTTCGCCCTCGCGCGAAAGCAGCGGTACCCGCCCCATTTCACGGAGATACAGCCGGACAGGGTCGTCAACGCGGCCGGTGGCCGGCGCGATCCACTCCTCCGCCCGGGTAGCACGTTCCTCTTTCTCGGTCTGTTTGTCCGAAGCCCCCGCCTTGGAACCGTCCACAATCTCGATTTCCATCTCGTTGAACATCGTCAAAATATCGTCGATCTGGTCCGAGAGGACGATGTTATCGGGAAGAGCTTCGTTTAGCTCCTCGTACGTTAGGTGGCCGCGCTCGCGGCCCTTCTCAATAAGGCCCTCTACGACCTTACGACCTTCTTTTCCGATTTTGGTACGGCGTGTCGCCATCAATTCTCCTACCGAAGCAAGGTTGGTAATTTATCCACTATTTTAACAGAAAAAAAAGGCGAAGTCAAATTCCGCTTGAAAAAATACGCCTTTCCGGCGGAGTAAAGAACCGAAAACGGGGTCGTATTTATGTCGGCCCCCGCGGCCCGAACGGCCGCGAGGGCCCCTATCCTCGCGCCTTACGTTTCGCCGATACAAGACGGGCAAAAATCGAAGCCGCGCCGGTAAGCCTCGCGCAACGTATCCGGCTCGAAGGTTACGACGTCGGCGGACTGTATATTCGAAACGCGGCAGCCGCGGATGCTACAAGCCTCGCGGTCAAGGTCGTGAACGATTTGCTGCCGCTTATCGCCTACGTACCGGCGGCCGTCGAACGGCGGTTCGCTACGTCGTACCATCTCGCTCCCCCCTTTCTTGCGGCCGAACACCCCTTTAACCGTATTAATTATAGCCGAAAAAGGCAACGAGGTCAAAGGCTATAACGATAACTGAAACCGGAAACGCCTCCGGACATCTTTTTTTAGCTGTTATTACAAACGAAACGGCTTAAACTTACTTAAAAACCCGCTTTTTTAGTCCAATACCGGAAATTTTAACTTTGCGCCGCTGTTAACAAGTAAAACGCCGGCGACAACCGCGCCGCCGGGCCAAGTCCCATTATTTTCGGGTTTTTCGCGCCGGTAAAACTAACCCTTTACCCCGACCCCGCGGCATCCGGCTTGAGGTGGCGCCGCTGTTCCTTATCGAGTTCCCTTATGGCCGGGGCCGCGTCGTCGTATTCGCCGCCGCTGGCCGCGATGCGTTCCCTAAGCTCGCGGTACCGACGCTTCAGCGCGCGCTGCTTCAAGTCCGGAACCGCCAGCCGCGCCGCCCGGGCCGCTTCCTCCTCCCCCACCTCCGCCATCGCGAGACGCGCCACGACGCCGGCGTCCGCCGCATCCAACTCGTCTAAAAGCTCCACCGCCGAGAAAGGGCCGTCTTTAACCAGCTTCGCCATAACCCGCAATACGCGGCGGACCTGCTCGTCGGCCACGTCCTCCAGCGATATTTCGGCCAGGCACTCGGCCGCCGCGGCCGGGCAATGGATGAGGATCCACAGCAGTCTGTGCTCGGCCGACGCCTTGGGCGCGCCGTCGCCGGTCGCTCGAGTCGGCTTGCTCGGCACTTCCACCACGCCCACCGGTATGCCCAACAGGTCCGCCGCGCGCCGCCGCCAGTACGACCGCTCGAGCTCTTCCGGCACGGCAGCCAGCAGCGGGCGCAACTCGCCGATGGCCGCCAGCTCCGCGCCCACCGGGTCGCCGGCGTGCTCCCGCCGGGCGAGTTCGACGACGAAGGCGGGCCAGTCGACCGCACCCTTGATAACCGCGGCGACGGCCTCGGCCCCCTCCGCGGCGACGTCGAACGGGTCCTGCCCCGGCTCGAGGATGCCGACGCGGACGCGCCGCGCGCCCCGCGTCAGGAGCGGCGTAAGCGCGCGCCGGGCGGCGCGCAGGCCCGCGTCGTCGCCGTCGAACAGCAAGACGAAATCCGTCGCGTGGCGGGCCAGGATGGCCGCAGCCTCCTCCGCCAACGCCGTCCCGCACGTCGCGACGGCGTTCTCCACCCCCGCCTGGTGGACGCCCAGCAGGTCCATATACCCCTCGACGACGACGCAGCTCCCCGCCCGGGCGATGGCGCCCCGGTTCTGGTACAGGCCGTAAAGGGTCGCGCTCTTGTTGTATAACGGCGTGTTGGACGAGTTGAGATATTTCGGCTCGCCGTCGCCCAGCGCCCGGCCGCCGAACGCGACGACCCTGCCGGACGCGTTCCATATCGGGAATACTATCCGGCCGCGGAAGCGGTCGTAGTAGCCCGGGCCGCTCTTGGAGGGGACCGCCAGGCCGGCTTCCGCGAGCTCGGCCGCCTCGTAGCCGGCGCGCGCCGCGTGCTTCATGAAAGAGTCCCAGCTGTCCGCGACGAGGCCCAGCCGCCACTCGTCGAGCGTCTTCTCGGTCAGGCCGCGCTCCAGCAAATACCCGCGAGCGGCTTCGGCGTAGCGGTCCGACGCGCGCAGGTTGGCTTCGAAGAATCGCGTCGCCTCCTCCACCACGGCGGCAAGCCGGTCACGGCGGCTCTCTTGCGGCGTGGCGCGACCCGCGGCCCGGAGCGGAATACCGGCCCGCTTCGCCAGCTCGCGGAGGGCCTCGCCGAAGGTCAGGCCCTCCATCTTCATCACAAAGCTGAAGACGTTGCCGCCCTCGCCGCAGCCGAAGCAGTAGTAGAGCTGCTTCGCCGGCGACACCGTGAGCGAGGGCTTGTTATCGCCGTGGAAGGGGCACAGGCCCTTGAGGCTGTCGCCCGCGGGGGTGAGGGCCACGTACCGGCTTATAACGGCCACGATGTCCGTGGCCTCGCGTACGCGCTCGACGTCGCCGTAACCTTTTTCGGACGCCATGTTATTCCTCGCGCTCCTGCACGCGTTTTATCGCCGTCGCGCAGCCGGTCCCCGGGTCCACCGAAATGACCACCGCGGAGAGCACCCCCGCGCCTCGAGCCGGTTTGAAGCGTGCCGGCATCCGCGATATGAATCGCCTTAAAACCGGCGCGGCCTCGGTCCCGATTACGCCGCCGGCGGGGCCGGTCATGCCGACGTCGGTTATATACGCCGTGCCCTCCGGCGTTACGCGCTCGTCGGCGGTCTGGACGTGGGTATGGGTTCCTATCAAGGCCGTGACGCGGCCGTCGACGTAGTGCGCCATGGCCTCTTTCTCGGAGGTGGCCTCGGCGTGGAAGTCCACCACGACGACCCGGGCCCGTTTCGCGAGGACGGTGAGGGCGGCGTCGAGGGCGCGGAAGGGGCAATCCAGGGCATCCATGAAGACGCGGCCCTGGGCGTTTATCACCGCGACCTTGTGCCCCTCGGGCGTCGCCGCGACGAGCCACCCCCGGCCCGGTACGCCGGGGGGATAGTTGAGAGGCCGCAGGAGCGTCGGCATATCGTCCATCGCATCGACGGCCTCGCGGTGCGCGAAGACGTGATTGCCGGTGGTGGCCACATCCACGCCGGCCTGCGTGAGCTGCGCGACGGTCTCGGCGGTTACGCCCGCGCCGCCGGCAACGTTCTCTACGTTGGCTATAACGAGCGAAGCGCCGTATTCGTCCTTCAAGGCCGTGGCGCGCTCGCTCACGAGCCGCCGCCCGGGGGCGCCTACGACATCTCCAATAAAAAGTATTTCCACTAAGGGGTCTTTCCAGGCGGCCCGGCGAACGGGGGGATTTGCGCGTAGGCCGGCCGCACCCTCTATATAACATAACGGCGCGCCATTTAACAGACGAAATTCAGCGGCGCCTTAACCGGCCGAAAGGGTCCGGTAAAAAACGCTTCGCCCGTCTAATGAATACGTCCGAGCTACTTTGAACGCAATTGACCGCGGCTGCATCGTTGACTCGCGCGTTTCCGCTGTGAAAATAAAGCGGCCTCCCCCAATGGATGGCATCCTTCCGGGGCCGCCGACGCGCGATGAAGGTCGTAACGTTCAGACGCAGCGCCCGCATGGGGCGCACGACGATAGCCCCGGGCGAGCCGGT
>CBFCYS010000081.1:0-11394 GCA_965602215.1 uncultured bacterium
TACCAACGCCATTTAACATACCCCCCGCCACTTGTCAAGAGGGAATTATTAATATTCTTCCTGACGAAACCCTAAACCCTCTGACCTCTTTCGAGCGCCGGCGGCGACGCCTAAAAATCCAACATATACGATACCTTCAGGAATACCACCTGCTCGGCGAGTAGGAAGTGGCCGGTGGCGTCGCGGCGCTGCTCGTACGCGAGGTAGGTCGTGCTGCCGGGCCGGAAGGTCCAGCCCCAAAGCACGCTCGCCAGGCCGGCGCGGGCCGCGGAATCGGCCCGGACCAGCAGCCGGGCGTAGAGGTTCTCCGAGAAGATGTACGTCGCGTTGACGTTGCCGGCAACGGAGCGGTCGCCGCCGCGCGGCGCCGCCACCTCGGCGTTGCACTTCAGCACCAGCGGCGGCGTCGGGATGAGCGTCACCTCGCCGCTGTAGTCGTGGTAGTATTCGCCGTAATAATCCCCCTGCCAATAACTGACGCCGGCGCTCCCCCACGACGCAGCCCCGTGGCTCAGCGTGACGCCCGCCGTCCGTACCCGGAACGCCGGGTAGCCCAGGCGTACGTAGCGGAGGTCGCGGCCGCCGTACGAGGATACGCTGAGCGACAGCTTATTGGTGCCGACCAGGCGGACCTCCGGCACGAAGAAATTCCGCAGCGTCTCGCCCGCGAGGTTCCAGTCGTGCTCGAAGCGCCCCGCGGTTATTAACGCCCTCAACCCGCCGCGGTTTATTTGGAATTCCTTCTGGCCGTTGACGCCGGCCTCCCTGGTTCCCAGCGTCTCCGGTTGTATGAATCCGGCGTCGTCGCGGAACTCGTCGTCGAACTCGCGCCACCACGTGTAGAAATATTGCGTGGAACCCGGGTGCGTCACGTACGCACCGTATACGTAGCCGTCGCCGCCTTCGCCCGCGGTTCGCGACTTGGCGACGTCGGCCTGGACGTTGAAGCCGGCCGGCAGCGCCAGGCGGCCGTCCACCGCGGCGACGTTGTTGTAACGGGCGGCGTCGCCTCCCGCGTAGGGGCCGTCCTCCACCACGTCGCCCAGCTCGCGCCGGCCTACGCCCATCACGCCGACGTTGGAGCCGGCCGCCGCGTCGGCCCGGGCGCGGACGGCGTAGAAGTTGTCCCGCGGATACCGTGGGTCGTCGTTCTTGAGCGCCGCGTCCAGCGCGCCGTAGCTGAAGCGCCCCGCGCGGCCGACGACCTTGGCCCCGCCCGCGATCTCCGTCAAGCGACGCGTATATAACATATGGAACCCGGTGGCGAAGAGCTCCGCGTTCTCGGCGAAGAAGGGACGCTTCTCCGGGAGCCAGACCTCCGTGGGCTCGAGGTTGATCTGCGCCGGGTCCGCCTCGACGTACGCATAGTCGGGCAAAACCGTGACGAGGGCCGAGGCCGCGGAGCCGGCCCGGTACTGGAAGTCGAAGCCCGCCCGCGGCGTGAACTCCCAGCCGTCGGTGGCCTCGAGCGCGAGGCCCGGCGTGTCCTTACGGTCCTCGGCTCGGGCGGTGGCGTAGGGCGTAAACTTGAAGGGGCGCGGCCACGGCAAGTCAGCGAAGCCTTCCACCCGGCCAAAAGTCGATACCCTACTTACATCGTTATCGCTCCCAGACCAGAAAGTGTTCTCGTAGTTTTGGATGCGGTAGCGCGTGAACTGAACGCCGAACGACGGGGCGTTGCGGTCGTAGCGAATGGAGGACCACGGTATCGCCATCTCGGCGTACCAGGCGTCGTCGCCCACCGACGTCCGCGCCTCCCAGTAGCCGTCCCAACTGGAGTTCCAATCCGTGCCGCCGGAGTAGCCCGTCCCCTCGTACCTGACGCCGCGGTAGTTGACCATAAAGTCGTAGCACGTATCGCCGTCGTTGTTGGTGTCGATCATGAGGTCGACGCAGTCGTCGTTATTGAGGAACATGTCGTGCACGCCGGCGGAGGCGACCAGGTGCTGCACGTCCGGCTCGCGGCAGACCCAACCTACGTAGAGGGCGTAATCGTCGTAGAGGAAATAAACCTCGGTATCGGCGTCGGCGGCCCGGCCGAAGTCGGGCCGGAACTGGCGGAAACCGGCCGCCGGCGTCCCCTGGTACCAGACGTCTTCCCACACGCCGTCTACGACGGGCGGCGTCTCGACGCGGGCCGCGCCCGCGACCCACTCGCCCGCGAAGGAGGCCGGCGGAACGACTAGCATTAACAATATAAAAAAACGTCGCATCGTACGCACCGTGTAAAGCTCGCCAAACCGTTTACACTATATAATATGTGTAGCGGGAACAGGCCCGAAGCTGCGTCGGATTAAATCATGGGCGAAGCCGCCCCGAGGGCGGCCCCGCTTAACAGACACATATAATACTCGTCGAACTCGGTAAAGTCCAACGCTTTTTCCGCGGCGCCGGCCCGAAGCGCCGCCTCGCACCCCGCCAGTCCCGGAAAAAAAGAAACGCGGCGGCAATAATAAGGAAAGCGGCCTCACGCCGGCCGCCCATTAGTCGCTCCCCGCCCGCGAGCTAAATCTCGCCCCGCTCCCGAAGCGGCAACAGCTTCTTCTTCAACGCCCGCCGCGCGCGGAAGAGCAGCGACTCCACCGACGACGTCGACGTCCGCATTATCTCGGCTACCTCGCGGTACGAGCGCCCCTCGAACCTGGACAGTATCAACGCCATACGCTGTCGCGGCGGCAGCTCGTCGACGGCGGCCCGCACCGCGGCGGCCTTTCTCGCCCCGTCCAGCCGCTCGTCCAAACGCGGGCCGGCGGCGGCGACGGCCTCGTCCAGCGGCACGTTCTTCGCCCGGGCGCGCTTCCGCCGGAAGTTCAGGCTCTGGTTCACGACGACGCGGTAGAGCCAGGTGGAGAACGATGACCGGCCCTTGAATGACCTGGCGCGGCGCCATACTTTCAAGAACACTTCCTGGGCGACGTCCTCGGCCGCGACGCGGTCGCCGACGTACCGGTAGATAGTGCTCAAAACCGGCCGCTCGTACTTCCGCACGAATTGCTCGAAGGCATCCGCGTCGCCGGCGGCGATTGCCGCCGCCAACTCCCCGTCGGCGTCGAAACCGGCTTTAGCTCGAGTCTTCAATTTATCACCGAAAGACGTCCGTATTATAACAGCATTCGGCTCGGATTTACGGAGAGGGGCAACCCCCGCAGGAGTCGCCCCGTTAACCACCGGCGTCGCGGCGTTTATTCGAAGGGCCCGCCGCCGGCCCCCGGGCCGGGACCGCGTCCGCCGCCCGGGCGTCCGCGTCCCCCTCCCATCATGAGGGGCTTCTCGTCGAACTGTTCTTTCTGCTCGTCCGTCAGTTGCGCGCGGATCTCGAGGCGCATCGCCATCCGCTTCTTCGTCATTTCGGTACGGAGCGCGCCGATCTCGTCGAGCTTGGCGAATATCGCCGCTTCGCCGGCTTCGGCCCGTACAAGCTCCTGGAGCTCGAGGTTCATGGTCTCCATCTCGGCACGGAGCGGGATCATCTCTTTCCGGTGTTTGAGGGTTATCTCGCGCACGGCCGTGCGCTGTTCCTCGCTCAGGTCCTGCGTGAACGCGCCTTTGGGACCCGGAGCCCCTTCGGCGCCGGGACCCGCGCGGCGCGCGCTCGCGTACGCCGCGGTAAGAATTATCATCAGGCCGACGACGGCCAACGTCGTTCTTTTTCTCATCTGCCTTCACCGCTCCTTTCCCGCGTCATCTTGGGTCCGAATTTAGGGCCGCGGGGGCCGTGGGCCGGGCCACGCGGGAAGCGTTCGTGTTTGTGGCGGAAGCGCTCTTCGACGAGCTCCAGGAAGCGCTCCCGTTGTTCGGGACGGAGTATGTCCCTCGTCTCACGCATATTCTCGAAGGCCAACAGCTCCATCCGCATCTGTAGTTCGGCTATCTCGGCGAAGAGCTGGTCGCGCCGCGCGACGTCGACCTCCGGCTTTTCCAGCAGCGCCAACACTTCGCTCCTCTTGCGGTCCATCTCTCGCCTAAGCGGTTCCATCTCCCGACATGACTTCTCGCGTTGCCCGCGCATCATCTCGCGCTGTTCGTCGGTCAAACCCAATTCCTCAGCCAGCCGGCCCGGCGGTTCGGGCGGCTTCGGCATCGTGGCGCGGCGGTACGCGAACATCGCCAGCGCGCCGACGTTCAGGGCGACGGATACGACGAGCGCGATTATCAGGATTTTCTGTCTCATCCGTTGTCTCCTTCCACCAACACTTCTCCCCACGTCTCGCCCAACGAGCCGTCGGGGAAATCCTCCACCGGCGCGACGCCGAGGTACTCGACGAGCTCGCCGTTGGCCGCCACCGAGGCGCCGTTCGGCTCCGCATATAACGCCCTCCCCAGGAAGCCGCCCAGGACCAGCGATAACGCGGCCGCAGCGGCGGCCGCCGCCGGTACGAATGCCCGCCTGGCCCAGCCCCTACTTCGCTCGGCTACGGCGAGCCGCTTGAGCCGCGGCGCGAAGTACGGGTCCGGTTCCGCCCCGTCCAGCGTCTCGAGCGCTTCCGAGACGAACGCGAGGCGGGAGAGCTCGTCGCGGCACGCCGCACAGCGCGCAAGGTGTTCCCCTATCGCCGCCGCGTCCTCGGGCGGCAGCTCGCCGTCTACGTACGCCGAAAGTTTTTTTCCGTCTATACAAGCCATTTCGTTCCTCTCACCAATTTAGACAACCGTACGGCGTAAAACTTGCGCGTGTCCCGGCCCGCCGGCGACGCAGCTCACTCGTACCTTATCGCGTCTATGGGGTTGAGGCCCGAAGCCTTCCGGGCCGGGTAGATGCCGAATATTATCCCCACCGCCGCGGAGAAGCCGACGCCCAAAACGACGGTCCACCACGGCGCCGCGGCCTGCAGCGGCGTAATCGCGGATACGAACGCGCCCGCCGCCAGCCCCAGGACGATGCCGACGACGCCGCCTACGGACGCAAGCGCCACCGCCTCCGAGAGAAACTGCACCGTAATGTCGGCGTCGCTCGCGCCCACGGCCTTGCGGACGCCTATCTCCCGGGTGCGCTCGGCCACCGACACCAGCATGATGTTCATGATGCCGATGCCTCCCACGAGAAGGGAGATGCCGGCTACGCCCACCATCACCAGCCACAGCACGGACCTGATAGTATTCAAGGACGAGAGCATCGACTCCTGGGTATTGAGGCCGAAGTCGTTATCTTCGTAATACCGAAGGCCGTGCCGGAGGCGCAGAAGCTCCTCGACGTCCGCCACCGCGGTTTCGACGGGGACTTTCTCTTCGGGTAAAACCTCGATTCTCATGCCGCGGAATACGGAGGCACGGCCTTCGGGAAGGGAATAATATTTCATGTAAGTTTCGACGGGGATGAAAATTTGGTTGTCCTGGGGATGGCCGAACGAGCCGCCTTTTTCCTCCAATACGCCGACGACGACGTAGCGGCGGCCGTCCACCTCCAGCATCTGGTTTAGCGGTTCCTCGCCCGGGCCGAAAAGGTTATCGGCTACGTACGAGCCGATTGCGCACACCATATTTCGATGCTGCTGGTCGTAGCGCGTAATAAAGCGCCCCCGGGAAATAACCCAATTACCCGTGAGGTCGCCGCCCTCCCCGATACCGGCGAGGATGCATTCGTCGGCCTCGTAAATCCCTCGCGTGAGGGTACCCAAATTCCGGGGGATGTAGGGAACCGCGGCCCGGACCGTAGCGAGCTCGGAAATGGCGGCCGCGTCCTCTACCTTAAGGTCCGGCCTTTTACTTATCTCTTCAAAATTCCTATGCCGGCGCAAGCCTATTTCCAGCTCCATTTTCTGGACGTAAATAGTCTTCGTACCCAACGACGAGAACTCCTGGTCGATGGTGCGGTCGAGCCCTTTCAGCAACGCCACGATGGCGATTATGGTGGTCACGCCGATAATTATCCCCAACGTCGTCAGGAAGGAACGCGTCTTGTTGTAGCGCATAGACGCAACCGCGCGCGCGAACACCGTCAGGAATTTCATGCCACCTTCCCGTCGTGCAGCGTGATTACGCGCCTGGCGTGCCGGGCGACGCTGTCTTCGTGCGTTACTACGACCAGGGTCTTCCCTTTTTCGTTAAGCGAGTCCAGGAGCTGCATTAAATCCTCTTCGCTCTTGGAATCGAGGTTACCTGTAGGTTCGTCCGCCAGGATAATTGCCGGGTCGTTGGCCAGCGCCCGGGCGACGGCCACCCGCTGCACTTCGCCCCCGGAGAGCTCGTTGGGTTTGTGGCGGCCCCGGTCCGACAGCCCCACTTTGGCCAGCAGGTCGGCCACCACTTCCCGCCGTCGCTCCGCCGAAGCGCCGGCGTACAAAAGCGGCAGCTCCACGTTCTCGGCCGCGGTGAGCCGGGGGAGAAGGTTGAAGCGCTGGAATACGAAACCGACTTCCCGGTTGCGCACCTGGGCCAGCTTTTTGCGGGCGTATTGGGATACCTCGAGGCCGCGAAGGAAGTAGGAACCCGACGTCGGCGTATCCAGACATCCCAGGATATGCATGAGCGTGGACTTGCCCGAGCCGGAAGGGCCCATGATAGCCATATATCCGCCGGCTTCGAGCTGCAAGTTTATGTTTGCGAGCGCCCTCACGGCGACGTGTCCCGTGTCGTAAACTTTCGACACGCCGGCCAGCTCGATAACGTGCTCTACTGGGGCCCGCGCGACCCCGGCCTCTCGCCTTTCGGCCATTTACCTTCTCCTTCGAGCACTTTTACTTCGTCGCCGTCGTCGATGGCCCGAAGCACTTTGTAGGGGCCGACGATGACCCGTTGCCCGGCCTTGAGGCCCTCTACGACCTCCACGCGCGTCCCGTCGGAGATGCCCGTTTTCACGGGAACCCGCTTGGCCCGATCTCCTTCTAAAACGAAAACCGTATCCCGGGTCTTCCCTTCAAACTCGCGCCTTCCTATGGCTTGCAACGGACACGTGAGGACGTTTCCCCGCTCGGCCGTAGTGATCACCCCCGTAACCGACATCCCCGGCCGCAAACGAGGGTCGACGTCGGCGAGGTCCAGGGCGACTTCGAACTCGGTTACGTCGTCGCCGCCCGCGCCCGTATCAGTTGCCGGCATGTAGCCGATAGACCTGACCCGCGCCTCGAACCAGACGTCCGGCATGGCGTCGAGAGTTACTCGCGCCGGTTGGCCGGCCGAGACGTAGACGATGTCCGCCTCGTCCACGAATATCTTGGCCTGCATGGCGGAGAGGTCGCCCAGCGTAAACATTACCGTCCCCGGGTTGTTCATCGTCCCCAATACGACGGTCTCGCCTTCCTCCACTTCCACGCGGACCACCCGCCCCGATATGGGCGCGTAGATACGCGTCTTGCCGAGGTTGTCTTCGCTCTGCTCGAGCTGGAACCTCGCGACTTCGTACGCCGTGCGGCGCGCGTCGAAGTCGGCCTCCGAAATGAGTTTCTCATCGAAGAGCGATTTGCCGCGTTTGTACGAAGCCTCCGCCTCGACCAACCGGGAGCGATTTAAGTCGCGCTGCGAACGCAGCTCGTCGTCGTCGAGAACGCACAGGAGCCGGCCCTTTTCGACCTCGTCGCCCTCTTTCACGTACACTTTCTCAATCCGGGCCACGATCTCGGCCGAAATGTCGACCTGGTTGAGAGCCTCGAGTTCGCCGTCCGCGGAAACGGTGGACACGATGTCGCCCGGCGCCAGGCTCATCACCTCGACCTCGGGCAATTCGGGACGTCGGCAGGAGATTTTTAAAATTACGATTACGGCCAACAAAACGCCGACGCCGATAACGAGAGCGCGTATCAACTTTGGGCGCCTTTTCTTGCTCATCTTTCCTCCACCGAGGTCCCGAGTTCGTAATTAAGTTCGGCGCGGCTTGACCAGTAGCCGGCCTTGGCTTCTATTAGCGCCCGCTCGGCCAGGCCCAGCTCCGCCTCCACTTGCAAGAGGTCGTCGAAAGAGACGGCGCCCAATTCGTAGCTCCGGGCGTTAAGGCGGTAGACCTCTTTCGAGAGCTCCACCGTCTTGGAGGCGGACTCCCATTCCTTGTGGGACAACTCCTGCGTGGCCAACAAGCTCGCCAGCCGCTCGCGGGAATCGAGTTGGGCCTGGGCCAGCTCGAGGCGGGATTGCTTACGGTCCAGCCGGGCGCCGGTGACGCCGAGGACGCGGTCCACGACGTCGACGACGGGAAGACTCACGACCACGCCGTAGCGCGTGTCGTCGCTCTCCTCGCCGGGGAATAGAGATCCTCCCCCGAAGGTCGAGCCGCGGTAATACGAGAACGACAGCGCCGGGAGCAGGTCTCCCCACGCGCTCCAATACGCCACGTCCGACGCCCTCGTCTGCATCCTGAGGACCGTCAGCTCGGGGTTCTTTTCGAGCAAGGCCGCGGAGATAACCGTTGTGGGAAGCTCGTACGGCTCCTCGGGGGGCGGCAGCTCCTCCACCTCGACGGCCTCCCAACGGTCGAGGCCGATGAGGTCGGAAAACGACCGCTGGTTCTCCTCCACGCCGTTGCGCGCGGAGAGCAGCTCCGTCTCCTTGGTGAGGAGGTCGGCCTCGGCCCGCAACTTATCGGCCAGGTTGGCCTCTCCCAACTCGTAGCGCCTCGCAACGATCTTCAGGTTCTCGGCGGCGCGTCGGTATTGCCTCTCGGCGCTCGCGACCAACCCCTGGCCTTGAGCCAGATCGTAGTAGCCGCTCTGGACTGCCAGGAGCAGGTCGGCCACCGTTCGCGCGGACTTCGCGCGGTAGTAGTCGCTCTCCCGGAAGCCGCGCATCACGCCGAAGACGACGGTGGCGTCGACGACCGGCTGCGTCAGCGAGAAGCCGAAACGCCACGTATCTCCCAACTCGGCGAAGGAGGTCCCGCTCGTCGAGTACGCCGCGCTCAGCTCGGGCAAGGCCGACGCGACGCCTTCGGCCAGGGCCTGCTTGCCCTGCGACCGCTCGACGCCGGCCAGCTCCACTTTCAAACTATGTTGCAGCGCCGTCGCGAGCGCTTCCTCAAGCGAAAGCGTCGACGACGCGGCGCAGGCCGGAACCAGGCCGGCAACGAATATCGTCAGGATTTTTATATCGGTTCTCCTTTAATCTATAGTTAGCCCTACCCGTTTAGACCGCGGCGGCCGTATAAACTTGCGGCCTATTTCAAGGCCGCGGCCACCGCCAACGTTGCTATTAAAATCCACCTCATAATATAAAAGGCCCTCGCGGGCCCCGACGGGTTAGGAACACGTTTACCGGAACAACGCCTTGACACGACCCAGCGACGCCGGCGCGACGGCGGGCGCGTTGGAGACGTCGACGCAACGGACGATGTTGTTATCAGTCACTAGCCACAGGTGGTTGTTTTCGTACGCACAGTCGAAGACAAATCGCTGGAAGCCGCCAAAAGACGCCACGATCGAACCGTTCCGGCGTATTTTATACGCGCCGTAAGTAGGGTATTGGCCGTTGTTTATTACGGAAACCCAAAAGAAATCGCCCTGTATCGCGATGCCGTAATATTCCGCGTCGGGCAGGCCGAAAGAACTTACGGCCGAGCCGGCGGAGTTCAATTTGAATACGCCGGGCAGGTAGGCAGACGTGGCACCCACCACCCAATTGTCCGTGCCATCGTCCGCTATACCCCAGACGTACCGGGGATTCGTGACCTTAACGCTTCCGAGTATTTCCCCTTTGAAGTTAAGGCGATAGATATACCGCTGCCGTTCGAATTCGTGTAAAACGAGTAGTTCGATGATATCGACGCCCCGTAACTTCCGGTAGTTCGCGGCGCCGCTGATTTTATTGTACTCGTAGTAGGTATGAAACGAAGAGACGGGGCTGCCGGTCGACGGTATACACCGGTAGATGTCCGAACTCATACCGGTCCCGTAACGGCAATTGCACCAAATATATTTGCCGTCCCACGCGAGGCCCCGGCAATACGGCGTGTATCCCGACTTGGTCGGCGCCTTCCACGAGCAGATGACGTCGCCGAACTCGGCGAGGGCAGGGGTAATGGCCAAGGCGGAAACCGCAGCTATGAAAATTACCTTTCTCATTATCGGAACCTCCGAAAAACCTAAGGGGCCCAATCTTCCACGGGAGTAGAAACACGGTCACGGGCCAAAAAAACCTTCCAGAAAAGCAAAAAACCCTACGATCGCGATTACCGCAACGCCGATCAAAAAAACGGCTATCGGACCGGGCTCGCCTACTAGTTCCTTTAATTCGGGTTTCTGTCCTTGATATCGATAACTGATACCGGCTATAAAATTAAAATATATATAGTATAAACAAAGTGGAAATAAAACGGCTAAAAGTACCGGGTAATCTTTACCCCGATAAATGTTTTCGCTAATTAGGGTTAGGGCGAGGATGATAGGATATACGAAATATTTCCGAAGATATCTATTTAACCTAACGACTTCCTCGTCGATGGTATGCGAATAGAAAATCGATTCGCGAGTATGCCTCCCCAACGTAATAATAAATACTCCTACGAATACGCCGTAAAATACTAAACTAAAATACTCGAAATAATTAATTACGAAATCCGACCAAACATGGCTAGGGTATAAACCCGTTGGATTTGTTAAAAACCAAAGAAACGCTTGCGGCGCGAACATAATTAAGCCGTAAGTAAGTATTATACTCCGGCGAGTGCCTGCTTTAAAACCAACCGCTGGGGAGTACAAATTCCTAAAAACGCCCCAAGCTATCTGCGTAAAAAAACCTTGGGAAAAAGCTATTACGAAGAAATACCAAAATAAACCTTCCTCCTTTAAGCCGAGGTGACCGGTTATCGGACCCATGAACCGGAATAAGAAGAAGGTAAGAGTGATAGCGGGAAAAAAACTCAGGTTATTAAGCAGGTTAACGTCGGGCTTTCGCCCCGTAGTAATCAAAGATAAAAAGGCGGCCGGCGGATACAATACCCAATAAGTCCCTCCCAACTTATAAACGCCGAGGGGCGATATTATAACAAAAAGCGACGTGAGGATTAGTAGCCTTATCCTAACCGCTTTATCCATATTATTAATCCGTTTTACTTAAATCCGTCTTCATTCATGTTAGGTAATTCGGAATAACAGCGGTACGGAGGATAGGGAGTAATAAACCCCGCCGGCACGTGATTACCGCCGCCTTTCTGCGCAGTCCACCAATTTAAGTAAAGCCTTGCCGCGCGGCCGTTATCTCCAAACCCTTCTCCGATCATATCCCAACCGTATTTTTCGGCGAACATGTCCACAGGTGCTTGGACGGCTTGGCTAAAGGTATATATATATTCAGCACCCGGGATAACGAACAATAACACATAAGTACCCGCAAGTACTTGGCCGCCCACGAGTATCTTAGCGCAACCCTTTGCTTGCCATTTATAAGCTTCCCCGAACGGCGCGTAGTCGCGTAAATATAAAACCCGCCCACGGCCCGAGGCCGCAAACGGGTACCCGCCGCCGAGTTCTCTCT
>CBFCYS010000082.1:0-11069 GCA_965602215.1 uncultured bacterium
TGCGATTATATCAAAAATTCCTCCGGGCGGAACCGATAAAGCGTTCCGACCCCGAAACGGCGGTACGACGCGAGGCGGCCCGGGCGGATACCCGAGGCTCACGCGACTTAGAAAAAAGCCGCCCCGAAGGGCGGTTTGACGAGTCGGTTAATTTTACTTCTTGGGGGTCGTCTTCTTAGGCTTGCTCTTTTTTTTGGTTGCCATTGCGGGCCGTCACTTCCTCTCGTGCCGCCGGCCCGACGGCCGGCCGCATAAGGCAAACCCGCAATATTAGAACCGATACGACACCACTAATAACAATCCGCGCCCGTAAGCGGGCACGCGGGGTCGAAATCAACGGCAACCCGACTAAGACATCCCGGCGGGGTTCGTTTTTGCCATCCCGACGGCAGGATTTATAGCAGAATAATCCGACGAATGCAAATTTGTTTAACGGCGCGCGCCGCGGCGGCGAAGGGGCCGCATCGGCGGCCCCGTCGATTTCAGCGTCGGCTTACGCTTACTTTTTTTTCGTTGCGGTTTTTTTCTTAGTCACGGCCTTCTTCTTGGCCGGCTTCTTCTTAGCCACGAGCTTCTTCTTAGCCACGGGCTTCTTCTTAGCCACGGGCTTCTTCTTAGCCACGGGCTTCTTCTTAGCCACGGGCTTCTTCTTAGTAACGGCCTTCTTCTTAGTAACGGCCTTCTTCTTGGTAGCGGTCTTCTTCTTGGCAGCCGACTTTTTGGCGGTTGTTCTCCTCGTCGCCATCGTCTCACCACCTTCCCCTGGGGAAAGCCCGGCGCAGCCGTGCCGCTACCCGGGCGGTAGTCCCGCGCTACCTCTTCGAGCCGCCGCACGCCGGCACGTGCGTTCCAATAAGCGGCCCGGGTTCCTCGAAATTATTTTTTCTTCTTAGCGCACTTCTTTCTCGTGGGCGCTTTCTTCTTCGTCGGTGCCTTCTTTTTCATTGCCATCGCGGGCCCGTTCACCTCCTCTCGCACGGCCGCGGCCTGCCGCTAGCCGCACCTCGTAAACCCGCAAGCTCGACAGGTCAAACACCCCTCGGCGATTTCGAGGAGGCCGGAGCACTCCGGGCATTGGGGGCCGACGTTGGCAAGCTCCTTCAACATCCGCTCCCGCTTCATCGCTTCCATCTCTTCCATGGCGGGCCCGGCGTCGAAGAGGGGCGTCGTCTTCGCCCCCATATGACGTTCGACGACGATGCCTATGGCGTCGGGGCAACTGAGTATGGCCTCGCCGTTCTGCCACGTCGGCATCGGGCAACGTATCCCGCGAAGTTGTTTAATTATGGACTTAACCGTTACGCCGGCGCGGAGGGCCAGCGATATGAGCCGCGAGGAGGCCTCGGAGTGGGACGAAATACAACCGCCCGACTTCCCCATTTTCGCGAAAACCTCGCATAGGCCGTCATCGTCCCAATTCAACGTAACGTACAAGTTCCCGCAACCGGTGGCGACCTTCTCGGTAATGCCGTGGGTGATGGCGGGCCGGGGCCGGGGCGCAACGCCCAACGGGAGAGTACCGCCGGCGGGCGCCGTCGCGTCGTCGGCCGCCGCCTCGCCTACGTTCAAAACCTGCATCGAACGCGAACCGTCGCGATAGATGGTCACGCCTTTGCATCCCAACTCGTAGGCCGACAAGTACGCCTTCTCCACGTCCTCCCGCGTAGCCGACTTGGAGAAGTTGATGGTTTTGGAGACGGCGTTGTCGGTATGCTTCTGGAAGGCCGCCTGGATGCGAACGTGCCACTCCGGCGATACGTCGTGCGCGGTGACGAAGATGCGCTTAAGCTCGGCCGGAACGTCGTCGCGGCTCTGGATGGATTCGCCGCGGGCGAGCCCCTCGAACAGGTCCTCGCCGGCGATCCCGGCTTTCTCCGCCGCCGCGGCGAAAAGGGGATTGACCTCCACCAGCTTGTCGTCGTCCAGGACGCGGCGGTAGAAGCACAGCGCGAAGATAGGTTCGATGCCGCCGCTCGCGCCGGCGATGATGCTTATGGTGCCGGTGGGGGCCAAGGTGGTGGTGGTGGCGTTGCGCAGGCGCGCACCACCCGGGCGGTCGTAGATGCTGCCGCGGAAGTTCGGGAAAACGCCCCGCTCCTCCGCCAGCCGGACCGACGCGCGCTTGGACTCGATGTCGACGAACTCCATCACCTGACGGGCGATTTCCTCCGCCTCCTCCGAATCGTAGGGGACCCAAAGCTCGACCAGGAGGTCCGCGAAGCCCATGACGCCCAACCCTATTTTACGGTTGGCCTTGGTGTTCTGCTCGATCTTGGCGAGGGGATAACGGTTGACGTCGATTACGTTGTCCAGGAAGCGGACCGCGGCGTGGACCGCGCTGCCGAGCCGTTCCCAGTCGATTACCTTTCGGCCCTTCTCCTCCCGTACCATTGAACCCAGGTTGATCGAACCCAGGTTGCACGACTCGTACGGCAGGAGAGGTTGCTCGCCGCACGGGTTGGTGGACTCGACCGCGCCGACGTGGGGCGTGGGGTTGGTGGCGTTAACGCGGTCGATGAAGATTATGCCCGGCTCGCCGTTGCCGTGGGCCATCTCGACTATTTTGCTGAAAACCCTGGCCGCAGGCAACCGGCCGGCCTCCTCGCCGGTGCGCGGGTTGACGAGAGCGTACGTCTCCTCCTCCGCCAACGCGTTCATGAATTCGTCGGTGAGCGCGACCGAGAGGTTGAAATTATTGAGGCGATGCTCGTCGGCCTTACAAGTGATGAACTCCATGATGTCGGGATGGTCGACGCGCAGGATACCCATGTTGGCGCCGCGGCGGGTCCCGCCCTGCTTAATGGCCTCGGTCGCCGCGTCGAAGACTTGCATAAAGGAGATGGGGCCGCTCGAGATGCCCTTGGTGGACATGACGACGTCGCTCTTGGGACGGAGGCGCGAGAACGAGAAGCCGGTGCCGCCGCCGCTTTTGTGTATGAGCGCGGTGTCCTTTATGGCCTCGAAGATGGAATCCATCGAGTCCTCGACCGGCAGGACGAAGCACGCCGAAAGTTGACCCAGCTCGCGGCCGGCGTTCATGAGGGTGGGCGAATTGGGCATGAACTCGCGCCGCGCCATAATGCCGAAGAACTCGCGGGCTGCGGGCTCGAGGTCCGCCATAGGATTGTAAATCCGTTCCGCTTCCGCGACCGCCCACGCCACGCGCCAGAACATCTCGCGGGGTTCCTCTACCGGATTCCCCTCTTCGTCGCGGCGCAAGTAGCGGCGCTTCAGGACCTCGAAGGCGTTATCGGAAAGTTCTATGTCGGGCTCTTCCCAATCCTCGCCCTCCGGCGCCGGCACGTTACGCTCCCACCCCGCCTCCGCCTCCTTGACTTTGGCTTTGACGACTCCCTCCAACACCTCGCCGCCGAAGTTCCCCAGGTCCTCGAGTTCGTCCAGCGTTTCTATTATTATTCTTTCGGCTTGCGACCCGCGTACGCCCATCTCGTTCAACAACGCGCGCGCCTCCAGCCGCGCCCTAACACGCGCCGACTTGCGCCCTGCTCCTACCGCCATGACGTCACGACTTCCTCTGTTACGCGCACGCTCTTACCCACTTCAACCGGCGTACTCTCGACCGCAGAAATCCGATATAAACGACACATTATAATAACCGACGAATAGGGCCGAAACCCCATATATCGTATGCATCGGGTATTTTACACCCCAACATATTGGGTGTCAAGGAAAAAATGCCCGGTCGGGCGGCACCCCGGCATCCTCGATGCCGACGAACCGCGCGGCCGGGAAAAGGAGCATCGGACGCGACCGAACCCGACGACGCCCGGCGAAGCACGCCGACCGGCCGGGGCGGCGCAGGCCGCTCGAGCTACGTCTTCGGTTCTATGGAGGCCGCTTCCTTGGCCTCGAGCCACTTCGCCTCGGCGTCGATGGCCAGCTCGAGCGAGCTCAGGTCGCCCGCCGGCGCCCGCAAGCTCTTAACGTAAAGCGCCATCGCCTCCGCGGCCAGGTTGGAATGCGCCGCCAGCTCTTCGTCGTCGCCCGCTTTGGCGGCGAGCTCTTCGAAGTCGGCTTGAAATCCTTCCAGCGTACCGGCGAGCTTCTCGGCGTCCGTGTTGGTCACGTCGTGCTCTTTCATGTACGCGTCGACGTCCGCGACCTCGGCCTCGAACATACCCCGGAGGTCTTCGGCGGGCGTTTCGGGTACGGCGACCTCGGCGGCCGTCTCTTCCGCCGTGCCGGGTTCCTCGGCCTTCTTGCCGCACGCCGCGAAAACCAGAACCGCCAGCAGCACGAAAATCAGACCGGTCGATCTATAAAAGTTTTTCAACTCGCACCTCCTGGTGTTTTTTCCGTTGCGCATTATTACCACAATGCGCCGATTTTTACAAGGCGCTTCGTACCCCGGGGGGGGGAATTTTTTCGTTCTTACGGATACGCGAATTATTTGGTATACTCGGGCAAAAACCGCAAAGGAGCGTCGCGTGATACCGAAAAATATATTCCGGGAATACGACGTACGCGGTACCGTCGGCGACGAGTTGACGGACGACGTCGTCGCCGCCATAGGCCGGGGCGTCGGAACCTACCTGGTCCAACACGGCAAGAGAACCGCCCTCGTCTGCCGCGACAACCGTCCCTCCAGCGAGGGGTTCGCGGCGTTGGTGTCGGACGCGCTCCGGGCCGCCGGCGTCGACGTGGTGGACCTGGGCATGGCGCCCACGCCCGCATTTTACTTCGCGACGCGCCGCTACGCGCCCGGCGAAGGCGGCATTATGGTGACCGGCAGCCACAACCCGCCGCAATTCAACGGCTTCAAGATTAGCTGCGGCGAGGGGACCATTTACGGCCCGGAGATAAGACGCCTCGCCGAGATCGTTGACGCCGGCGAATTCGCGGCGGGCGACGGTGCGTACGCCACGCGCGACGTCCTCGACGATTACCGCCGCGCGCTGCTTCAGCGCGTCCGGATTACGCGACCCGTTAAACTCGTCGCCGACTGCGGCAACGCGACGGCGTCGGCTTTGATGCCGGGACTTCTGGCCGACGCGGGTTGCGAAGCGGAAGGGTTGTTCTGCGAGCCGGACGGCACGTTCCCCAACCACTGGCCCGACCCCACTATACCGGAAAACATGGAGGCGCTGATAGCGCGCGTAGCCGAAACCGGAGCCGCGGCCGGCGTGGCCTTCGACGGCGACGGCGACCGCATCGGCGCGGTGGACGACCGCGGCCGCATAATCTGGGGCGATAAACTGCTGGCGCTGTACGCCGCGCCGGTGCTGGCGGAACACCCGGGCGCAAAAATCATCTTCGAGGTGAAGTGCTCGGAGGCGCTGGCCGAGGAGGTGGCCGCGCGGGGCGGCATCCCCGTGATGTGGAAGACGGGCCACTCGCTCATCGAAGCCAAAATGCGGGAGGAGAACGCGCTGTTGGCCGGCGAGATGAGCGGCCACATTTACTTCGCCGACCGGTACTTCGGCTACGACGACGCGCTTTACGCCGCGCTCCGCCTCGCCGAGCTTATAGCGAACGCCGACGCGCCGCTGAGCGAGCTCGCCGACCGCATTCCGGTGTACTACGCCACGCCGGAGATACGCGTGGATTGCCCCGACGAGCTCAAGTTCCGCGTGGTCGATGAGGTTAAAAAGCGCTTCGCCGACCACGAAATAATCGCAGTGGACGGCGCCCGCATCCTCTTCGACGGCGGATGGGGTTTGGTCCGCGCCTCCAACACGCAACCGGCGCTCGTCCTCCGCTTCGAGGCCGACACCGAAGAGCGCCGCGACGAAATCCGACTCGAGGTCGAGGACGCGCTGGCACGCGTTTTAGCGTCGGCCTAAGCGCGAACGGCTTAGATTTTTTTAGCTTGACAGCGGGTCTCGTACCGGTTAAAATATGTAGTTAAGGAGTGTTTTGAAAGGAAGGTAGGTGATTACCTCCCCGGAAAACGTATTCCGTTTATAAAGTGCAATTTATTAACAAAGGGGAAAGAACACATGAAAACACCGTTAACGTTAATGGCATGCTTGGTTTTAGCGGCCGCGTCCTTCGCGGGGGCCGAAACGGTAATGCTGGGCGGGAACGGCTCGCCGACGGCGGCGGCCACGGTCGTATCGGACACGTCGACCGAAACGGTCCTCACCTTCACGCTAAACGGCTTCGTACGGGATAAGGAAACCGAAAACGGCGTCGCGTACGACCGCGTCCTTATGTACGAACGCGGGACGACCGAAAAAATCGGTTTGCCCGAGCTCCCGGCCTTAAACGAGACCGTAATGATACCGGGCGACCGGGAAGTCAGCGTGGACATCGTTAAGTGGGACGAAGTAACCTTAAGCGGTTACAACGTCTGGCCGTTCCAAACGCCGGCCACGGACGTCGACTTCGAGCTGCCGTTCGTCCGCAAAGACGAATACTACGCGGCGGGGTCGACCTACCCGACGGCGAAAGTCGAACTCGGCCAGCCGGCCATCTTCCGCGACATCCGCGTAATCCCGTTACGCGTATACCCGTTCCGCTGGAACCCGGTCACCGGCGAGTTGAGAGTAGCCAAGAAGATAACGGTCAAACTCAACTACTACGGCCAGAGCGACGTCAATACGCTGCGGGTTACGGGGTACCGGGATGCGGATTTCGAACCGCTTTACGAAGACACGGTAGTGAACTATAGAACCGGCCTTCGCGTCCCGGGCACCGACGCCAACCTGGAACACCCGGAACACCTCTTCATCTGCTACCCGGACTACGCGGACGAAGCCGAAGCGCTGGCCGAATTCTACAACAAGATGGGTGTCTACACCAAAGTAGTCACCACGACCGTAACCGGAACCACCAAAGAGAGTATTAAAGCCTACATCCAGACGGTCTACAACGAGGCGACGCCGGCGGTGCTCAAGTACGTACTGCTCGTGGGCGACATCGATTACGTCGCCGCGGGGTACTGGCCCGGCTACAGCATGGTCGCGGACTACTGGTACTCCTGCCTGACGGGCGGCCTTGCAGACCCCTACCCCGACGTTAACGTCGGCCGCTACAGCACCAAGGACGCCGCCAAGGTTACGTACTTCATCCAGAAAAACATCAAGTACCAGAAAGACCCGGACCTGAGCAACGATTGGCTTAACAGTACGATGCTTTGCGCCCACTACCAGGACGCTCCCGGCAAATACGAGGGGTGCTGCAATGAGGTCGCGAGCTACAGCTACTCGAAGTTCACGCCCACCTTCATTAAAATTTACGGCTCGACGGGCAAGCGCAACGCGGACGTCTCCAACACCATAAACAGCGGCGTAAATATCGCCACCTACCGCGGCCACGGCAGCGCGACCGCCTGGACCGGTTGGAGCACCTACGGAGACTACTATAGGACCAGCGACGTCCACGCCCTCGCCAACGGCGATAAAACGTCGATTTGGCTCAACATCTGCTGCCTGAGCGGTAACTTCGCCTACGGCGCGGAGAACTTCATCGAGTCGAACCTGAACGCCACCGGTAAGGCCGGCGTGGCGTCCAACAGCGCCTCCGACCCCTCGTACACCATCCCGAACCACGACTACCTGAAGGAGATGTACAAGGCCGTCTACGACCAGGGCATCCTGAACGTGGGCCGCGTCTCCAACTACGGCAACACCAGACTCATCCAGATATACGGGCCGTACTCCACGTACATAAAGAACGTTTATATGTATATGTGGAACGGCGACCCGTTCACCAAGATCTGGATGAAGAAGCCGAGCCAAACGCTGACCGCTACGCATCCGACGACCTTCATCCCCGAACCGGGGAAAAAATTCGTCGTTACGGTTAGCGACACCACGAGGGCGCCGGTGGAAGGCGCTTTGGTTGGCCTCTATAAAAAGGACGACGTCTACTGCGCGGGCACTACCGACAGCGCGGGCAAAGTCGAGCTCGAGCCGACGCGGAAACTGGCCGGCGCGGGTACGATGTACGTTACGGCCACCAAGGACGGCTACCTCGGTTACTGGGGCCAGTGCACGCTGGAGTCCGGGCAAGACGTTAAAATTTCCAGCTTCGTAGCCCGCAGGGCCGACGGCGGCGTACGCCTCTCCTGGAAAGCGAAGCACGACGGCGAACTTCTCGGCTTTAACCTGTACCGCCTGGAAGTCGCCGCGACCGAGGATAACGCATCGCTCCGCGTGACCGGCGACTCCGTGGCCGAAACCGCGTTATGGACCAAGGTCAACGAGGAATTGATCGTAGGCCGCGGGCCGTACGAATACGTCGACGGCGTCGACGAGGGCAGCTGGCGCTACAAACTCGAAGCCATCACCCGTACCGACCCCATAGTTGTCGGGCCCATCAGCATCGACACCAAGGCGGTACCGAAGACGTTCGGCCTGAGCCAGAATTACCCCAACCCGGCCAGGACTTCGACCACGATCAGCTTCGGCCTTCCCGTAGCCACCAGAGACATCAATCTCCGCGTATACGACCTCTCGGGCCGCGAAATCAAGGCCATTAGCGTCGGCACGCACAACGCCGGCGTCGTAAACGTGGAATGGAACCTCACCGATAGCGCCGGCCGGCAAATCCCGGCGGGCGTATACCTCTACCGCCTCGACACGCCTAACTTCTCGGCGACGAAGCGTTTGGTCGTCGTTAGGTAGCGACTGCGAAAAGAAAAAACCCCGGCTCCGGCCGGGGTTTTTTTTATCCTCCACGAACCGCTTCTACGCCGCCAGCGCCGGGTTGGGCGGCGACGCGCAATTGCCGCCCCGCATCACGACGTTGCCGCCCACGACGGTCAAGGCCGGCTTCCCGCCGACACGGGCCCCCTCGAACGGGGTATTCTTACCGCGCGAGAAAAACGAGGCCGCCGTAACGACCGCCGCCGCTTCGACGTCGAGCACGGCTACGTCCGCCGGCGCGCCCACCGCCAGCGTACCGCCGGCCAGGCCGAATAACTGGGCCGGTCCCGTCGAAATTAATCGTACGAAATCGGCGGCCGACATACCGGCCTCGGCCACCAAAGAGGTGTACGCTACCGCTACGTACGTCTCGATGGCCGAGATGCCGAACGCGGCGTCGTTGAACTCCACGTCCTTGTCCACCACCGAGAGAGGCACGTGATGCGACGCGACGGCGTCTATGGTCCCGTCCGCCAGGCCGGCCTTGAGTGCTTCGACGTCGCGCTCGCCGCGGAGGGGCGGCGATACTTTCGCGAACGTGTTGTATCCCTCCGCCGCGCGCTCCGTCAGCCGGAAATAATGGGGCGACGTGTCGCAAGTTACCTTGATGCCGTCCGCCTTGGCGCGGCGTATCAGCTCCACCGCGCCCCCCACCGTAACGGGCGAGATGTGCACGTGCCAGCGCGTCATCCGGGCCAATATGATGTCGCGGATGACCATCACCTCTTCCGCCGACCACGGAATCCCTTTCAAACCCAGCGTCGTGGAAACGAAGCTCTCGTTCATCACGCCGCCCGCCGCCAGCGATTCGTCCTGGGGAAACGCGATTACGGGAACGGCGAAGGCCCGGGCGTACTCCAACCCTCGCCGCATGACCTGCGAGTCCATAACGGCGCGGTCGTCGCCCACCGCCACCGCGCCGCCGGTAACCAGGTCGCCCACGTCGGTGAGGGTCTTCCCCTTCAACTCCCGCGTCAGCGCCGCCACCGGCTTGAGCCGGACCAAACCTTCCCGCCGGTTCTTGCTCCGCAGGAATTCGACGACGGTGACGTTGTCCAACGGCACGTCGTCGCACGGCCGGCACACCGCGGTCGTAACGCCGCCGGCCGCGGCCGCGCGCGACAGGCTCGCCACCGTCTCGCGGTCGGCGCGGGTCGGTTCGGAAAAGTGGACGTGCAGGTCGACGGCGCCCGGTATCACCCATTTCCCCGCAGCGTCGTAAACCTCGGCATCCTCGGGCGCGGGCAGGTCGACGTCGCACGCCGCCACGACGCCGTCGACGAGCAACAGGTCGCACACGCGGTCGACGTCGCGCGCGGGGTCTATAACCCGGCCTTTCTTTATCAGGAGTTTCATTCGCGTTCGCCGGCCAGCAAGTACAGCACGGCCATTCGTACCGCGATGCCGTTGGTGACTTGTTGCACCATGAGCGGAAACGCGTAGTCCGCCACCTCGGGCGAGATCTCGACGCCGCGGTTCATCGAGCCCGAATGCAGGACCAGCGCGTCGTCGGCCGCCAGCGCCAGCCGCCGCGGCGTAAGGCAATAGAAGCGCGCGTACTCCCGCAGCGACGGTATCTGCAGGCGGTTGGCGTCGGTGAGTTCGACGCGCGAAAGCAATATCACGTCCGCGCCGGCGATGCCTTCCTCGATGCGCGTCGCCACCCGCACGCGGAACTGGTCCACGCCCGGCGGTATCAGCGTCGACGGGCCGACGAGCGTAACCTCGGCGCCCACTTTCTTTAACCCGTATATGTTGGATATCGTCGCGGGGCTCCGCGGGTGGTCGCCCAGTATGGCGACCTTGAGCCCCTCGAAGCGCTTCTTGTGTTCCCAGATGGTGAAGAGGTCCACCAGCGTCTGCGTGGGGTGTTCGTGCGGGCCGTCGCCGGCGTTGATGACGGAGCATTGCACCTG
This sequence comes from uncultured bacterium, assembly GCA_965602215.1. GTDB lineage: Bacteria > RBG-13-66-14 > B26-G2 > WVWN01 > WVWN01 > WVWN01. The sequence goes on from CBFCYS010000082.1 coordinate 10,529, forward strand.
GCGGGCGAGCTGGTGCGCCGCGCCGGCCATGGAGTGGCGCACCACCAGGAAGTCGACCTGCATCGCCTCCACCGTCTTGGCGGTGTCGGTGAGGGTCTCGCCGGTGGCGGCCGAAGACGTGGCCGCGGTGATGTTTATGAAGTCGGCCGAAAGACGCTTGGCCGCGAGCTCGAACGAGAGGCGCGTCCGCGTGGAGGGTTCGTAGAAGAGATTGGCCACCGTCCGCCCGCGAAGGGCGGGCACTTTTTTAACGGGCCGCGCGGCGACGGTTTGAAAGTTAGCCGCCGTATCCAATACCACGCGGAGCTCCCCCTCGCTCAGCGTTTGGATGCCCAAAAGGTCTTTCGATTGCAGGGCCACGCTAACCCCTTAAAAACGCCGGCCTAACGTCGGCCGGCGGGGCAAGGATACGTTATCACGCGGTCGCCGTCGTCGCCGAAGACGACCTCTATAATACGGTCGGGTTCGACGTCGACGCGGGTTCCGACGAAGTCCGGTTGAATGGGCAGCTCGCGGCCGCCGCGGTCGACCAGCACCGCCA
>CBFCYS010000083.1:0-11026 GCA_965602215.1 uncultured bacterium
GCCGGGTACTGCAGCAGCGCGCCTATATTACGCTCGAAGCGCTCGAGGTCGGATGTAATAATCGACGGTATAATTACCCTGCCATTAATCCTTGAAAGAAGGATATTAACTCTTTAACTTTGGATACCCAAACATCGCTCGGAACGCCGGGCCATTTCCCTTTCAATGACCGACCCAATATAGACTCGATTTGCACTTTATAATTGCTATCATCCTCGAAAGAATAAAGGGGAAAGTACAAATAACCATCTGTATAACAATTGAAAATAGTACGATTCCCTAGGCCGGCGTACTTCGGACTAAATGAGCCGTTTTGCTTACCTCGCCCCCAACTGATATCGGCACTGGACTCTCGTGCGAAAACGAATAATGCCCTAATCGCTTCAAGTTCTTCAGTATTAAGTTCTTTTACAGCAAGATCAAAGAAAGAATCCTCGTCCCAGAGACGCCCGGCACTTTCAGTCCCGATACCGCTTTTCCGCGCTTCAGCCCCAAATACTTTAGGTACGATAACGTCGCTACCTTCGTATTGATACATATCTATTTCGATCGCGTATACGGAGAACCTACTATTGGTATTGATAAAAAGTATGAGGTCTTTCAACCCTCGATGTAAACGGTCCATGAGAATTACAAACTTAAAAGCACCTGATCTCAAATTGTCCTTGAGGGTATCGATAAAGGTTATTAGTCTTTCATCATCTAGACCGAAATCAGACGTTATCTTTTCTTCTAAAGAAACGCCAAAATGCCGCGCTACTCTAGTATCTAGCGAAGCAATAAACAAATCCGAGTCCTCTATATTGCGCCATAAGGACGCTCCGTAATCTAATGCCTGCGCAACAACCGCCCTTTTATCCCTATTTTTAAATAACTTTGTTTCAATAATATATATATCGGCATCCCCGTCCAACGCAACAGCATCTATAGAACCACTTTCGGTAGGGAATTCCCGGGTTAACACGGACAACTCAATACCTTCCTTTATTTCTTCTAACGCAAGCACCTCCGGGTTATCCAATATATATTTCTGAATATGAGCTTCTGAACTAACCGTTTGGCGTGGGAGCCTAATAGCTTTTTTACCGTTTTTCGCAATAATTATCGTCATTGAAACCACATCCTAACCCTATGTCCTCCGCGGGATCTGCTTGCCCAGGATCCCCGAGGGGCGGTATATCAACACTATTATCAATATCGCGAACGCGATGGCGTCCATCCACAGCGACGAGATGTACGCGCCGGCGAAGCCTTCCGCCAATCCCAGGACGAGGCCCCCCACGAACGCCCCCGGCATATTGCCGATGCCGCCCAGCACCGCCGCGGTGAACGCCTTCAGGCCGACCATATACCCCATCATCGGCCATACCTGGTTGTATTTCATCCCGACGAGGATGCCGGCGACCGCGGCCATCGCCGAGCCGATGGCGAACGTGGCGGAGATGGTGCGGTCTACGTTAACACCCATGAGCTTCGCGGCCACCTGGTCCTGGGCGCACGCCCGCATCGCCAGCCCCAACTTCGTCTTGCCGATTATCAACGTCAGGAATATCATCATCGCCGCGGCGGTCCCCAGGATCGTTAGCTGCATGTTCGAGAACGTGGCCTCGCCCAGGACCGGGACGACGAGCTGGTGCTTAACCTGGAAGAACGCGAGCGGCCTCTCGGCGTCGAGGAACGGCTGGCGGCGCGCGCCCCAGATCTTCATCGCCAGGTTCTGCAGAAAGAGCGACGCGCCGATGGCGGAGATGAGCGCCACCAACCGGGGGCTACGCCGCAGCGGCCTGTACGCGATGTATTCCAGCGTGACGCCCATTATCATCGCCGCCAGGATGGCTGCCGGCGCCGCGATCCACAGCGGATACCCCGCCACCCGAAAGAGCGTCATCGCGACGAACGTCGCCATCATGTATATTTCACCGTGGGCGAAGTTAATGAGTTCCACGATGCCGTACACCATCGTGTAGCCGACGGCGATGAGCGCGTACACCGCGCCTATGGTCAAACCGTTGATGAGCTGTTGGAGGAACATCGCTAAACCTTTAAACTATGAGCGAATAATATCCTGAAGACGCCCGGCCCGCAAGGCCAGAACGACGCTTTTAACCTATCACATCCGGAGCCGGATTTTACCCGTCGGGAAACCTTGGTACGAGCCCTCCGCCGCGGCCTGGATGAAACCGAACCTCGAGCCCAGTGTTCCCGCAAGCGCTTCGGTACCACCTTCCCCATGAGACGCATCCTCCGCCTAACTTCATACCACGATTTATTTTTTCGGAACCAACCGCCAGAACGTACTCGGCTCGTAGCGCGGCCCCTCGTACGTCGCGACGAACTCGCGTTCGTACGGCGCTAAAAGCCTCTCCGCCTCGGCGCCGGTTACATCGTATTCCTCGCGCGCGCCGGGAGCGAACAGGTCCGCAGAAGCCGTCGCCGGCCGGGCGTCGCTGACGTAAACGGCGCGGCCCGTAGCGAGTTTTTTGCCTATCCGCCGCTTAAAACGAACGGGGTCTTTTACGCCGAAATATATACCGGCGGTCTCGACGCCGGCGAAGTAGTCGGCGTATATCCCCGGCCCGAGGCCGTCCAAACCCGAGAATATGACCATATCGCCCGAAGCCGTCACGTCATCCACGAACCTTGCGAACGACAGATGCTCGTTGTACTCGGCCTTGGCCTCGGGGTATATCGAACCCCAGAAGTTCCCCGCGAACAGCAGAACCGGCAGCGCGTACAGTGCGAGCCGGCCGAAACGCTTCGTCGCCGCGGCGCCGGCGCTCGCATATAGAAAGAAAATAAGCACGAACGCCTGCGGCGTCCACCGGTCCGTGCCGCCGGCGTCGCGAAACGTGAAGAAGATGGCGTACGGTAAAAAGAACGCCAACGCCAGCCACGCCTGCCGCCGCGACGTTCCTCGGGCCGAAAAGCGCAACACGGCGCCCACGAACGCCGCGAGCAAGGCCGCCGCGCCCAGAATAATCAAGGCCGCCACCGCGTACGACTGCCAGGCCCAGCCGCCGGCCAGCACATCTTTTAACCACCGCAGGCCGAAGACGTTTCGCCCCAGCGCGTAGAGGTCGAGCGCGACGTTCGCCAGGCGATAGGTCATGTAATAGTGGGTCCGGCCCGGCGTGCCGAACGCCCAGCGCCACAGCTCGCCCGAGCCGCGGTAACCCAAAACGCCGAAACCTACAACGACGTACGCGAAGGCCGCCGGCAATAAATACGCGTATATCAGCGCCGGCAAACGCCACAGATATTTATCCGGCCTCGAGATGAAGTAGGCCGCGACCAGGAACACGAAGAGCAGGCCGTTGGTAATATGCGTTAAAACGGCGGCGCCGGCGACAGCCGCGCACAGCGCCCAGCGACGGAAATCGCGCCCGTCCGACGCCCATTGCGCCGAAAGGAAGGTGGCCATCGCGGCAACCGTGCTGACGATAACGCACTCCGCGTTGCACGAGTACGCCCAGTACCCGTACGAAAACGCGAGCGCGAAACTCCCCGCCAAAGACATAGGCCGCGGCGCGCCGGCCCTCCTCAGTATCCCATAACACAAAACGAAACCGACGGCCCCCACCAGGGCGTCCAGGATTTGCATCGCGCCTAGGAGGCGGCCGCCGTAACCGAACAACCGCAAGGCCGCCTGAAACGCCAAAGCCATGGGATTGTATAAGAGGTGATGCTGGTGCCATACGGCGGGGGCCCCGTATTCCGCAATCGCCAACTCCCACCGCATGCCGTCCGGGAAATAATAGGCGGACCGGAATACAAGGTAAATCGCCGCCACGGCTAAGGCCGCGGCGGCCGCCGTTATACCCCAAAGATATTGCCGGCGCTCGCGCAATGCAGACGTCCCGGGCGCGGCGCGACAGACCGCGCCGCCCTAACTCCCTTCGGTCGGGGTCGGCTCCGCGGGCGCCGACGCCTTCAACGCTTCCTTGGCCCGCTCGAGGTCTTCGGCTTGCTTTTCGAAGGGGACGAATTCGCCGTCCTTCACGACCGCGACGATGAGCGGCTTCAAACAATCGCCGTCTTCGTTGAAGTAGGTAAGACCCGCCACGCCGTCGTAACCCTTTTCCGGCGAGTCCATCGCCGCCACGTAGTCGCGGACGGCCTTGCGGTCCGGCCCCGCCTTCTCGACGGCCTCCGCTACTATCCCCAACGCGTCGTACGTCAACGCCGCCCACGCGTCGGGCTCGATACCGTAGCGCTGCTTAAAAGACTTGACGAAGTTCCGCGTCTTCTCTTCCCCCACGGTGGGCAAGAACGGGCAGGTAACGATGACGCCCTCCGAGGCCTTGCCGGCGTTCGTCACCAGATCCGCCGAGAGCAGGCCGTCGCCGCCGATGAACGGCGTCTCCATGCCGAGGTTGCGGGCCTGGGTGAGTATCATCGCCGCGTTGGCGTAAAGGCCGGAGACGAAGACGATGTCGGGGTTCTTCGCCATAATTTGCGTAAGCTGCGGCGTGTACTCCTGGGTGTCGCGGACGTAGGCTTCCTCGCGTACGATTTCGAGGCCTATCTCTTCCGCGCGTCCGGCGAAGGCGTCCCTGAGTCCCCGCCCGTAATCGTCGTTGTCGAAGAAGACGGCGACGCGGTTATACCCCAGGACGTATTTAATATATTCGGCGATGAACTGCCCCTGGAAATCATCCCGGTAAACGTTCCGGAAGGTCCAGTCGCCGCCGGCGCACACCGTAACGTTGGTCGAGCCGGGCGAAAGCTGGAGCACGCCCATCGAGTTATACACTTCTTTGCCCGCGAGCGAGCAGCTGGAATTAAAGTGGCCGAGCACGGCCAGGACGCGCGGGTTCGACCCGAACTTCTGCGCCGCGTTGGCGGCTTCCTTCGGGTCGCCCTTGTCGTCCTGGAACTCGAGCTCGAGGGGGATGCCGTTGATGCCCCCGGCTTCGTTTATCTCGTCGGCCCGCATCTCGGCCGCCATCCGCAACATTTCGCCGTACTGGGCGCCGTCGCCCGTAAATGGGCCGGTCACGCCCACCAGATAGGTCTCTCCCGCTTTCTTGCCGCACCCGCTGAAGACGACTAAAACGAGGGCTGCAACGAAGGCAGCCTTAAAAAGCCTACTCATCCTTTATTCCTCCTACGTAGAAACCTCGAGCGCCATTCGGCCCGAACGGAACCGGCCCGCCTTACCGCCCCTTCCACTGACGGGACGCATCGGCCGCTTCGACGAGCCGCGCGCTTATACGCGCCATTTTGTCCACCGCGTCACGGACGGCCTTGACCTGGCCCAACGCTTCGGCCGCGGCCTCGTTGATATTCTCGACCGCGGTCGTGACCTGGTCCAAACCCAGGCTCTGCTGCCGCGCCGACGCCGCTATCTGCTTAGAGGTCCGTCCTATCTCATCCACTAACGGAACGATCTCTTCGACCAGGCTCCTCGCCTTCGCGGCTCCCTCGCGCAGGACGTCCGATTGTTCGGCGCTCCCCCGCGCCGACGCCACCGTCTTCACCGTCCCGTCCCGGATGCTATGCAAGACCTTCCTTATCTCCTCGGTCCCCTCTTTCGACGACCCGGCCAGGTTCTTCACTTCCCGCGCCACTGCGGCGAAGCCGCGGCCGAACTCGCCCGCCTTCGCCGCCTCGATGGCGGCGTTCAGGGCCAAAACCGTCGATTGTTCCGCGAGGTCGTTGACCAAGGCCACTATCTGGTCCATCCGGCGCGCGCTCTCGCTTAATACCAACGCGAGCTTGGCGGTCGTCTGGGCTTCTTCGGCCAACTTCTCAATCTGTTCCGCATTGGCCGTTATTTGGTCTCGGGCCGTCCTTACAAATTCTCCGGACGACTCGACCCGTCCCGAAATATCCTCCGCTCGCTCCGCGGTTTGCTTGACGGTCCCGGTCAACTCCTTCATCGTAACCGAGGTCTGCGAAATGGCCGAGGCCTGCTGAGACGTTAAACTCGCTTGTTCGGTCAGGCTCTGGCGGACGCGGGTCGTCTCGCCGGATAGTTCTTCGGCTACGAGCCGGACCTCATCGTCGAAAGCGCGGACCTCGTCGAAGAAGCGCCGCCACGTCGCCGTCAATTCCTCGAGCTCGTCGCCGACATAGTACGTTATGGGTGCCGCCGCTACGGCACTCCTGAGCGGCGCCGTCACGTGACCGGAGACGACGTACGCCGCGGCAGCCGATACGATTACCAACACCGCCGCGGCCGACCACTGCCCCCAACCCCAGGCGGCCGGGCCGCCGAAGCCGGGGCCGAGTGCCGCCAAAGAGACCAAGGCCGCGCCGCCCGCGCCGCCGCCGATAAGGTACCGGACGCCTAGCGACACAGCCCGCCGGGGTGCGAACCTGACCTTCTTCGCCGTCAGGAACGCGAAAATAGGCGTCAAATACCGCTCCGCGGCCGCGTACGAGACAAGGCCGTAGATAAGGGCGGCCGCGACGCCGATACACCAAACCGTCGCCGCGCCGGCGTTACCGGCGCCGGGCCCCAGCGCCGCGGCGCCGCAAATAACGTACGCCGCGACCCCGCTCAGGAAAGCGACGAGGGCCGCCAAAGGCGGGAACGCCTTGATGCGCCCGGCGACCTCCGGCTCGGAATCACCCTGGCCGGTACCCGGCGTCAAGCGCGAAACGGCCCGCGCCAGCGACGCCGCTATAGCCGCGACGACGACGGCCGACGCCAATCCCAGCGGCGCGACGACGTACAGGTGGGCGTACGCGAGCCGGCGCTGCACCGCGGCTTCGAGGCCGGGAGTCAGGAATAAAACCGCCGCCGCCGGCAATACGAAAAACGACACGAACAACAACGCTTGCGACAACGCCACTCGCACGGCGTCGACGCCGGTTTCGTCTCGCATAGCTACTTTAACTACCACCTTGGACTCCTACTCCGGACGTATTTATTCGGCCGTTATCTCTTCGGCCTGGGTCCAATCCGCAGGCAACTCGTAACCTTCCCGGACGAGCTTAATCGACGTCGAGATATGTTCTCCCAGATCGCGCTGCTTGCCGGCTATGACGAATGACCGCTCGCGGGTGCCCGCAACGTCGAGGCGGGCGTACGCCGGCAGGCCGTCGGGAGCCGGGACGGCCGCCCCCGCGCCTTCGAACGAACACCGCCCCGTCATGGTGCTGAACTTCGTATCCTGGCTAAGTTTTTGGTCAAATACGACCGAGAACTCGAATTGTTCGCCCTCTTCCCCCTCGAACGCGGGCAGGGGCTGCGCCTCGGCCACTTCCATAGATACGACGCTTATACCGTAGGAACGCGCTACCGCCGCCCGGGCGCCGTCGCGCCACAGCTCGGCCTTCGGGCCGCCGGGCGGAAAAAGCATCAACGCCAACAAGTTATAACTGATTTCCTCGCTGTCCTTGACGAAAGCGGGCGCGCGCTTCACGCCGCCCTCGGCCAAGGTCCAGGGTGCGAACTCGAGCCACTGCCCGGGCAAAAACCCGGCCACCCTCTCGACGTCCGGAATAACCGCGTCGCCGGCGAGCGTTTGCTGGTTCGCGGTCACGAACGTCAAACGGTACACCCCGCCGTCGAGCTCCTCCAGCGAGAAGGTCGCCGACGTCTCGGTGCGACTGAGGGACGGCACGCCGAACGCGTTCGCTACTTCCGCGGACGCGCCGTCGATCTCGTGCGTCGCGACGACGCTAACGGTGTAATTAACAGGCGTGGCGGGAGCCGTTGCGGCCGCCGCCAGTAGCGCCGCCGTTAAATAACGTGGCTTATACATATCCTCCCCTAAGTTAGTTATTTCTTGGACTTTTGTAACATCTTTAACGTTCTTTATCAACTATTTTCGGCCGCGGCCGGCGTTGACACCACGGCCTTCGTGTGTTAGTTTGCCCTTCGAAGCGCGCGAGGAGAATATATGATCGAAAATTACTTGGAATACGAACCCCGGCTGGGCCGGGACGTCTACGTCGCGCCGACGGCGCTGGTGCTGGGACGCGTAACGCTCGGCGAACGCGTTTCCGTTTGGCCGGGCGCGGTCCTGCGCGGCGACATCAACGAGATAATCGTCGGCGAGTACACCAACATCCAGGACCTGTGCGTAGGCCACCTGGAGGACGACCTGCCCCTCGTCGTCGGCGCGTACGTAACGGTAGGCCACGGCGCCATCCTGCACGCCTGCGAGGTGGGAGACAATTGCCTGATCGGCATGGGGGCCATCGTGCTGAACGGCGCCAGGGTGGGCGACGGCGCCATCGTCGGCGCGGGCTCGCTGGTGCCGCCGGGCAAAGAGATCCCGGCAGGCGTCCTCGCCCTCGGCTCACCCGCCAAGGTCGCCAGAAAATTATCCGAGGAGGAGGTAGGCCACAACCGCTACTGGGCCGAGAAATACGCGAAACTCGCCGCGACTTTCTTGCGGGGCGGGAAGGGCAACCCGTAAGCGCCTCTCGGGCAGCGGCACGGCCGCCGGCGCGAAGCAACGACGTTGAGTAAGCACGCGATAATCCTACTGTTGATCGTACTCGCCTCGGCCGTGGGGCTCGTCACGTTAGGCCGCTACGACTTGCGGCCCTGGGACGAGCCCTTTTACGCGCTCCGGGCCCGGGCGGTGGCGGAAGACGACGCCTGGCTCGACCAGAACGACTACTGCCCCCACCGCATGGCGAACGCCTGTTACCCGCCGCTGTTCGTGTGGCTGGCCGGCGCGACGATGAAAGTGCTCGGGCCCAACGAGTTCGCCGCGCGGCTGTGGGCCGCGCTGTTGGGCCTCGCCGCCATACCGGTGGCGTACCTCCTGGGGACGCGGCTCTACGGCCGTACCGCCGGCCTGTACGCCGCCGGCGCGCTGGCCGCGCTGCCCAACTTCGTGCGCGTCACCCGGATGGCGCAATTCGACGCGCCGCTGGCTTTTTTCGTCCTGCTGACGTTCTGGTTGTGGGTGGAATACTACCGGAATCGTAAATGGTTGACGGCCGTCTTGTGCGGCCTGGCCTTCGGCCTGGCCCTTATGACCAAAATCGCGGTGCCGTTCGTCTTCGTCGCCGCCGCCGCGGCCGTCGTCCTCAGCCCGGGCGGAAAGCCGAACAGGATGCGAGACGTCGGCGCGCTGGCGTTGGCCGTCGGCGTCGGCCTGGCCGTCGCGGCTCCCTGGCACATCTATATGTACGCCGAACACGGCGACTATTTCCTCGGGCACTACGTCGGCTACGTCATGCTTTACCGGGGCGACGGCATCGCGCCGCAAATACAACCCGGCGAATCGCCGCTGAGGTTCCTGTTCTATTATAATTCCGCCGTGGCCTTCCTGAAAGGCGTCGCGCCGTTCTTCTTCGTCGGCCTGGTCGCGCTGTTGGCGTCAAAGGACACCTGGCGGAGCCGGCCGGACCGCCTCGCCGTAGTCCTGTGGGTAGTCCTGTCGCTGGCGGTCCTGATGGTCGTCCGGTTCAAACGGGAAATTTACCTGACGCCGATACTGGCGCCGATGTGCGTCCTGGCGGGCGGTTGGCTCGCGAAATTAGGCCGGGGGCAGATAGGGAAAGTCGGCGCGGCCGTGCTGGCCGGGACGGCGCTCTTCGCCGGCGCCTGGGCGGACTCCTCCCGGATACGGGGGCCGTTCGTCGGTTGGATAACGCCGGAATTCGCGAGCGGGAACGGCGGCTGGGCGCTCACGGTGGCCGTCGCCGCCGCGGCGACGGCGCTGGCCTTCGCCTTCTATTTCTGGTACCGCCGGGCGCCCAAGGCCGCCGCCGGAACCCTCCTGGTAGCCGTATACGTCCAGCTGGCTGCCGGGGCCGTGGGCCAATTCGTGTACGGCCGGCGGGACTGGCAGCCGCTCAAGGGACACCTGGAGGACGCGCGCTACGCCGGCGTGGTGATGGTAACGGCCGACGAGACGCCAACGCACCTCTTCTACCTCCACCGCCTAATGCCCGGGTTCGGCGGCGCGGAAAGGTTGATGCTGAACCCGACGTGGGGGCGCGTGGACCCGGCGTACGTGGAGGAGCATTACCGGGAGGGATATCTGGTCCTTCTGGACAAGGTGACGCGGCCCGAGGTGGCGGCGCGGCTCGCGGCCGGCCTCGAGCTAAGCGCCGGCTCGCGCGTGGAGTCGGCGCGCTATATATTGTTCATAAAGGATAACGGCGCATAGGCGCTGCCGAACGAGGGTTCCTATCTACATTCAACCGGAGGGTAAGTTTATGTTTAACAGAACGGCTTTTATCGTGCTGTGTTCGCTCCTCGCCGGGGCGCAGCTGAGCTACGGCGCCGCGGAGGGTAAGCTGAACCGGGACGGCTTCGTGAAGATCGTTTCGCAAATAGAAGATGAAGAGGCGCGGCGTTTCTTCGAGGGAATCGCCGTCGGCTCGAGCTACTCCTTCCCCGTCGTGTGGGACCTCGCCGAGCTGATGGACGAGGACCTCTGGATGCGAGTGGACGACGACGAAATCGCCGTGGAAGAAGCTCAGCTGGGCGCGTTCTTGCGGGCGATGGCGGCCGCCGGCGTAACGCTGACGGCTGACGGCAAAAAGAAAACGTATAAGCTGGGCGAGTCGGCCCCCGCCGGCGGTGGGGAGAAACGGAGCGTGGGACAGGCCGAGCCGAAGGGCAAGGGCACGCCGAAGAAACGGACCAGTACCAAGAGGGCCCGCGAGACGGCGACCGCGGAGGAGGCCGGCCCCGTCTACCGCCTGAAGTGCTCGTACGGCGACGTCGTCCTGTCGGCGGAGGACGCGGGCGAGATTTACCCCGACTACGAAGTCGCCGGCGTCGTCGACGAGCTGCAGTTCAAGGATTTCCCGTACAACCGCGACGGCGACGCGAAAAAGTTATTTCAGGTATGCAAGAAGAAGATGGAGGGGTTGATGTCGTCGTCGCGGGGCCGTAAGAAGGTCCTCCGGACGTACGCCTACTACGACATGAAGGACCAGAGTTGGAAGGCGGACCTGCTCGAGGAAATCCTCTCGTACTACGACATGGGTAAGATTAGGAAGGAATAAATTTAGCCCGCGTTAATCGACGCGAAAAAGCCGCCCCGGAGGGCGGCTTTCTTTTTCGATTTCAACTCGGCTCGAGCGCCGTTACCTGCTCATC
>CBFCYS010000084.1:0-11011 GCA_965602215.1 uncultured bacterium
AAAACCCGCCCACGGCCCGAGGCCGCAAACGGGTACCCGCCGCCGAGTTCTCTCTTTCCTCCCATTCACACTAAAACATAATAAACCGTCGCCGCCCGAAAGTCAAGGGCGCCGTCAAACGTTTCCCGCCCGGGCGTTCCGAGTTGACGGCCGCCGCCAATTGTAGTACCATCGCCCCTTAACGCCGCCGGCGCCGTCTCCATATCGCCGCCCGCCCGGACCTGCCGCAACAAAATGGCGGCTATTTCCGTATTAATAATCAACTAGTCGAACCGTAAAGGAACATCTATGAAGGCCGCTTACTTATCGGTCGCATTGATTATAGTTTGCAGCGCGGCCGCCCACGCCGCCGACGCGAGGACGATGACGGCGGCCCGGGTCGCCACGCCCCCCGTCATCGACGGCGTCCTCGAAGAAGTGTGGTTCACCTCCGAGCCGGCGCGAGACTTCGGCCAATTCCGGCCCGCGCTGGGTTCCACTCCCGACGCGCCCACCGAGGTCTACGTCCTCTACGACGAACGCGCGCTCTACGTCGGATGGGTATGCCACGAGCCGGACCCCGGGCGCCTGGTCGCCGGCGCCACCGTCCGCGACATGTTCCTCAACAACGACGACAGCATCGACCTCCTGCTCGATTCGACGAACAGCCGCCGGGATTGCTACGACTTCATGGTCAACTGTCGCGGCACCCGTTTCGACGGTACGATAACGCAGGACGGCGAGGACAGCGGCCCGGAGTGGGACGCCCACTGGGAGGCCAAAACCGGCATCGGCGCCGACGCCTGGTATTGCGAGATGGCCATCCCCTGGACGTCCTTCCGCTACGACCGCAAGGCCGCGTCCTTCGGCGTCAACTTCCTGCGCTTCCGCAAACCCGTCTACGAGGAGAGCTTCTGGGTATGCGAGGGCACTAATCCCAACCGCATATCCGGCTTCGGCCGCCTGAAGGGTTTCGAGAACCTCCCGCCGCCGAAACCGTTCAAGCTAACGCCGTACGCCACGGCTCGAGCCGAGGACGCCCGGGAGTCGACGGCCTGGCCCCTCCTCGAGCCGACCGGCGGTTGGGAGTTCGAGCCGCGCGCCGGGTTCGACGTCGAATATCGCCCGGGCTCGAACGTGAACGCGATGGCGACCTTCCTCCCCGACTACGCCTACATCGAGGCCGACCCCGCGGAAATCAGCCTCCAGCCCACCGAGATCTTCCTCCTCGAAAAACGGCCGTTCTTCACCGAGAACCTCGAGCTGTTCGACCTGCCGTTCGACCTGGTCTATACGCGCCGGTTGACCGAAATCGGGGGCGGCGTCAAGGGTTCAGGCCGCGCCGGCCCCGTTACCGTGGGCGGCCTGGACGTCGTCCTTAAAAAAGACGACCCGCGGTTCCCGGAGGACAACTTCGCCGTGGCGCGCGCGACGTGGGACCTCCCGGGCGGCCATACCGTCGGCGCGGGAGGCGTGGGGCGGCGCCAGCTCGGCGACGTGGTGCCGACCGGCGAACCGTACGCGGGGGCGGACGCCGCGCCGTACAACAACGTCGTCCAGGCCCAGGGGCGTTTCGCTCTGCCGGCCGGGTTTTTCCTCTCCGGGTCCGGCGCGCGGAGCGCGACCGCGGGCGACGAGGGCGACGGCTATCTCTACGGCGCGACGTTCTCCTACCCGGGCCTGACGGATATTTTCATACTCAGCTACAGCGAGATGTCGGAGGATTTCCGGGCCGATATGTCGTTTATACAGCCGGAGTACCTCGGGACGCGGGGCGCGGAATTCTACGGCCGCCGCGAAACCCAGGTCAACCGCGCCGGCCTCCGTTCCGTTACGCCCGACCTCTACGCGGCCTACGACCGGGCCCTGGGCGGCGACATGGTTCTGTGGCAGGCGAACCCGTCGCTGAGCGTTACGGCGCAGAACGATTGCTTCGTCAACTTCCGATACGCCGCCGGCGTCGACCGCCGCTACGCCTCAACAGAATTCCGCAACAACTTCGCCACCGTAGCCGCGGGGCGCTCGCCGTCGGCGTGGGGCGGCTTCAATCTCAGCTACAGCCAGGGGACGTACTACGGCGAGTACTACCACAATTACGGCGGCGCCTTTTCGGTGGTTCCCCTGCCGATATGGGTCGTCGAGGCCGACGCCACCGCGTACAACCCCCGCGGCGACGAGCGCTTCTACGTCGGTAATTTAAAAAGCACCCTGACCGTGGCCGAGGGACTCTTCTGGCGCGTTATCCTGCAAGGCGACTCCGACGCTCGCAGCGCCGCGGGGAGTACGCTGTGGGGATGGGAGTTCCGCCCCGGCAGCACGGCGTACCTGGCGTACGAGCAAAGGCGCGACGCCACCGGCCACTTCACGCTGGCGGACCAACTGCTCTTCCTGAAAATATCTTACTTGATTACGTTGTAGCGACGCGTCGCGTCGAACTCCTCTTACCGTTCGGATTCCCCCCGTAAACAACAAGCGCGCGAAGGAGCTTCGCGCGCTTTATTCTCACCGCCGGGGTTACCTTCCGGATAACTTACTTAACGGTCGCCGCCAAAGAACCGTCCGCGCGGAAGCGCCGGACGCGGCGGTTGCCGTAGTCGGCGACGTATACGTTACCGTCTTACTCCGCCACTTCCACCGCCGCCGAGGCCGTGCTCGAGCCGATGTCCGGCGAGTACATGCCGTACACCCGCGCCGGCAGCGCCGTGTACGTCCCGGGCACCTCCGCGCGGAGGCGGTACCGCATCACCGTCTCGCCCCGCGGCAGCCGCTCGAAGAGCGCGCTCCGCTGTCGGTTCCACAGCTCGACGTACGCGCCCGCCGCCCAGTCGTAACCGGACTTATCCTCCAGGTAAATGAAGCCGGCCGGCTTCGGGTCTTCCAAAACGACGTAGTCGAAGTCGTACGGCGAGTTGACGCGCAACACGACTTCTATATCGTCGCCGAGTTTAACCGGGCCGTCGAGGAGATTTTTCTTCTCTTTCACCTTGCCCTTTTTAAATTCGCGCTCGACCGCGTAGTACTCGCGCTCGAGAGTGACGGACCCCTGGACCGCGGGGATGGCCTCGGCCTCGACGTAGTACTCGAGCGCGGCGGTGTAGAAGACGGGCCCCTCGCCGGCGGTGCGCTTTATCTCGACGTCGTTGTCGCCGACGGCGACGTCCTCCCACGCGAGCGTCACAGTCTCCATCGGCTTCTCGTACGCGGTAGGCTCCAGCTCGACGCCGCCCTCGCGCGTCCCGAACTTGTACGACGCGACGATCGGCGCGGCCAATTCCGGGTGCGCCGTAATGTACTTCATAAGCGCGAGCGTCGCCGCGGCGGAATCCTTCGTGGACTTCCAGGCCGCGCCCCGCCGCCGGTCGACGAGCCAATCCACCATCCTGGCGATGTTCGGGTCGTCCGGTTGGTACGCCAGTTTTACTTCCAACACCTTCGCGGTCGTCTCGACGGCGTCGTCCCACCAGCGCCACGTCTCCCCGGGCGCCTCGCCCCAATATACCGTTTCGTCCGGGCCGACCTGCGCGCCGTTGTCCAGGTTGCGCATTACGACGGCTAAGCGCTCGTCGTCGCCCATTTGATGGAGGACCGAGGCGAGCAGCGCCAACGCCATCGGCTCCTGCGCGGGACGCGTCTCGAAGTAGTAATCCGCTACCTTGCGAACCGTGAAGTCGTCCGGCGGGACCGCGCCCACCCGCAGCGCGACGTCGGCGACGTACAGCGATACCGCCTCCGGTTGGAACGACGGGTCGACACGCCAATCTTTAAAATACTGCTCGACGTATTCCCGGGAATTGTAATATAAGCGCTCGAGGTCGTCGGCCGCCGCGGCCGGGACGAACGGGCTATCGCGTAGGTCGTGCAATCCGTCTAAAACGTACGCGGTCACGTACGGCGACTCCGGCCCGCCCGCCGTCCAAGGCCACCCGCCGCCGTACCTTTTGTCCGACCTTTCATCCTCGGAATATAAGCGGCTACTCGTCGTCCGCGTTTCCCGGAGTTTACGAACGCCGACGGCCACAGCGTCCGGCAACCCCACGGTTAAAGACGTTTCTTCCAAACCGAGGTCCGCGGCCGCCGCGGCCAGCTCCGCGTTCACGCGGAAGCGGTTGAGCGTCTGCTCGACGCAATCGTACGGGTAGTCCCGGAAGTAACCCAGGCCGTGGCTCAGCGTCGCCGCCAGCGACGGCGCCAGTATAAGCTCCCCGGCAAACGAGGACGGCGCGGCGCCCTCGGCCACCGTCAACGTGTGCGCCACCTCGTCGCGGAGGCGGCCGGCGTACGCCTGGCGGACCTCGCTGCCGCAAGGGTAGACGGGGAACTTGTACTCGGCCGCGTCGCCTCCGGCCTCGCACAGCGCGGACGTCACCACCAGAGCTTCAGTTACGGGCGAAGCCTCCACCCAGTGGTACATCGCCTCGCGGCCGCCGGGTTCCACGGCCCGCGTCGCCGTCGCTTCCCCGCCGACGTGGGTCAGGCCCTCCTCCTCCAGGGCCAACGTTAGCTCCTGCGGCCCGTCGAGGTAATTATGGCCTATCGCCGTGAGCCGTGCCACGTCGCCGGCCACGAAATACCGCGGCGCCTTCAGGCGGGCCACGACCGGTTTGCTCACGTCGATGGACGCGGAACCCCAGCCGAACAGTTGGCCGTGGTCGAGCGCCAGCGCCATAATCCGCCACTCGGTTAAATTATCCGGGAGAGCGAACGAGGTCGAAGCGAGGCCCTCCTTGTCCGTTCGCAAGTTAGGGAGCCATAACGCGTTGTCGATAAACTCTCGCCTTATGGGCGGCGTGGGAGGAGGGCCGCTCGCGCCAAACCCGATATTAAAAGGGGAAACCGGGAAGCCGACGCTCAAGCCGGGCGCAAACCCTTCTTGCAAAGACAGAGGCTCGCCCGGTTCGCCCGGCGGAACGTAACGTCCCCGCTGGAGGTTTGACTTCGCTTCCTTTAACCGGCGGTCGAGTTCCCATCCGGGACCCTTCAATTCTCCCTGTATGCCCAGGTCGAAAAGCGGCTGGAGCGCCGGGTCGAACAGGGCTTTGAAGTATATGCGCTCGACGACCCGTCGCGCCGGGCCCCACGCCTCGTTGTCAAGCGGGAGGAAGTCGCCTCCCCACGCGCCGTACGGCATATCGTAATACGGGAAACGGAACACGACCTTCCCGAGGTCGCCGCGGCTTCGCAACGAATCGGAAGTGTAGCAATCTGCACTGCGCGCGAACTTGCCCGCGAATTCGGCGGGTACGCGCCGCGTCTTGTCCGGCGCCATGGCCAAAAGCGCCTCGTCTACGACCGCGACCGACATATCGGCCTCAACGGGGGAACCGACGTCGCTACACTTAAAAGTTACGTCGACTTCTTCTCCCGGCCCGAAATCCTCCCGGGGCACGTCCACCGCTACCGCCATCGATAGGCCGGCGGGTTCGACCTTCACCCCGGCCGAGCCCCACGTTTCGTAGGAAACGCCGTCCGCCACCACGATCGGGCGGATGTTTATCCGCGGCACGTGTTCGTTGCGGACGGCGACCGTAAACGACCCCCGGTAAAAACCTTCCTCCGGCGAGAGCTCAATCCGCCGGACGTCGAGCGACCCCTTGTCGGAATAAAGCGCTACGAGACACGACGTCGCTTTCGCGATGGAGGACACGGTGACCTTGACGTCGTCGCCGACGTTGGCCTCTCTACGGTCGGTATCTACGAAAACCTTACCGCTGCGCTTTTCACTTTCGTCAACTTCCGCCACAAAAGAAACCCGCGTGCTATCCTCGGCCAACGCGCCGCTCGAACCCGGCGCCGACGCGGCGATAATGATCGAACCGGGAGGATCCTCCAACCGGAACGTAATAGCGGTCATCCCGCTCTCGTTCAACGTAACGTCGTACCCGGCCAGAAGCTCGCCGCGAACGTACCTCTCCGTCGGGTGGTCGATTTCCTGGTAGACCGCGAGATGGACGTCGCCGGCCACGTAATTATGCTCCAGGTCGAATAATTGCAACCGTACGTCGACCTCGTCGCCGGTTTCGTAATCGAATTGACTCGTACCGACCATTACGCTTCGGTCCGCGGTAACGGTCGCGAAGTCGAGCCTCTCTTCGAGCAAACGTTCGGTCTCGTCTTTCACGTTGACGATTACGGCGATGTTATTATTGAACCGGCCGGCGTAGGGCGTCTCGAACTCGATCAGATAACGTCCGTCGTCGTCGAGGAAGCCTTCCCCTTCTTTCAGGACGCGGCTCTCTTCGAATTGCTCGAAACCTTCCGGCGTCTCACCGGCGCGGAGGACTTCGTACGAGACGGGCGCCCGGGCCAAAGGTTGGTCTAAGAAGTACCGGCCTACGACGTCCACTGCGACACGTTCGCCCGACAGGTACGATTCCTTTCGCTTCGTAACCGACACCTTGTACTCCGGCTTTTCGAACTCCGCTACGCCGAACTCTCCCCTGGCGCCATACTTCTTATCGTCAGCGGCCCATCTCGCTCGCAGCGCCTGCGTACCGAGTTTGGCGCCCGCCGGGAACTTAAACTCGCCCGCGAACGTTCCGAACTCGTCCGTTACGCCCGTCGTTTTCCAGAGGGCTTCCCCTCCCGACCCCCACCCCTGGTACATCCCGACTTCGACCTCCTGGGACGGCACGGCCGCCATCTTTTTATTAACGTAGTCTATCGTACGCACTATTAGTTTGAACTTGACCGTATCCTCGGGTTTATAGAGAGGCCGGTCCGTAATAATTTCGCCCGTCATTCCCTCGGCCCGGCTCTCCCGGCGTAAAGTCCCGCAAGAGTGTATGACCGGTCCGCGAGCCGAGTCCAACGCCAAGAAAACCGTGCTCATGAGCGGCAGCGCCGATAAGTCCACCGTAACGCCGTCGCCGCGGGGCAAAGCCTCCAGCGCTATAGGCTCAACGGATTCGACTACCCACGAACCCTCATCGGCGTAACGAAGAAGCTGCGCTCGGGTATCCGCGATCGGAATCGGCTCGGCCGATATCGCGTCCACGAGTTCCAGGTACAGTTGCGAGCCGTCGCTCGCCGTCAGCGCCGCGGCGTCCGTCAACATAAAGGCCGCTCGCGAGAGCTCGCCGCCGCCGCGGGCCTCGGCGAGGTAGAGGCCGTACGGTAAACCCGGGAATCCGACTTCAACCCGTTCGGAGCCGTACCCGCCCTCGACGCACCCGGTAGCTATCTCGCGCCGTTCCACCACTTCGCCTACTCCCGGCACTTCTCCGGCCGCTATTTCAGCGACGGCGAAATCGCGATAGAAATCTACGTACGACGCCGGGTCGACCTCGTAAACCGCAACCTCGACCTCCGGAATCCCCCGGCACGTTAACTCCAGCGATACGGGCGGGGAGTTTCGAGGGTCTGCGTCTACGGCCGTTATCGCCAAAGCCGGCGCCCGCAAGTTCTCGGTAATTCTCGCGACGAGGCCGGCGACTTCCTCGTTGCCCGAAACTTCAGCCAGCTCCTCGAACGCCTTACCGGCGGCGTCGAGGTCGTTCATATACACGACGTCGTAATGGGCCAAAGCCGCCCGCGCCAGGAGCGCCCCCGGCGCGCTCCCGTACGCGGCAGCTATATCCTCCCACTTTTCCCGGGCGACGTTGAACCGTTCGCGGTTCAGCCACTCCCGGTATACCGGGTCGTAATCGCCCCTCTTTTCGGGCGCGCCTTTCGGCGGCGGCAATGAGAACAGGTCCAACAAACCCTCCATGAACGCGAACATCGACCGCATGTCGTCGCTCATCTCGAACTTCGCGACGCGCTCGTTATACTTTTTTCGCTCCTTGTAATACTCCGTCTCCCGACCCTGGTATTTTTCCCAATTGAGCGAGGCCACCATCTTAACGTGCGCGAAGACTCGCCGGTCGGCGAGCGCGAGATGTTTCGCCGGGTCCTTCTCCCGCTTGAGCGCGGCCTCGTACACGGCGTCGCAGCGTTTAAGGGCCGCGCGGCGATCGGCGTCGATCTTATCTTCGACTTCGTAACGAGACTTCGGGGATTCGGTCTCATACTTCTCCCAAATGTAGCTTTCCCATGCGCGGCTAATCTCGCGATGTTTAATATCCTCGTCTACCACCTCGCAATCGGAATACGCGTCCACCAAGGAATCAACGGCTTCCACCGCCCAGGGGCTATCTTCGTACCGTTCGAAATACACGTCGAAGGCTTCATCCAGCTCGGCGAAGCGTTTGAGCTGCATAAGGCAGCGCAGGCGGTAGTAGTCGCTCTCGGCTCGAGCGCCGCTATCGGGCCAGCGTTCGGCCAACGCGTTCGCCGCCGCCAACGCCCAGGCGTACGACCGCTCGCCGAAGTAATCGCGCACGTCGGCCAGGACCGTATCGTCGGTGGCGCCCGCCGCCACGTCGTATTCCGGCAAAGCCGCGAGCGGCTCGCCGCCTAAGCTAGCGACCCTCGCCGGCGCCGCGGCCGCGAGGGTCAGGGTCGTTACTGCGATTATCGAAAACAGCTTCATGGTTCCCTCCGGGTATTTATGCCCTCGTCGTATTCGTCTTAAATATAAACCATCCGGCGGTCCCCGTCCACTTAAATATCCACCCGCGCGGACGCAGGGGCCGGGCGCGGCTTTTACCGTTTGAACGCGACCGGCCGCCGGCCCCTCTTTCGGTTTGACCTCGCCGCCGCGTTCGCGAATTTCGCATAATTTTGCCCGACCGGCGGGCCGGCAGCGGTCCCGGCCCCGCTTAGTCGCTATGTCGCGGCCCGGCCGGTTCGGAGGCGGAGCTCCGACCGCGCACGTTGATTATCGTCGTTAACTTTAGTATTATTAGCGGAAGCGTACTCGTCAACCGCCGTTATGAAGTCCCTCGCCACGTACGTCATCGTCTTTTCGTGCGCCGCTCCCTGGCTTACGTTCGCCCAGGAAGGAACGGCCGACGCCGATTTCGTCCTTGGTCGAATCCGCGTGGAAGGGAATAAACATTTCAGCGACGGCGCCGTAAGAAACCTGATTGGATTGGAAAAGGGCGAACGTTACGAGGGGTACAACTTCGATTACCTGCTCGAGGCCGGCCTGGCCGCGGTCGAGGCGGTATATTACGCCGAGGGTTTCGAGAGCGTGCAAGTCGCGTTCGAACTCGCCGAGAGTAAAAAAGACAAGCGCGAGTTGAAGGTCCTCGTCGAGGAGGGACCCCGGGCGGTAGTGAAAGAAGTCGTCGTGCGGGGCGTGGCCCCAGCGCGGCTCGCCGCCGTTCGCGACGAACTGGACGTCAAGGCCGGAGCGCCGGTTTCGGCGACGATTTTAAACGAAGCCGCCGTACGGGTGGGAGACTATTACAACGAGCGCGGCTACGGCCGCGCGAAGATCACGGCGGAGATCGACCGCGACGCCGCCGTGGTAACCTACACCGTCGACGAGGGGAATAAATACTACATAGATGAAGTCGTCGTGAGCGGCAACGAAAAAACGCGCGCCGTGATCGCCGCGCGCGAAATCAACTACAAACTTAATCCCTCCCGCTTGTGGAAAGCCTCCAAGCTCGACGACGGCCGCGCCAACGTCTACAAGACAGGCCTCTACCGCGACCTCGTCGTAGACGTCGTCGACTCGGAGCGCGGGCCGGACCGGGCCGACGTCGTCGTCATCGTCAACGAGGATAAGTTCCGCTGGTTCAAAATCGAGCCCGGCTTCTCCTCGCCGGACCGCATCGCCCTAGGCGCCGGGTGGGGCCACGACAACGTCTTCGGCGATAACGAACGTTTGTCGATCGAAACCTCGGTCGCCTACGGCTACCAGAAAAAAAGTCGCGAGTCGGAGGGAGACATCACGTACGTGATACCGTGGTTGTTCGGGTACCGGTACAAAGGCACCGTGACCCTCTATTATGAGCGCGACATATACGAGGGTTTGCACGAGTGGGAAGCGGGCCTTAAGCCCCGCGTTTCCCGCGAGATAACCGACGACCTCGAGCTCTCGGGGGGATTCAATTTCGAGAGGTTTCGCACGGAATTCGACGAACCGCCGGAAGAGGGCGGCGGCTATTCCCGGCCCGGCGAGGTAGCCCTTCCCCAACGGCAGGCTGAAATAGAAGAACCCCAGAACCTCTCGAGCTACATACTCGGGATTACGTATGACGGCACCGACGACATCTTCAATCCCCTGACGGGGACGTACGCCTATAGTTCGTACGAAAGGGCGGGCGGGTTTATGTTGGGCGTGGACCTGTGGCGTGCCATCGGCGACGTCCGCCGGTACGTACGGTTGGGCGAGGCCGCGTCGGTCGCCACGCGCCTCCACGCCGGATACATTGAACCCTACGGCGATACCGAAGTCGTTCCGCACGTGCATCGGTTCGTCTCCGGCGGCGCGTACTCGGTCCGGGGTTATCCCGAACAGGGCCTCGGCCCCCGGACCAAGGAGGGCCACGCGCTGGGGGGCGACATCCTCCTGGAAGCCAACGTCGAACTCCGCTCCCGGTTTCCCTTCGTCGCCGGAAAAACAGGTTGGGAGAACTTATGGGGAGCGCTGTTCGTCGACGCCGGCAACGTATGGCCCGAGTGGGACGAAATGAAAAAAGAGTTCCTCCGTTACGGCGCGGGGTTCGGCATCCGCTACAACACGGCCGTGGGGCCCGTCAGGTTCGACGTCGCTTGGCCGGTGTTCGGCCGGTTCCAAAAACGGCGGGGATACATATACCTCGCCTTCGGCCACCCGTTTTAACGACGCGGGAACTACCTTGCATAACGCCAGCGACAACTCGCACACGCCAGCGAATAACGACGCCGCGAGCGGCCGACGGCGACGACCCCTCGGGCGCCGCCTCGTATGCGGCGCCGCGATAACGGCGGCGGCCGCGCTCGCCCTGGCCGCCGCGGCCTACTTCTCCGGCCTGGTACACGCCGGCGTTCGCCGTGGCGCCGAGAAATACTTAAGCCATTTGACGGGTACCGAGTGCGGCATAGGCCGGCTCAGCGGCGACCTCTTCACCAACCTAAGCTTATACGATTTTTATATCGCGAACGGCCCCAGCCTCCAAGACGACGGCCCGGCCCTCTCCGCCCAAGAGGTCCACCTTGA
>CBFCYS010000085.1:0-10995 GCA_965602215.1 uncultured bacterium
TACCGCGAGAGCCGCCGGCGACGACGTGGAGGTCGAGCCGGACGCGGCGCCCGAGCCCGACGGCGACGAATCCGCGGAATGAGCAAAGCGTTCGAATTAAGCGAGAGGGAATTCCAAACGCTGAGCGGCCTCCTTCGCGACCGCCTCGGCCTCGATTACCCACCCCAGAAAAAGTCGGAGATCGAGAAGGCGTGCGGGCCGATAAGCGACGGCCTCGACGCCGCCGAATTCTGCTGCAAGGTGGCGTCGCCCTCGGGGGAAGAGCTGCTGCAGCGGTTGGTCAATCAACTGACGGTGGGCGAGACCTATTTCTTCCGCATCCAGGCCCACTTCGACGCCCTCCAGAGCGTTATCCTGCCGGGTATATTTAAAAAACGCGCGGCGGAGAAGCGCCTGCGAATATGGAGCGCGGGGTGCGCTTCGGGCGAGGAACCGTACTCGGTCGCGATGCTAATTTTGGAAGTGCTGCCGGACGCGGCGGACTGGGAGATAGAATTCCTAGCCACCGACGTCAACACCGATTTTCTCGCGTCGGCGCGTCGGGGTCGCTACCGCGAGTGGTCGTTCCGCAAAGTGGACGAATATTGGCGGAAGAATTATTTCGAACGGGCCGACGGCGAGTGGCAGGTCGCGGCCGAAGTTCGGGCGATGGTGAAGTTCGTGCGGGCCAACCTCGTCGACGAGCGGGACAACGCGACGGCCGGAGGCCCGGCGCTCTTCGACCTGATCCTTTGTCGCAACGTATTCATCTATTTCGACGACGACGCCATCGAGCGGGCGTCGACGCTGTTCGGCCGGTACCTGGCGCCCGGCGGTTGGTTCATAGGCGGCCACGCCGAGCCTTTTATTTACGACGACGATTTTAAAGCGGTGAATTTTCCCGGGGCCTTCGTCTACCGCAAACTGACGCCGGAGGAGGTAGCGGCGGCCAAGAAACCACCCCGGCCTGCGGCGCGGCCGCGGGCCGTGCGTACGCTGCCGGCCGGAAGCGAGCTCGATCGGGCCGACCTCCTGGTGGCCGCGGGGGAGGATTCGCGGGCGTTGGAGCAGCTCGCCGGCCTCGTCGCCGCGCGCGAGGACGCCGAGTTGTATTGGCGTATGGGGCGCGTTCTCGGAAACCTGGGCCGGTACGAGGAGGGTTTGGACTGGTGTCGCCGCGGCACGGCGCTGGATAAAACCAACCCGTACTGCTACTATATAGCCGCTCTCATCCAGGAAGAGATGGGCAAGAACGACGAGGCGTTCGAAAACCTCCGGCGTTCGCTGTACGTAGATAAAAATTTCGTCCTGGGCCACTTCTCGATGGCGAGTTACCACCGGTGGCGGCGGGACGAGGAACGGGCCGTGCGGTCGTATCGCAACGTGTTGAAGTTACTCGATGGCCGCGCCGAGCACGAGGAGATATCGGGCGACGGTTTAACCGTCGGCCGTTTACGCGAAATCGTAAACCAAATCCTGTAACATGGCTGATACGGAAGAGGAAAAGTTCGAGCTGCCCGAGCCCGCGGGGCGCCCCCTCCAGGAAGACGTCGACTGGTCGGCGCTCTTCGACGCTATGGCGGATATGGTGGAGGACGAGAAGGTCACCGACGTTTTGGCGGACCGGGCTCGGGTTCTCGCCGAGGCCGAAGAAGGCGAAGCGGACGAAGCCGGAGACGTTTTCACGTTGTTCTCGCTGGGGTCCGAGCGCTACGCGTTGTCGGCGGCCGCCGCGCGCGGGGTGCTCGAGCTGCCGACGATAACGGCCGTGCCGGGGGCGCCCGACGTAATAGCGGGCCTGTTCCACCGCCGCGGCGGCATATACGTGGCGTTGAATACGAAGAGACTACTGGGGCTTGGAGAAGACGGCCGGTACGGCAACGCCGTCGTATTGGCCGCCGAGCTGGCGCGCGTGGCCTTGCTGGTGGACGACGTGGAGGCGGCGCGAAGCATACCGCCGGCCGACATTCGCCCGGGTGACGTCGGCGGCCGCGTCGTAGCCGGCATTACGCCCGGCGGTCATATCGTGTTGGACGCCGAGGGCCTTCGGGCGGAGATAAAGGGGGTTTTGGGTACCTAACCGAGGGGTGCGCATAGTGGCGCTTAAGGGAAAATTGGAAGACATGCCGGTCGTGGACGTGTTGCAGTTCATCTACGCCAGCCAGCGTAGCGGTACGTTGCACCTCGAGAGCCGGGGCCGGCGGGGGTTCGTCGTTTTCCGCGACGGCAACATCGCCCAGGCGTCGACCAACGCCGCCGATAATAACCTCGGCAACATTCTCCTCGCCCGAGGTCTTATCGAGGAGGGCGACCTGGCCCGGGCGGTCGAGACGCAGCGTTCGGACTACGGCGATATGCCGCTGGGGCGGGTCCTGGTGGAGACGGGCTTTTTGGACGAGGAAGAGGCGAAGGCCGCGGTCGAGGAACAAATCGAGTGGGCCGTTCGCGATTTCGTGCTCTGGCTCGATGGCGATTTCGTCTTCGAGTTGGGGACGACGGCCGAGCCGGTGGACGACGTGGCCGTGCCGGTCGAGGGCATCCTGCCGGGCGTCACCGTCGATACCCAACATCTTCTTCTGGAATGTATTCGGATTTTCGACGAACGCGACCGGGACGCCGCGGAGAGCGCGGCCAAGAGGGCCGCCGCCGAACCCGTCGAGGAGGTTACCCCTCCGGAAGAGGTGGAAGCGCCGGCGCCGCTCGCCCATACCGTTTACCTGTACTCGGACAACGAACCTCTTTACGCCCTCCTCTCTTCGGTCGCGTCGAAGAAAAAAGTAGAGTGCCGCGCGTTCCGCTCGTTCACGGAGTTGATGCTGGCGGTGGAGGGCACGATGCGCGCCGACCGCTTGCCGGTCGTAATCCTTGACGTCGACTTCGGCGCCGGCGGCCGACGGGAAGACCGCGCGGGCCGGGCCGCCGCGCTGATAACCAAGTTGAAGGCCGCCGCGAGCGCGATGGAGGTAATTTGCGTCTCGACCGGCGCCGGCTACGCTCTCCGCATCGCCCTCCTCGAGCGCCACGCCCGCGCCGTCGTCGCTATGCCGGCGAAGGCCCTTTTAGAGGAAGCGCCGCCGGGGGCCGAAGTAAGGAATTTCATCCGCGAGCTTTGGACCTTCGTCGTCGAGGCGTTCCGCAATTACGAGAACGTCTACGTGAGGAGGACGTGGCGGGAGCGGATTGGCTCCCTCGAGGCCTATCTGTTGAAACTTAAAAGGTTCGTCCGCGAAGCCCAGAAGTCGAGCTTTACGTTTATGATCTCGCTCGACCTGCTCAACCTCATATCCGAAAATTACGAACGCGCGCTCCTGTTAGTGGTGCGGGAGGGGGTGGCCAGCGGGATCGGCGGCTTCGGCGACGCCGCCGACGGTACGCCGCTCGGGATTATGGCTAAAAACGTCGACGTCCCGCTCGACGGGCCTTCCGTCTTCCGGTCGGTCGCGAGCCGCAAGACGACGTACCGCGGCAAGCCCGACCCGAGTGAACCGGTACACCGGCGCTTCTTCGAACAAATAGGCCGGCCCAGGAACGGCGAGGTCGCGGTGGTACCGCTCCTGTCGGGAGGCCGCACCCTCGCGATGATATATTGCGACAACGGCGACGCCGACGCCCCGCTCGTCTACGACGAGCTTTTGGACCTCCTCTCCAACCAGACCAGCATATTGTACGAACGGATGCTGGCGGAGACGTTACCCCAGGCCGGCGGCGATTAAACCCCGGCCTCGAAGCGCTTGCGGCCGCTCGAGAAATTTAGTATAATACCGTGTTAAACGGTAAGGCCTGGCTAGGGGTCGAAAGATTGAATGCGCGGACCACGCGGGAGGTACCTGCGATGCATAAATGGATAGGAATTATCGTTTTAATAGTAACCGTCGCTTTCGCGGCCGGGTGCCGGCGTACCGGCGGCGGCCCTGCTTACTACGGCGGCGGCGAAGAGGAGAACGTTGTCGAAGGGTCGGTCGTCGTGGGTGAAATCGTCCCCGCCGACACCGACGTGGGCGAGGAGATAGACGAGTTCGCCGCCGGCGGCGAGTTCTCGACTACCGCGGCGGGCGCGGTCGAGGCCGAGACCACGGAGACGCCGGCCGGCGTAGCTACCACCTATACCGGCGGCGTAATTGACGGCTACCGCGTACAGATCATAGCGAGCTCGTACCAGGATAACGCCGATAACGTCGCCGGCCAGGTCCGCGCGGCCTACCCCGGTACCGGCGTCTACGTCGAGCACATCCAGGGTTTGTATAAAGTCCGTGTGGGCGATTACGCGGACCGCGCCGGCGCGGAGGCCATGCGCGACCGCCTGCGCAACGCCGGCTACGCCGACGCCTGGATCGTCAAGGAAGCGGTGAACCAATAACGCCTATGTCTTCTTGAGATAAGAAACCCGTCCCCAAGGGCGGGTTTTTGCTGTCCGCGATTACGCGCTTGTGGTACATTCAAAGCTCGCAAAACGAGGAGGTAGAAGATGGAAATCAGGATAACGTATTGAGGCGAATGAGGGTACGAACCCCGCGCCGCCGGCCTGGCGGCCGCGATCAAGGACGAGCTCGAGCTGGAAGTTGAATTGGTAAAGGGGGGCGGCGGCATCTTCGACGTGGAGGCCGACGGGAACGTCCTGTTCTCGAAGGCCGTAGCTGGCCGCTTCCCGGAGGCGGGGGAGATAATCGCCACCATCAGCGACTGACCCCGCAATATCCCTTAAAAACTAAACGCGCCCGGAAGGGCGCGTTGTTGTTTACAGGGCCGTTCCACTTTAACGGAACAGCGCCTTCACGCGGCCTAGCGACGCCGGCGCGACCGCAAGTTAACAAGGAAATCAAGGTAGCCAATCAATGAAATAAAAATCGTTTTTGAAGTCACCTTCGGGCGTTTCGAGCCGGAATAATAACTCGCCAATACGGTCCCCAGGTTCATGATAACGGACTACTAAACCGGACACCCTAGGCACTGGATACGTAGTGCGACCAACCCAATCATCAAAGTTAACCGTCAGGAACGCGTAGCCGTCCTCCTCCTTATCGATAACCCGTAAGACTCGGGCTTCCTCAGGTAAAGTAAAATCGGGTTCCCTTTTCACTATATCTTCATCTTCATAAACACGGCCGTTAGTTTCAAATATGAATACGTCTCTCCCCGTTTTTTCCTGATTTGCTTTAAAAACCCACACGGTATCGTTTAAAACTTTAAAACCGTATTCTAGTTTTTTCCACCTGAATTCTAATACGGCTCGCCTTTCGCGGGTCCACCTCCTCTCCTTAATAACCCGGAAGACAAGGGGGTTCTCGTGAAAGTCGAAAGGGGAACGTAAAAAGACGAGTTCGTCTCGATTGCAAGATATAATAGGGGATCGTACTTCGCCCCGGTACTCTGGGTACCATTCGGAGGCGTTAAGGTCGAAGTCGAGACGATAGAAATACGAAACCATACACAAACACCCGGCCGGATTAGGTTTATAACTTTCGATTATTAAGTATAGTTTATTGACTAAAGGATCGTAAATTATACGACTTCTTTTACGCCCGAGATTAACGCCGGTGATATCGTCGAAGTCCCAAACGCCTATGGGGCTAAAAGTTAATCGATTGTCTGCGTTTATATTACCTACGGTTAACTGGTCTCCAGCAAATACAAAAATACGCTCTCGCAAATTATCCCAAGCAAAAACCGGGCGGCCTCTGCCTTCTATTACGAAACTACCGATGTCGGACGCCTGCTCGGTAGACCCCTCCCATCGATAAAGGGTGTAAGTATCCTTGTTAGGGCCGCCGCGTAAAACGTATATTATATCCCCGCTAAATGCGGCGTAACCGGGGGCCGCTACGGCCACCGCGAGTATTATCAATATCGTCTTTGCCATCGGGGAACCCTCCCGGCGGTACGCGAAACGCCGCTACCCGGCCGGGAGCGGCGCTGTTAATTTGGAGGCGGCGGGAATCGAACCCGCGTCCGGAAGTGCGGCTGCCAGGCCTCTACACGTTTGTCCCGCGTTTTAGTCTCGCGCAAGGCTAGGCCCGCGGGCGGGTCGGCCTTACGCCAGCCCCCTTGAAAATTTTCGTCCTCGGCGGAAGGGGCCGCCGCTTCGGCTTATCCCGCTATTCCGACGGCCTACCGGGGCGCCGCGGGAAGGCTCCGCCGGAGGCCGGCCTGCTAACTAATTAGCAAGCGTACGCGTAGTTATCCGCGTTTATTTTTTTCCCGCCTTTCTAACGCGGCGACAGGAAGCCGCGACGTGCCACCTGGTTACCGTCCACCCCCGTCGAAACCGATCGCCCCCTACATTTATATTATAACATATTTTATCGGTACAGCGTCTTCACGCGCCCCAAACTGGTCGGCTCCACGCCCGGGAAGCTCTCGCCGTAATACGCTCGCAGCATCAGGTCGCCGTCGACGACCTCGAAGGGGTACCAGTTCGTTCTGAAGTAACTCCAGTTGGGGTTAGGTTCAGAACGCGTGGGGTCGCAAAAGATGGTGTCGCAGTTGGGGTACCCTTCCCGTTGCTTCACCAGGATGACGAAGGGGTCGGTGCTTTTCCACCAGTAGTTTATCCCTTTGTAGCTTACCCATTCGCCGTGGTCATACGTAAAAGTCTTGGGGCCCCATACCCGCTTGCCGGGGGCCGGCGGCGTCGACGTTTCGTCCCAATTCCAGATCTCGAGGTTGAAGCCTTCCCAGCCGGTATGTCCCGGGGGGTTGCCGACGTACATCCTGACGCGCTGGATATACCCCGGAGCGAGCGGCTCGAACCTCACCGCCCAGCCGTCGTTCGCGTTCTCGCGGTAGATCGGCTGGTAGGGGATGCCGTCGTCGTATTGTAACCACACCGGGGGCGGCGAAGCCGCGGCCGCGCCGGCGAAGATCGTAAAAGCTATGGCCATTACTAAAGGTCGCAACATGGCCTCTCTCCTTCTAAAGGGTTTGAAACCAAGCCTTTGACTATAATATTATAATACTGGTTTAACGTATCGTCAAGAATTTTATGGAAAAAAGGGGTTTTCGGGTGCCGGGGCCGGGGATTCATTTTTTACTTGACTACTCAACTCCTGTTGAGTATAATGGTAGCGGTGGCTCGAGCCGCCGGAAGAGGTGATGATGATGGAAAAACTCACGAACAGGCAACGCGAGGTTTTGGCCGCGGTGCGGGAGTTGACAGGCAGGCACGGTTTCCCGCCGACGGTGCGGGAGCTGGCGGAGTTTTTGGAGATAGGGCCCCGCGCGGCCTTCGAGCACCTCGCGGCGCTGGTCCGCAAGGGATATTTGGAGAAGGAGGACGGCAGGCCGCGGGCGCTGGCGGTGGCGGGGTACGAGCCGGCGCTCGAGCTGCCGGTGGTGGGCCGGGTGGCCGCCGGGCCGCCCATCACGGCGCTGGAGGAGGCCGAGGAGACGATGGCGGTCGACCGCTCGCTGGGCGCCGCGGAGGGCGACTTCCTGCTGCGCGTCAAGGGCGACAGCATGGAGGGCGACCACATCGTCGACGGCGACATGGTAATAGTGAGGCCGCAGCCGGTGGCGGAGAACGGCGCCGTCGTCGTGGCGCTGGTGGGGGACGAGGCCACGGTAAAGCGGATGTACCTCCGCGGCGGCCTCGTCATCCTGCGCGCCGCCAACCCGGCCTACGCGGACCTGGTGCTGGGCGAAGAAGAGGGCGTCGCGGTGATAGGCCGCGTCGTCGGCGTCATCCGGCGCTACAAATAGGAACGGTTATGGACGTCGTGGACCTGGGCAACGGCGTCCGCGTGGGCGCCATCTTCGAGGAGTCGGGCAAGATAAAGCCGGTGTGGTTCGCCTACGACGGCCGGCGCCTCGCCGTGGAGCGCGTCACGTACAGCTGGCGCGACCGCGACGGCGACGTGAAGATTTTGCACTACGCCGTGAAGGTGGGCGGGACCGTCTACGAGCTGGCGTTCGACACGTCGACGCTGAGCTGGCGCCTCGAGCGCAGCTACGTGGAGTAGGGAGGGGAGGGTTGTTGAACCGCGGGGCCTTCGGGCCCCGTTCTAATCTCGGTCGATAAATATGTGGGCATCCATCACAGGACTGGCGCACGGCAGGCCGCTGCTCGGCGGCGAGCGGCCCGGCCCCGCCGGCCTCGGCCCCGGCGCCGAGGCCTACGGCGAGCGATGGGAGCGCGTCATCGTCTTCCTGGACATGAACGCGTTCTTCGTGAACGTCGAGGCGCGGGCCAAGCCGTGGCTGCGCGGCAGGCCGGTGTTGGTGGTCGGCTCGCGCAAGGCGCGCTCCGTCGTCGCGGCCTGCTCCTACGAGACGCGGAAGTTCGGCGTGAAGTCCGGCATGTCCTCGGAGGAGGCGCGGCGCCTCTGCCGGAACGCCATAATCGTCCCCGCCGACATCTCCAAGTACACCCACGCCCTCCGGGAAATCGTGGCCCGCGCGCACAACTACACCCCCGTCGTAGAAATAGCCTCCATCGACGAGCTGGCCCTCGACGTCACGACGACGTTCCGCCGCTGGGGGACGCCGCGCGACTGCGCCGCGGCCTTTCAGCGCGAGGTCCGCGAGGGGCTGGGCCTGCCGTGTTCGCTGGGCGTGGCGCCCAACAAGATGCTCGCGAAGCTGGCCGCGGGCCTCGAGAAGCCCAACGGCCTCACGGTCCTGCGGCCCTCCCAGCTCGAGACCTTCCTGGAGGAGCTGCCGACGACGGAGCTGCCCGGCATCGGCGACAAGCTGGGCGAGCACCTGCGGCGGCTGGGCGCGAGCACCTGCGGCCAGCTCGGCCGCCTGTCCTTGTCGCGCCTGAAGGCGCGCTTCGGCATCGTCGGCGACGTTCTGCAGAACATGGGCCTGGGGATAGACCGCCGGCCGCTGACGGCGCACTACGACTACGAGGAGGCCAAGTCCGTCGGCAACACCATCACGCTCAACCGCGACACCTACGACGCCGCGGAGCTCCGGCGGACGTTCCTGTGGCTGTGCGAGCGGGTGGGGCGGCGGCTGCGCGGCGAGGGCTACTGCGGCCGGTGCGTCTACGCCGTCGCGCGCTATCCGGACTTCTACACCGTGGGCCGCTCGCACCGGCTGTCGCATTACGTCGACGAGGGGATGGACGTCTTCCGCGCGGCGTGGCCTCTCCTGCCCGGGGATATGAGCGAGCGCGGCGTACGGATGCTAGGGGTCTCGGCCTCGATGCTGCTGTACCACTGCAAGCCGGGTAACCTCTTCGAGGTAAGGCGCGACCGCCTCACGGCGACGCTGGACGAGCTGAGCCGGAGGTACGGCCGCGATGCGCTCAAGCGGGCGGAGCTTTTGCCCGGCCTCCCCGGCGGCCTACACGAGACGGTCAAGGCGGGCTGGCATCCGGGGTAGGGCATACGGGCGGACTTATTTCTCCGGTAAAGTTTTTCGGATTGACGGAACGTTAACGTTTCTCTATAATGGTTCATACGAATAGGGGAGAACCGAAACAATGAGTGAACTCAGCCCCCGGAGTACGCACGTACCCGTTTCCCGCAAAGTAGAAGAAAAGGCCTCGGCTCCTTTTAGCCTCTACGATATCTTTTTAGTTGACGCCTTCGAATGGTTGGCGGAAGCCGACCATAATTCTATCCACGCCGTCGTTACGGACCCGCCTTATGGCTTAGTCGAGTATAAACCTGAGCAGCTCGAGAAGATGAAGAACGGCCAGGGCGGCGTATGGCGTATTCCGCCATCTTTCGACGGTTGTAAACGTAGACCTTTACCTCGTTTTACCGTTTTGACTGGCCCTGATAAGGATGCATTACGTTCTTTTTTCGCGGAACTAGCGGAAAAACTTATGCCCGTCCTTGTACCAGGGGCGCACGTTTTTATTGCCACAAATCCTTTAGTTTCTTATTTAGTGTACGAACCGTTCATAGCTAAAGGCTTCGAGAAACGCGGCGAGATCGTCAGGGTAGTCCAAACTTTACGCGGCGGCGACCGCCCTAAGAACGCACACGACGAATTCCCCGACGTTTCCGTAATGCCGAGGTCTTGTTGGGAACCGTGGGGTTTGTTTCGTAAACCGTGCGAAGGTAGGGTCCAAGATAATTTGAAGAAGTGGGGGACGGGCGGTTTGCGGCGCGTTTCGGGCAAAGAGCCGTTCAAAGATTTAATTTATTCTTCGCCTACGCGCAAAGACGAAAGGCAGATTGCGCCGCACCCTTCTTTAAAACCCCAGCGTTATTTAAGAGAAATAGTTAAGGCGGCGTTACCTTTGAACGAAGGCGTAATTCTCGACCCGTTTATGGGTTCGGGGTCTACTATAGCTGCTGCGGCTGCGTACGGTGTAAGGTCCATTGGTTTAGAGGTCAACCCTGAATATTTCGAAATGGCTCAAACGGCAATACCCAAGTTAGCTTCATATAAACTTCCTAAAAACAATAAAAATGGTCCAAAACGGTAACTTCGACAAATCGGTGCCCGTTCCCCCGGGTCTTACTATAACCGCGATAAAAAAGGCTATAGCGTACGTTGAACGCGAGTTAGCCGATTTGATCGACGTTTATTTCGAACAAGCTAACGTCTTTAGTGCCCTGGTCGGTATATTCGCTACTAAGGCGTTAGATGCTAATAGCGTTTACGAGAAACGTAGGCATATAGATGAAGCCCAAACACAATTCCCCGACCTTAAAAGAAGAGGGAGGCCTGAGCCCCCGTCGCCTAATGAGTCCCTCGAATGCAAAGCGAGCAAACGGCCTTGGGCCGTGCAATCGCATTATGACCATCCGGGCTGGTATATAATATGGCGTTATTTAGTAGATCCTACTTGTTCACTGGAACGCGAAAAGCCAGTAATAATTTGGAGAGTTGATGTCGTTTTCTTGGATAAAGGGGATTGGAAGTACGAGAAGAGTACGGCCGGTGCGGCGGGTGGCGGCCGTACCCATACGTTCGGTTTGTCGAAACCCGCTTCCGTATTGAAAGGCAAAGCCGTTTATAAAAGGGGCGACGTCGCGATACTGGGCGGTAAGGCCGTCCCCGCGAATAATAAGTAGCGCATAGACCGTTAAAAAGCCGGGCCTCACGCCCGGCCTTTTT
>CBFCYS010000086.1:0-10917 GCA_965602215.1 uncultured bacterium
GGCCGACCTAAAGGTCGTCCCCTACGAAACCTTAATCCACCGGCAGGAATGCCGGTGCCACCGAAGGGTTTTTGTAGGGCCGCACCTTAAAGTGTGGCCGCCATAGGTTTTTATCGATGAGAAAAAACGGTATTCACATCAAAACGCCGGCTACGCCGGCGGCAAGGCGGGCCGACCTAAAGGTCGTCCCCTACGAAACCTTAATCCACCGGCAGGAATGCCGGCGCCACCGAAGGGGTTTTTGTAGGGCCGTACCCTTAGGTGCGGCCGCCTTGAAGGCCGACAGGAATGTCGGCCCCACGGACCTGAAGGTCGGCCCCTACATTATGATAATTTGCGGAGGGCGACCCCGTAGCTTGCGAGGAGGCGCCCGGAGGCCGCGGCGGCCGACGCGTAGCGGCGGCCAAAGCGGTAATTGAATTGACTAAAAAAACCCCGCCTCGCGGGGGGGCGCGGTTTTAGACAAGGGGCTTAAGCCCCTTGTCTAGGCGGCGGCACGGTCTAAAGACCGTGCCCTACATAATATGAAAAACCCCGCCTCGCGGCGGGGTTTGCGTTAGCTGCGTTTATCCAGGAATTCCAGCAAAGCCGTCCAGATTTCGGCCACGGCGTCGGCGGCCGGGCCTTCCCCCCGCTCGACGACCGTCTTGCGCTCGCGCTGGGCGGCGGTGAAGGCGCCGTCGTAGGGGACGCGGCCTACTACGGGGATGTCCCGCCGCTCGGCCTCGCGCGCCAGCGCCGCCGTGTTATCGGCGTTGATATCGTACTTATTGACGGCCAGCGCGGCGGGGACGCCGAAGTGCGCGGCCAGGTCCGCGGCCCGGGCGAAACCCTGGATGCCGGTCAGCGTCGGCTCGGCGACTATCAACGTCGCGGCCGCGCCCGTAACCGACGATATGACGGGGCAGCCTATGCCGGGCGGCCCGTCCACCAGGATAAGCGACAGGTCCTCCTCCACGGCGAGGGCCTGGGCCGCCTTGCGTACGATGGCGACGAGCTTGCCGGAGTTCTCCTCGCCGGGCCGCAGGAGGGCGTGCGCCATCGGCCCGACGCGCGTCCGCGACAGGTACCACTCGCCGGCGACCTTCTCGACGAAATCGACCGCCGCCTCCGGGCAAACCTCGAGGCATACGCCGCAGCCCTCGCAGGCCGTCGGGTTGACGACGTAGTCCGGGCTGATGGCGTCGAAGTGGCACAGTTCCAGGCACCGGCCGCAGGACGTGCAATCCTCCGGCCTTATCCGGGCCTCGAAGCCGGCGCGGAATTCCCGTCGCGAGCGCAGCTCGGGCCCCAGTAGGATGTGCAGGTCCGGCGCGTCGACGTCGGCGTCGGCGACGACCACGGGCGCGGCCAACGTCGCGAACGCCGCGGCCAGGCTCGTCTTGCCGGTGCCGCCTTTGCCGCTCAGTATGACCAGTTCTTTCATTCCACCCCGTCCTCAAGCCGCGTCAGGAGGTCCTCGAAGACGTCGCGGTACCGGGGGAGCTCGTCCACGATGAGGCCGGCGTGGGCGTAGACCTCCGCGGCGCGGCGGTCGTCGAGCAGCGTTCCGTATATCTGGAGCCCTTCGGCCTTGCAGTACGTCCGCAGCTTTTCCTCGCCCGCGCCGGCGCGGTTCACGAAGACGCCGCAGCGGAGGCCGAGGTCCCGCACCACCGCGACGGCGAGCTTCAGGTCGTACAGGCCGAAGGGGGTGGGCTCGGTGACCAGGAGGACGAAATCGCTGTTGCGGGCCGCCGCGACCATGGGGCAGGCGGTGCCCGGCGGCGCGTCCGCGATGGTGAGGACGTCCGGTTCCGTTCGCCGCTTCACCTCGCGGATTATCGGGACGGACGTCCGCTCGCCCACCGTCAACCGGCCCTCGACGAACGCCAGGCCGCGCGCGCTCCCCCATCGGATTTCGCCGATGACGCGGGGTACCGGCTTCAGCGCGTCCCGCGGGCAAATTTCCCAGCAGCCGCCGCAGCTGTGGCACAGTTCCGGAAAAATGAGCACGTCGTCCTTCAACGCCGCGATAGCGTTGAAGCGGCATACCTCGCCGCAGCGGCCGCAGAAGTCGCAGCGCTCGCGCGCAAGCGCCGGGACCTGGACCGCGAAGGGCTCGGCCGTGAGGTTCTCCGGCCGCAGGAAGATGTGGCAGTCGGGGTCCTCGGCGTCGCAGTCGAGCAGCGTCACGCGTCGGCCCGCCGCCGCGGCCGTCACCGCGAGGTTCACCGCGACCGTCGTCTTCCCGGTTCCGCCCTTACCGCTGGCGATGGTTACGAGCATATCAAACGGTTAGCGTTGACGCGTCATAGACGCGCCGCACTTGGGGCATTTCTCCTGGTAGCAGGGAACGCCCTGTTTGTGGGTTACGCTGGCCCCGCAGCTCGGGCAAACGCAGTTGCCGCCGGGGCCGAGGGCGGAGCCGCCGCCCAGGCCGCGGCCGCCGCCCCGACCCTGGCCGGAGCCGCCGCCCTGGCCGGAACCCTGGCCGCCGCCGCCTTTTCCTTGTCCTCTTGGCATCTTGACCTCCTTTTAGATTACTTAACTCGAGCCGAAGCCGCCCTGGACGTTGGGGCTCTCCGCCTCGGCGTATTCGCCTTTCAAATAACGTTCCACCGCCTCGCGTACCGTCCCCGCCGCGCCGATTATTACCTTTATGCCCGCGGCTTGAAGGGTCCGGTGGGCGTTGGGGCCGCAATTGCCGGTTAGAACCGCCTTCGCGCCCGTGTCCGCGACCGTCTGCGCCGCCTGCGGCCCGGCGCCGCCGGAAGCGTCCACCGCGGCGTTTTCGACGGCCTCGAACGACATATCGTCGGTCTCTACCACTACGAAATACGGGGCCCGGCCGAAGCGCGGGTCGACCTCCGCGTCGAGGTCGCCGCCCACGGCGGTAACGACTAATTTCATAACGTACCTCCGAAAGTTTTCCGCTTGCGTCGGGAGGGCCGGCCCGGGCCGGCCCTCCTTATCCTATTTCTCTTCCTTGGCCTTGCGCTCAAGCTCGGTCAGGCGAGTTTTAATCTCGCCCAGCGCCCCCTCGAAGTACTCGGCTTGAGCCTTCAAGAATTCGGCTTCGTCGGCCGCTGTAGGCGCCGGCCCGTACGGCACGGCGCCGTAAGGCGCGACCGGCGGTTGGCCATAAGCCGGCATCGAACCTGCCCGGGCCCATCCCGGGAGGCCGGTGGCGTAATACATATTACGCCAACCGCGGCCGCCGCCGCCCCGGCCGCCGCCTGCGCCGCGGCCCATGCCGAGGCCCATACCCGCGCCGGCGTTCATATAGCCGGGCGTCGCGTAACCTGAGCAGTAACCCATTCCTCTTCCCGTGCGTGGCCCCTGACCCGCAGGCCCTGTTCTATCTCCGCGTGGCATCGTCATTCCTCCTTTCCATCTTCGCTTATTTCGTGTTTTACGTCAAGCGATGTTTTTCCGCGGCCACGGCCGGCGCCGCTCCCGCGCCCGGCGCCGCTCCCGTGCCGGCCGCATCGGGCGCGTTGACGCCCGCCGCAGCCGCGGATTTCCCAACAATCCTGGAGCCGGACCAATCGTTTGAGGCCCTCCACGCTTATCTTCTCGTCGTGGATGAGGTGGCGGATGCACTCCAGCCAGCTCAGGTCCTCCTCGGTGTAGTAGCGCCGGCCCCGCCGGCGCATAGGTTTAAGCAGGCCCGCGTCCTCGTATATCCGCAGCGTCCGCGGGTGAACGCTTAAAAGGTCCGCGGCGATGCCGATGGGGTAGATGCGCTCCTTTTCGTCCAGCTTAGTATTGTCGTCCTTCTCTACCATCATTGTTTATAATAATACTATAAACCACAGTTGTCAAGAGAAAAATGAGCCCGGCCCCACCCAAAGGGTTTTCGTAGGGCCGTACCTTCAGGTGCGGCCGCCATCCGGGCCGACCTGAAGGTCGGCCCCTACATTAATATGATTTGCGGAGGGCGACCCCGCAGCTTGCGAGGAGGCGCCCGGAGGCCGCGGCGGCCGACGCGTAGCGGCGGCCAAAGCGGTAATTGAATTGACCGACTAAAAAACCCCGCCTCGCAGCGGGGGTTATTATTTGCGTAGGGACGTATCGGCGAAGGTTATGTTTTTTCCCCGCCGGCCGCCACCGCTGCCAGGATTTTACGCCACGCCTTGGCGTACGCGTCCCAGGTGTAGGCCTTCTTGACGGCGGTGCGGCCCGAGCGGCCGAAGCGGCGCCGCGACGCCTCGTCCTTCAACATCTCGACCACCGCCGCGGCGAAGGGCGCCGCCCCGTCCGCGACGACGAAGTCGCGCCCCGCCACCAACAGGTCCATGCCGTCGGCGCCCACCGAGGTGCTCACTACCGGCAGCGCCGCGCTCAGCGCCTCCACGATCTTCATCTTCATCCCGGAGCCGAGGCGCATCGGGCAGACGTAGATCTCCATCCGCCGGATGTACGCGATAAGGTCCGGGACCGTCCCCGTCACGACCACGCCGGCCTTTTCGGCCAGCGCTTGAATCTCGGGGCCGGCGTTCTTCCCGACGACGTGGAACGTGGCCTCCGGGACCTTCGCCCTTATCAACGGGAAGATCTCGTTCGCGAAGTAGAAGACGCAGTCCTTATTGGGCGGGTAGTCCATAACGCCCGAGAAGACGATGGAGTACGGCTCTTTCGCGACGTCCTCCAGCTCCGGCATATCGACGCCGGAGTGGGCGAAGTATATCGGCAGGCCGGGGCACGCCTCGCGTAAGATGTCGGCGTCCCGCTGCGCCACCATTATGCATCCGTCGAAGCGGCCGTACGTGCGACGCTCGTAGCGCCGCAGCTTCAAATACTGCATCCAGCTGTATACGAAGGCCCCCGGGTTGGCCGCGTGCTTCATTTGGCGCCGGTAGTATAGCGACCAGGCGTCCTGGGGGAAGAGGACTCTGGGAGTGCCCTCCAGGCCGACGGTGTACTGCGCCATGTTCACGTTGCCGGCGACGATGACGTCGAAGCTCTCGCGCGCCAGCAGCTCTTCGAGCGCCCGGGCGTATTCCTTGCTCCGAAACAGGCTTACGCCGAACGGCAGCGGCGAAAACAGCGAAAGCAAACGCCGCCCGAACGTCTTCTTTAACTCGTGGGGGACGACGACCAGCTCTTTGACGTACGGCTCGAGCTCCCCGGCGGCGTCTTCGGCGTCGCCCGACGACATCGCGAGCACCGTGAACTCGTGCTTGCCGGCGAGGCGGCGCAACAGGTGATAGTAGCACGCCCGGTTGGAATCGGTGGGCGGGTACGGGACTTCGGACGCTATGAGCAGTACTTTCAAATGCGAACCTCAGTGGTGGACGGCCGTAAGAAAGGCGGAATTTAGCATAACTCGCCGCGGAAGTGT
The DNA here is from genome assembly GCA_965602215.1 of uncultured bacterium. Taxonomy (GTDB): domain Bacteria; phylum RBG-13-66-14; class B26-G2; order WVWN01; family WVWN01; genus WVWN01. The sequence goes on from CBFCYS010000086.1 coordinate 5,327, forward strand.
CAACTTTTTGCGGCCGCCCGCACCGCCCGATAGACCTCCAGCGTCCGCGACGCCATCCGCCGCGGCGAGAATTTTTTGACGTGTTCCCGGCCCGCCGCGGCCAGCTTGCGTCTCTCCCCCTCGTTCGTCGCCAGGAACCGCATCACCGCGGCCAGTTCGTCGACCTCCGGCTCGACGTAGTGGGCCGCGTCGCCGCAGGTCTCGGGGAGCGCGCCCCCCCGCGACGCCAATACCGGTACGCCCACCGCCATGGCTTCCAGCGCCGGCAGGCCGAAGCCCTCGTACGCCGACGGGTAGACGAGGAGTTCCGCCGCCGCCACCAGGAGCGCGTGGTCGTCGCGCGGCAAGTAGGGCTGTACGCGGACGCGCTCGGCGACGCCGGCCTCTTTAACCCAGCCGCGCACCGTCGCCTCGTCGTCGCCGGCGACGCCGCCGATTACCAGGTCCGGTACGGCCGCGTCGGCCGCGACGCGCCCGAACGCCTCGACCGTGAGGCGGGTGTTCTTGCGGGGGAAGGCGGCGCCCAGGTGGAGCATGTACCGGGCCGGCAGGCCCAGGCGCTCGCGGAAGGCCGCCACGTCCGCGGCGGTACGCTTCTCGAAGAAGACCGGGTCCACCGCCTCCTCGATGACGGTGACGCGGGCCGCCGCCTTCGAGCCGAGTCGGCGCGCAATGTCTCCGGCCGACGTCCGCGAGACGGTGATGATGGCGCCGCAGCGCGGCGCGGCGCGCTTGAGTACCCACGACTGGTAGACGTAATACCGGTTGGCGGCGAAGGTGTGGAAGCGCCGTTCGAACATCATCACGTCGTGGAGGGTGAGGACCGTCGGCGACGGCGGCTCGAGCGGCAGCGCGTTGCCCGGCGCGTGAAAGAGGTCGGCGCCCGCGCGGCGCAATGCCCGCGGCAGGACGAACTGCTCCCACGCGTAGACCGGCCGCCCGGCCGCGACCACGACCTTAAGCGAGAGCGCCGGGTACGTCACGTCGAGATCCCGGTCCGAAATGAGCACGAACGCGGGCGGCGCCGGCAGCGTCGACATGCCCGCGAGGAGGGTATGGAGGTAGCGACCTATCCCCTTCGCTTCGCCGGCGAGGTGTCGCGCGTCCAGGGCTACGGTGAATTCGGGCATAAATAAAAGCCGCCGCCGCAGTTTCGGCGCGGCTGGTGCTTTCGGCGTAATGAACTATTATTTCCAACGGCCTTGCGGGTATCGCGCCCTTTGGCTTAACTTCCTATTTCGCGCCGACTTCAGGGGTCCGGCCGCCGACGACTTCATTATACAACAAAATCAGCCGATGCGCCACCGCTTTCATTCCGTACGGCTCCACGGCCCGGGCGCCCGGCGGCGGCAGCGACAACGCCTCGAGCAGGCCGTCGGCGACGTCTTGGGCGTCGTCGCCCACCGGGAGGCAGGCGTCGCAGCGCTCGAGGAATTCGACGTCGCCCACGCGGCGGCTCACGACCGGCCGCGCCGACGCCACCGCCTCCTTGACCGTCAGCGGCCCCAGCTCGACGTCGGAGGTGACGACTATGACGTCCGCGGCGCCGAAGTAGACGGGCACCAGCTCGCGCGGCGCGGGGTGAAACGTCAGGAGCTCGAGCGCAGGCTCGAGCCGGCGCGCGAGCGCCACCGCCTCCTGCGCCAGGTCGTACCTCTTCGAGCCGCGGCCCGGGTCGGCGGGGAAGAGGACGTACTTCTTGTCGGCGTCCAGGCCCAACTCGCGCCGGCAATCCTGCTTGTCGCGGGGGTGGAAGAGCTCGAGGTCCGTCCCCATCGGGATGTGTACGCATCGCACCGGCGCGAGGGCGCGGACGGCCGCGGGCGTAACGGCGACGAAGCGGTCCGCGCGGCGAGCCACGACCCGGGCGAAGCGCCGATACAGCGTATTCGTAACCACCGGGTTGTCGTGGATGGTCATGACCAGCGGCCGGGCGCCGGCGACGAGGGCCGCCGCCGCGGAGTAGGCGTGGTGGGCGTGGAAGAGGTCGTAGTCGCCCCGGCGCGCGCGCAGCTCGCGGACGGCGCGGGGGTACGCCAGCCGGTCGCGATACCCCTCGATGAAGTATACGTCCACCTCCAGGCCCGCGGCCCGCAGCGACTCCACCTGCTCGTAGACGAACGAGCCGAAGGAGGGGTCTTCGTCGCGGGGGTACATATTCGTTATGACGAGAAGGCGCATAGCAGGGACCGGGCCGCGGCGGAAAAATGAAAGACGTCGACGCCGACGTCTTAAGGCCGCAACGGCCTTTTCCGCTATTATAGCCGGTCGCGGTTATTTTGCAATAAAAAAAGCCACGCCGAGGGTGGCGCTCGGCGGACGACGTTACCTGAATAACGCTTTTATCTTCCCGAACGAGCCCGGGTTCACGCCGACGACGTCGATATCAATTTGATAAACCCACTTGTTATCCCGGTTTATAAGCCATAAGTATTCGCCGTCGAACGTTGCCCCCGCGGCGTAACCGTCGCCGGGGACGGCGAAGCTGGCGACGATAGAGCCCGTTGTGGTGACGTTGTACATACGTTTATCGCCGCCGCCGCCCCATAACTTGTGGCCGTACCAGCCGAGGTCTGTTTTTAAAGCGAAAGGTGGATTAAAGCTCGCGATGAACGAGCCGCCGGTGGTAACTTTAGCCGAGCCGCACCAGAGGTAAGGCTTTTCCCACGTTACGCCGGGGCCGAACCGGTCCGGTAGCCCGCCGAAACAACTGATGTAGGAACCGGTCGTGGTTATCCGGGTGTAATCGTACCCCCACGTCAAGTCCCACCACGAATACCAAAGGTATTCGCCGTCGAAAGTCAAACCTCTAATATAGGTATAGCCAGCCCCTATGTTGAATGACGCGACGAACGAACCGTTAGTAGTCGTCCGAATAAAATGTGACGCGGGGCCGCCTGCGAACCACAAGTACGTACCGTCCCAAGCGAGGCCCGTCGTGCCGATCGTACCCGGGTGCGGAAACGACGAAACCACGTCGCCGAACGCGCCGAAAACTAAAACGGCGCCCACGGTCCCTACCAAAAGGAACGCGGCGCCCAATAAGTTACTAATTTTCATAGTACCTCCCCTTAACTTCCTATTCCTAACCGGTTCGCCCAATGCTAAAACAAAGAGCCCGCTTTGTCAATAAATCATTCGTTGGAGCTAACACGCGTTTAGCTGGGTTTTCAAAGCCCCGGCAGACCCCGCCGCGAGGCCCGCCTTTCCCTTTGCACGCGCGCCGCTTTTGTGTTATTATATAACGTGTTCCGCGAGACGGGCCAAACACCCGGCCCGCCGCGGGTTATTGTTAAAATACGTATCGTGATTGCTTTCACGAACGCTCTTTGGACGCGGCGCCGGCTTCGCGCGGAGGCCGCGTCAGGTTCCCCTGAAGGAGGACGAATTGAAGAACGAAAAAGAATTGAACGAAAAAGAACTTATCGAAAAAGCGAACAAGCCGGGCCAGGACGCGATGAAGCTCCACCCGTTCTACCGCGGCAAGGTGGAGATTACGCCCAAGTGCCGCGTTGCCTCTTTCGACGACTTCGCTATATGGTACACGCCGGGCGTGGCCGAGCCGTGCCGGGACATAGAAAAAAATCCCGATAAAGTGTTCGTTCACACCAATAAGGCCAACTTCGTCGCCGTCGTCTCGGACGGGACGCGGGTCCTGGGCCTGGGCGACATCGGCCCCGAGGCCGCCATCCCCGTAATGGAAGGCAAAGCCCTCCTGTTCAAGTACCTCGGCGGCGTGGACGCGTTCCCCATTTGCGTGGACACCAAGGACCCGGACGAGATTATCGACTTCGTCCTCAAGCTGCAGCCGTGCTTCGGCGGCATCAACCTCGAGGACATCTCCCAGCCCAAGTGCTTCCGCATCCTGGACACGCTGCGCGAGAAGGCGCACATCCCGGTCTGGCACGACGACCAGCAGGGCACGGCCTCCGTCACGACCGCGGGCGTCATCAACGCCCTCCGCATCGTCGGCAAGAAGAAAGAGGACGTCAAGGTCGTAATGGTCGGCGCCGGCGCGTCCTGCATCGCCATCGCGCGCGTCCTCATCAAGTTCGGCATCGACGCCAAACACATCGTAATGTGCGACTCCAAGGACACGCTCCACGCCGGCCGCGACGACCTCAAGGGCGGCGACTTTAAGGAGAAGTGGCACCTCTGCGAGATAACGAACGAGAAGAACGTGACCGGCGGCCCGGCCGAAGCGTCCAAGGGCGCCGACGTGATGATAGCGCTGTCGAAGCCGGGGCCGGACACCGTCAAGCCCGAGTGGATATCGAGCATGGCGAAGGACGCCGTCGTCTTCGTGTGCGCCAACCCGGTCCCGGAAATCTGGCCGTGGAAAGCGCACGAGGCCGGCGCCCGCATCGTCGCCACCGGCCGCTCCGACTTCCCCAACCAGGTCAACAACTCCCTCGGCTTCCCCGGCATCTTCCGCGGCACGCTGGACGTCCAGGCCACGACCATCACCGACGAGATGGCCATCGCCGCGGCGCAGGAGCTGGCCGACATCGCCTACGACAAGGGCATTAACGAGGAATACCTCATCCCGACGATGGACGAGTGGTCGGTCTATCCGCGGGAGGCCGTCGCCGTGGGCCTCAAGGCCATCGAGCAGGGCATCGCCCGCATCAAGGCCTCCCCCGAGGAGCTACTCAAACAGGCCGAGGACGTTATCCGCAAAGCCCGCGAGGAGACGCAACTCCTGATGAAAGAGGGCTTCATCAAAATGGAGACCGGCGACCGCGTCCATATGGGCGGCTAAGAACTTTGCGATTTTTTTGCGACCAAGAAGGCAACCCCGAGGGGTTGCCTTTTCTTCGATTATAAACGGCGGCTGCGGTTGGAGAAGGCCTTGACCCTAAGCGCCGCCTACCTTATAATCAGGCCGTGCCCATAAGCGACGACGATAAATACGCCGACGAGGCGACGTGGCGGCGCGCGCTGCACGAATTCGCGGCCGCGGCCCGCGAGCGCTTCGGCGGCGCCGTCGAGCGCATCATCTTGTACGGCTCCCGGGCGCGGGGAGACGACGTTCCCGACAGCGACGTCGACGTCATCGTCTTCCTGGCCGAGGGCACGGACCTCCGGGAGGCCCGCGGCGTCATGTCGGACCTCAGCTGCGCCGTCGCGGCGCGGTACGGGTTCGCGTTCCTCATCCAGGCCCTCGCCTACACCGAGGAATCCTTCCGTCAGCGCGCGAGCTATTTCTTCATAAAAAACGTCAAGAAGGAGGGCGTGCCGATATGACCCTCCTCGAGACGGTCAAACATTATATAACGGCGGCGCGGGACCGTGAACTCCAAATCGTGAAAATATGCCCGAAACCTACCACAACTACATAAACGGCGGCTGGGTGGCCGCGGCCTCCGGCGAGCTTCACGAGAACGCCAACCCCGCCGACATCCGCGAGCTGGTGAGCATACACTCGCGGGGAGGCCGCGCCGACGCTTTCGAAGCGATCAAGGCGGCGAAAGGGGCGTTCCCCGGGTGGCGCGATACGCCGGCGCCCGAGCGGGGCGAGTACCTGGCCCGGGCTGCGGCCTTGCTCCGCGAGCGCGCCGACGACATAGGCCGCGACTTCACCCGCGAGG
>CBFCYS010000087.1:0-10911 GCA_965602215.1 uncultured bacterium
AGAACCCGTCCCCGGCCTGGGCCGACGCGGCCAAAACCGCGCCCTGGGCAAGGCCTACGGCGGTACGCAGTCGACGTCTCACGTCCATCTTTGACCCCTTTCGTATTTTGGGTGAACGTTCGCCGGGGCGGTCACCGAATTGGGCCGCCGCGGCCTAAAAACGCGGCCCCGCACAAAGAACCGGCGGGTTTGAATTAATTATAACCCATTAAACCTTAATTAGCAAAGGGCATTTGGCGTCCTACCCCGTAAACGCGGGTTTTCCTGCCGGGCCGCAGGATACGCGGCGCGGATAAATAACCGGATATCCCTATACAATATCATCGCCCCGATTCGCGCATATTAACGACGCGTCCTCGCGCGCTACGGATATCCCGCGGCCGAGGGGCGATTTACCCCCGCCGGGGCTTGCCGTGGCGAATTTTAATTTGATTTAACCCGAAGAATATGTTAGTTTGTGCGTCAAATCGTTACGAAACACGGCGTTCGCCGGCGAACGGGCCGATTGCACCGTGAGATATCGCACTGTTTTATTTTAGGAGGTAAAATGCCCTCGCAGTACTTGTTCACGTCCGAAAGCGTGACCGAAGGCCATCCCGACAAAGTCGCGGACCAGATTTCGGACGCTATCCTTGACCACATATTCGAGCAGGATAAATTCGCGCGCGTGGCGTGCGAGACGACCGTAAATACCGGCCTCGCGCTGGTATGCGGCGAAATCACCACCGACTGCTACGTCGATATACCCAAAGTAGTACGGCGCACGATAAAAGATATCGGGTATACCGACGCCAAATACGGCTTCGACTTCCTGACCTGCGCCGTGCTAACGTCGATTGACGAGCAATCGCCCGACATCGCCGCAGGCGTCCTTCCCACCGATGCCCGCGAGCAGGGCGCCGGCGACCAGGGGATGATGTTCGGCTTCGCCTTGAACGAAACCCCGGAGTTGATGCCGTTCCCCATCATGGCCGCCCACAAGCTCGTGCGCCGGCTCGCCGAGGTCCGCCGCGCCGGCACGCTGCCCTGGCTTCGGCCGGATGGCAAGTCGCAGGTCACGGCCGAGTACGTCGACGGCCGACCGGTCCGCGTCGACGCCGTCGTTGTCGCGGCCCAGCACAATCCGGAGGTATCTTCCGAAGAGATACGCGCCGGCGTCCTCGAGCACGTCGTCCGGCCCATCATACCGGCCGAAATGCTGGACGACGAGACCAAGTACTACGTCAATCCCACCGGCCGGTTCGTACTGGGCGGGCCGCAGGCGGACGCCGGCCTGACAGGCCGCAAGATAATCGTCGACACCTACGGCGGCATGGGCCGGCACGGCGGCGGCTGCTTCTCCGGCAAGGACCCCTCGAAGGTCGACCGCTCGGGGGCCTACATGATGCGCCACGTCGCCAAGAACGTCGTCGCCGCGGGGCTGGCGGACCGGTGCGAGCTGGAGGTGGCGTACGCCATCGGCGTCGCGCAACCGGTCTCGGTAGCGGCGGAAACGTTCGGAACCGGCAAGATAGACGACGAGAAAATAGCGACCCTCGTTCGCGACCACTTCGACCTCCGGCCGGCGGCCATCATCGACTACCTCGATCTCCGGCGGCCCATATTCAAGCAGACCGCGGCCTACGGCCACTTCGGCCGCGAAGAACCCGACTTCACCTGGGAAAAAACCGACCGCGCCGACGAACTCCGCCGCGCCGCGGGGCTGTAGCAACGATTAGGAGCGACGATGCCGAGCGACATTAAAGACGCCAAGCTGGCTCCCGCCGGAAAAACCAAAATCGAATGGGCCGACCGGCACATGCCGGTCATGGCACTCATCCGCGAACGTTTCGAGGGCGACCGACCCCTCGCGGGCCAGCGCATCAGCGCCTGCCTCCACGTTACCACCGAGACCGCCAACCTGGCTCGAACGCTCCAGGCGGGCGGCGCGGATGTGGCGCTGTGCGCCTCCAACCCCCTCTCGACCTCCGACGAGGTCACGGCCTCGCTGGTCGAGGACTACGGCATTTCGGTGTTCGCGGTACGGGGCGCATCGCGGGATTTATACTATAAACACATCAACCAGGCCCTCGCGCACAAGCCGACCATAACGATGGACGACGGCGCGGACCTGGTGTCCACCATACACACCGAGCGCCGCGAGTTCCTGGAAGACATCGTGGGCGGGACGGAGGAGACGACGACGGGCGTCATTCGCCTGCGCGCCATGGCCGACAACGGCGACCTGGCGTACCCCATCGTCGCCGTCAACGACGCCCGGACGAAACACCTCTTCGACAACCGCTACGGCACCGGCCAATCCACCGTCGACGGTATCCTCCGCGCGACCAACATGTTGTTCGCCGGCTCAACGGTGGTCGTCGCGGGGTACGGCTGGTGCGGCCGCGGCTTCGCCTCGCGGGCCCGGGGCCTGGGCGCCCACGTCATCGTAACCGAGATTGACCCGGTGCGCGCCATCGAAGCCCAGATGGACGGCCACCGCGTCATGACGATGGCGGAAGCGGCACCGTTGGGACACCTCTTCGTCACCCTCACCGGCGACATCCACGTCGTGCGCGCCGAGCACTTCGAGCTTATGCGGGACGGCGCGATCGTCGCTAACTCCGGCCACTTCAACGTCGAGCTCGACCTCGACGCGCTCGATAAGATGGCGACGTCGCACCGCGCGGTTCGGCCCAACGTAGAGGAATACACGCTCGCCGACGGCCGTCGCATCTGCGTGCTGGCGGAGGGACGCCTCGTCAACCTCGCCGTCGCGGAAGGACACCCCGCGGCCGTCATGGATATGTCGTTCGCCAACCAGGCCTTGGCCGCGGCGTACTTGAGCGCCAAATCGGATACCCTCGAAAAGCAGGTGTACGCCGTACCCCGGGACATCGACGACGAAGTGGCGCGCCTCAAGCTGCGCGCCCTCGGCATCGACGTCGACGTGCTGACCGACGAACAGGTGGAATACCTGGCGTCGTGGCGTATCGGGACGTAGCCGGCCGCGCGCCTTCGGTTTAATGGCGGGTTGACTACCCGCCTTCGTTTTGTATAATCACGAACGTGATGGTTAAAAAAGAGCCGAGCGCAGACGTAAAGGCCGTCGCCCGGCGCGTCGAGAGCACGGGCCGGTTCGAGATATTCCGAAAGGTTAAGGCGGCCTCGGTCCACCCCGTTCTCCTGGCCGAACTGGACCGCCTGCTGTACGAATTCGCCCGCTACGAAGCGGACGAGGCGACGCGGCAATGGTACGCCGATCGGTGCGACGAGGGCATCCCGACCTCGGAACTGGCCAACGCCACCCTCGGCCACTACGAACGGACGCTGCGGAAGCTGAGGCCCCATTTCGAGCTCGACTTCACCTCTCGGGGCGACGAGCGGAGCTGTCGGTACCGGGGCGTGGCGCCGTTCCTGGCCTGGCTCGGCCGCCAACGTCGGTTCCGGCCCAAATCCCTCAAGATATCGTACCTGTCCCCCTCCACCAACGTACTTATACAATTGAAGAGCAGCCTGGCCGCGGAACGGTCGTACATATGGGCGGCGGGCAACGAACACTCGGAGTTGGAGCGGTTGTTCCGGGCGCTGTACGACGCGCTCGCCGCGTCCCCCGGCCGGTGGGGTTGGCTGCGTTCGTGGCAGGCCAACCTGGCGTACGCCAGCGTCTGCGCGCTGACGTGCGCGTCGGGCGTCGCCTTCAAGCTCCACGACTCCTCGTGGCCCGCGGTCATAAGCGCCGCGGCGTTGGTCGACGTCGTCGCCGCGTCGGGCCTGGTCTTCCTCTTCCGGCAAGCCTGGCCGCAGGTCGAATATCGCTTCGAGGGAGTCGCCGCCGACGGTCGGAGGTACCTGCTGCTGCTGCGGGCCGCGTACCTGACGGCCGCGGCGGCGTTGCTCGCCGGCGGCGCCTGGGCCATAGTTACCTCCTTTCTGCGGTTCGTGTGGTGAGACGGACGCTCTCAGTCCTCGGCCGGTGGGCGCGGGAGGTATGGCGCCTGCAGTGGGCCGTCACCCGCTGGTGCGGCCGGGGCGTCGCGGCCGTCGTGCGCTATCTGTGGACCAGGCCGCGGCGCACGAAGCTCAAGGGCGCGGCGGCCGCGTTGGCGGCCGTCGTCCTCGTGCTGACCCCCTTCGATAAAGGCGACGCCGGCATCGTCCTCCTTCCCGCCGACGGCACCGAGGTAACGCTCCCCCATACGCTCCTCGACGGGAAACTGTACAAATTAATCGTCAGCGGGACGTACGTCGGCGCGGGCGACGGCCGCCGCTACGACGCGGAATACGTAACCGAGAGCGACCCCTTCGACACGCCGCGCTCGTCGCTGGTCGTAGACGACCGCCTGGCGACCGCCGACCTCCGCGACGAGGCCAACCACCGCTACACGTACTACGTCGCGGGACGAGGGCTCCCCCTCCGCCTCCGCCTTACTGACCGGCTCACGGCGGGCGGCCCCGAAGGCGGTTACTTCGACAACGAGGGCTTCCTGGAGGTGACGCTCGAGGAGGCCGACTTCCGCTTCTACGCCGACGACGACCCGGGCCGTCTATCGCCGGCCATCGTCTTCCGCTATTCGCTCGAGCCGCCGCCCCGCCCCGGCGACGTGGTATCGCTGGAGGTGCTGGCCCGCAAGGCCGGCGGCGACCGCGAGGTCGTCTTCGCGGCCGCGAGCGACGGTTACGTCGACCCGGCGGCGGGTTTCCCGCTCCGGCTCGGGAAAGCCCCCGTTAACAAGTTCACCTGGTACGGCGTCGCGAACAAGGGGGCGCACGTCTACCAACCGCTGCCGCCCGGCCTGTACGACGCGCGCCTGTCGGTCCGCGCCGGCAACGACGTCTACTACGCCTTCCCGCCCGACGTCAAATCGCAGTTCCTGACCGTGGCCGTCCTTCCGGCCTCGTCGGACCCGCGCTACAACCCACGCCCCGTAATCGCCCGGGACGACCGCGGCCGCAACGCGTTTCCCTACTACAGCCCGCGGGCCACCCACCCCATCCTGGGCCTGCTCGAGGGCGTCGAGAATATTTACGCGCCCGGCGAAGAGTACGACGAGCCGGCGTTCCTCTACTATTCGCCCGTAGACGCCGAGGGCGCGGCCGTCGCCTCCGGCGCCGTCTTCTACGTCAAACGCGCCGTGAACCTGGCGCTGGCGACGCTGGCCGAGTGCGACCCGGCGTACGAGTACGCGCCGCTGCGTAACATCTCCGGCGTATACGACGACGAGATGGTCGCCAAGACGGTCGAGTTCCGCCGGCGGCTGCCGTACGACACCGCCGAAGAGGAACGCATCCTCGACCGCGTGGACAACCTGCCGCCGGCCCGGGGCTACGCCGCGAACGACGAGGAGTTGGGACGCATCTTGGGCCGGCCCACGCTCGAGCACTTGTTAAACCTTAAATTTACGATACAAGGCTTCCCAACCGAGCTGCCGCTGCGCGAGTTCGACAACTACAAAGCGTACGACGAGAGCGACCCCTACCACAGCCTTTACCATACCTTCTGGGAAGTGGGAAGCCGGGTCAACGCCGAGCGGCGGCGCTACGGCTCGCCGCCCGCCTCGGGCGCGCCGACGCCCGGCAAGAAGTACGACCCCTCCGACGCCGACTTCGTCGCTATTATCATGGCGATATCGTACCAGGAATGCGGCTTCGTCCACACGCTGTCGGACGGCATCTGCTACCGCGTGGGACGGGGACGCGGCTCGGCCACCGGCTATATGCAGTGCACCGCGGACCTCATCAAGGGAACGAACTACAAGATAACCTTCCCCACCGCCGACGGCCTGGTCGCGACGCGCATAAATCGCCTGCCGTATAACTCCCGCTACGCCGTGCGCAACGTCGCCCGTTTCAACGTCGAGATCGGCTCGTATTTCCTGCGGGAGGTAATCGACCAGGCCAACAGCGCGTCGTACGGCAAGACCTTCGCCCGGGCGACGACGGGGGACGGCGTGCTGTCGTGGGCTTCGGCGCGGGGGTGCGTCAACCGCGTCAAGCTCGCCGGCGCGATGTACAACGCCGGCCCCGGGGCGATGCGCGTAATCATAACGGAAGTCTACGACGACCCGACGACGCCGGCGCGGAACGAGGGCGTGGACTACTTCGTGGAAGATTGCGAAGGGGACCTCGCGCCGTTCCTGGCGCGCTTCCGAAAGGACCTCTACGAGTACTCGCGCGGCCGGAAAAAGTTCCCGCTGCAAAAAAAAGGCGCCGCCGGCACCGAGCGGCTCCAAAAGCTCATCAGGTGGCTCGGCCCCTTCTGGCACAAGAAATACGAGGGCATCAGCTGGGAGGAAGCGGCGTTGATAAAGCTCGACCGTGAGGTTATACCGTACGTCGACGGCCTGGCGACGAACTACGTAAATTTCCGGAAAAACGGCGAGTACTACTTCAAGGCCAGGAATTTCTACGGCCTGTGGCAACGGCCGAAACGCGTCGCGAGCATCGCGGACGCCATTAGGCCGGCGCGAGGGCTGCGCCGCCTGCCGTAATCGCTACCTCGCCTCCGCGGACAGGTCAGGGCGTACGGCCCAGCTCCGCCGCGCCCGCCGGCTCGAGCGAGTAACGCTCGCCGCGCCTGAAATCTATAATCTCGTCGAGCGTTATAGCGTTCCCCCGCTTCACCATCACGTGGTGCCGCCCCAACGGGACGCGGAGCCCGGCCGCCGGCGCGTCCGCCACGTAGCTGCCGTCGATAAAAACCTTTCCCCCCTCGCCGCCGACCGCCAGGGCCGCCGCCGGCCCGCCCCGGCCCGGCGCGATCTCGGCCTTGACGGACTCGAGCTCGGCCGCGGCCTCCAACGCCACGTTCGTCCCGGCGACGTGGGCCGGCTCGGCGTAGGAGTACTTGGGCAGGCGCGATACCGCCCACTGGACGCCGTATATCACGGCCACGGCCAACGCCGCGCCCGCGATTATTAAAATGACGTTGCGCGGCCGACGCAGGCGATGGCTGAACCGGCGTTCGCGGATCTCGTAACCGGCTTCGAGCTCTTTTTGAATTAGAGGGTCTTGCGCCACGTCCGCCGGCGAGCCGCCCCCCCCGCGCCGGGCGCTCTCCCGAGCCGCGGCCAACGTCTCCTCGAAGTAGCTCGGCTTATCGGCCGTCGTCGGCTCCACGTCGTAGACTTCTATCTCGACGTCGGGTCCGGCTTCTTCTTCCAGCGACGCGTCGCATTCGACGCAATTCGCCGCGTCGTTCGGATTCTCGGCCCCACATAGAATGCAACGTCTAACCATCTCGGACTACATCCTTCTCTTTCGATAACTGAACCTCGTCGGCCCCTTCCGCTAAGCGGGCCAACATCGCGAGCGTTACGTCTTCTACCGCCGCGCCCTCGCCGACGGTAAAGGTCACGAAAGTCTTGCCGCCGCGCCCGGCTTTGACGTCGACGTCCGTCACTTCGGCGGGGGCATCCGCGGTAGACGCCAGCTCGAATTGACCTTCGCCGAACTCCAACGTCACCAGCGGGCCGCTTATGTTAACGGCCCGCACGCCGGCTCGAGCCCCCCACAGACCTATCTTCCGCACCGTCAATAAATGGTCCACCGCGCCCGGCCGCGGCCCGAAGCGGTCGCGGAGCTCCTCCGCCAACCCCGCCACCGCGGCGTCGTCGGCGGCCTCGCTCAACCGCCGGTATATGCCGAGCCGCTGCCGCTCGTCCGGAATATACGACGCCGGGATGAACGCGTCAAGGTCCAAACGCACGTTCACCTCCGCCGGCCGCAGCACTTCCTCGCCCTTCAACCGGGCGACTTCGGCGGCCAAAATCCGGGTGTAGAGCTCGAGGCCCACGGCGGCCAGCGCGCCGCTCTGCTCCGGCCCCAGCAGGTTGCCGGCGCCCCGGATCTCGAGGTCGCGCATCGCGAGGCGGAAACCCGAGCCGAGCTCGGTCGCGTCCTTGAGGGCGGCGAGCCGCTGGCGCGCCGCGTCGGTGAGGGCGTGGCTCGGCGGCGTGAGCAGGTAAGCGTACGCCCGGGCGTGGGAACGGCCCACCCGTCCCCGCAGCTGGTGAAGCTGGCTTAAGCCGAAGATGTCGGCGCGATTGATTATTATGGTGTTCACGTTCGGGAAATCCAGGCCGGCCTCGATTATGGCGGACGAGACGAGCACGTCGAATTCGCCGTCGGCGAAGTTGTGCATGATGCGCTCGAGGTCGCGCTCCTTCAGTTGGCCGTGGGCCACGCCGAACCTCGCCTCGGGCACCAGGCCCCGCAAGTAGTCCGCCACGCCGTCGATGGTCTGGACGCGGTTGTGGACGAAGAACACCTGGCCTCCCCGGCCCACCTCGCGCCCGACGGCGTCGGCGATGAGGTCCTCGTCGAAGGGCGCGACGACGGTGTGGATGGGCAAGCGTTCCAGCGGCGCGGTCCCGATGAGCGAGAGGTCGCGCAGGCCGGCGAGCGCCATGTGGAGGGTGCGCGGTATGGGCGTGGCGGTGAGCGTCAGGACGTCGACCAGCTTGCGCATTTCCTTGATGCGCTCCTTGTGGGCGACGCCGAAGTGCTGCTCCTCGTCGACGACCAGCAGGCCCAGGTCAGGGAAGGATACGTCGCGCGAGAGGAGGCGGTGCGTCCCTATCACGACGTCGACCTTGCCGGCCGCCAGCGCCGCCAGAATATCTTTCTGCTCCTTGGCCTTTTTGAAACGGCTCAGCATCTCGACGCGCACGGCGAAGGGGGCCAGCCGCTCGCGGAAAGTCGCGTAGTGCTGGTCGGCCAGCACCGTCGTCGGGACCAGGACGGCGACCTGCTTGCCGTCGGCCACGGCCCGGAGGGCGGCCCGCACCGCGACCTCGGTCTTGCCGAAGCCGACGTCGCCGCACACCAGCCGGTCCATCGGCTTGTCGGCGGCCATATCCCGGGCCACTTCCTCCACGGCGCGGAGTTGGTCCGGCGTCTCGGCGTAGGGGAAGGTCTCGGCGAGCTCCAGCTCCCACGACGGCTCGCCCGCGAAGGCGTGGCCGGGGCGCGCGCCCCGGGCGCCGTAGATGTCTATCAACTTCCGCGCGAGCTTCTCGGCCGACTTCCTGGCGCGGGAGCGGGCGCGCTGCCAGGCGGCGCCGCCCAGCCGGTCGAGCGGCCGGGCCCTGGGGTCCCCGCCCACGTACTTGTATACGACGCGCAGATTGGTGACCGGGACGTACAGGCGGTCGCCGCCCTCGTAGGAGAGCGTGATGAACTCCTCCCGGTGGTCGCCTACCGGAAGGGTGGCGAGCCCCTCGAAGCGCCCCACGCCATGGTCGGCGTGCACGACGAGGTTGCCGGGCTCGAGGTCGAAGGCGGAGGTTATCTTGACGGCGTCCTCGCCCGCCTCGAAGCGGGGGGTGCGCCGCCGGCGCGCCGCGGGCTTCCGACCCAACACCTGCCGGGCCGGGAAGACGGCCAGGCCGACGTCCTCCCACACGAAGCCCCGCCGCGACGGCCTGACGTCGTACTGCAGCGGCAGCTCGTCGGCGCGGGCCGCGACTATTTCGCGGAACCGCTCGCCCTGCTCGGAGCGGTCGACGTGCACCACGGCCCGGCCCCGGCGGCCGAACGCGCGCACCGCATCCACGAATAAATCCAGCCGGCCGGCGAGGTAGTCGACTTCCCGGGCGCGGAAATTGGCGCCGTCGCTCGCCGCCCCCGGCTGCACCGTCAAGACGTTGCCGCCCGCCCGGGCGAACGCCGCCAGGAATTCGTCGAAATCGACGAAGAGCTCGTCCGGGCGCGGGAAGGGAACGGAGGGCCTGGCCGCCTCGCCGTTTTCGGCCGCGGCCGCGGCGACGCCGTCCGCGTCGCACAGGACGAGCAGCGGCGTCTCGGCGAAGTAATCGGTCACGGTGGCCGTTTCGTCGAACAGGAAGGGAAGCAGATTCTCGACGCCGTCCACGTACCGGTGCACGTCCAGCCCTTCGTACGCTTCCTCCGCGGCGTCTTCGCCGAAGCGCGACCGGATAATCCGCACCGCCCGGCTCACGCGCTCGGGGGAAAGCAGCACTTCCCGCGTGGGGTAAACCGCGAGTTCGTCCAACGCGCCCGCGCGCCGCTGCGTCCACACGTCGAAGCCGCGTATCGATTCCACTTCGTCGCCGAAGAGCTCGAGCCGGGCCGGCCCCTCGGCGCCCGCGGGGAAGATATCCAGTATCGCGCCGCGGTGCGCGAATTGCGCCGGGCCCTCCACCATGCCCACGCGCTCGTAGCCGAGCCACGGCAGATATTGCTCGAGCTCGGCCAAATCCAGGGCGTCGCCGGCGCGGTAACGCCGAACGGCGTTCCGGAGCACGTCGGGCGGCGCGAGCCGACGCCGAAAGGCGGCGGCCGACGCCACGCACCACGGCCGACCTTCCGCCAGCGACAAGAGCGTTTTTACGCGCGATGCCGACGTCTCGAGATTGGGCGATACGGCTTTGAGCGGAACGACGTTGTACGGCTCGAGCAGCGCGGCCTCTTCGCCGGCGTAACTCTCGCCGTCCGCGGCGAACTCCTCCGCCTGCTCGGCGGTCGGCGCCAACGTCAAAACGGGGGTACCGAGCTCGCGACGCAGCGCGGCGACGAACAGCGGCGCGGCGCCGCCGGCAAGGCCGCCCACGGGGACGGTCAAGCCGCGCCCCGCGCGCAACTCCGCCGCCACCTCGCGGAATGCGGCGTGGCGGGCGACTTTTTCGCAATAATCCATAGGGATAGGGGACAAAAAAACTTCTATAATTATACCATATGTATAGCTTCGAAGGCCACTCCGGAAACGGGCCGACTTGGGGGGACAAGGGACATGGTACTCGCTGGTTTCAGGTTCCGCGAAGTCCCGGTCGAGGTTCTCATCCCGCCAACTTCGCCCTATCCCGGCGGGCGCCGCGCCCTCCGTTTTACGGGCTAAACGAGCGAACGTACCGTAGCGTCGGACCTCCCGGCGGGGGGCTGGTCGTTTGAGCAGACAAGGGGCTTAAGCCC
>CBFCYS010000088.1:0-10865 GCA_965602215.1 uncultured bacterium
ACCGGTACGTTGTGGATCTGGCACGGCTTCAACAGGTCCGAGGCGCAGACGTTCGAACCCTCCAGCGGCAGGAACTTGTGGAAGTAGCCCACGACGGCGTCGATGCCGTCCGAGGGGTTTAGGTAGCCGATGTACCGGCCGGCGTTGTCGTAGCCGTTCCCCAGCGGCGCCGTCTCCACGCCGGCGGCGGCGAGCTTGCTCAGCAGAAGCGGGTCCGTACCGTCCATATACCCTATCTTTTTCATTCAAGGGCTCCCTTCATTTTTTATTGACTTCGCCGGTTAAACTACGCCCTGGTCCAGCATCGCGTCGGCCACTTTCTTGAAACCGCCGACGTTGGCGCCTTTAACGTAGTCGCAATATTTATCCTTCTCGTCGTAGCCGTACATCATGCACTGCTCGTGGATGGCGGCCATGATGCCGCGCAGGCGTTCGTCCACTTCCTGGCGCGACCACGACAGGCGGAGGCTGTTCTGCGACATCTCGAGGCCGGAGACGGAGACGCCACCGGCGTTGGCCGCTTTGCCCGGGCCGTAGAGGACCTTGGCCTTCAGGAATACGTCGACTCCCTCCGGCGCCGTGGGCATGTTGGCGCCCTCGGATATGACGAAGACGCCGCCCTTGACGAGGTTTTCGGCGTCCTTGCCGTTTATCTCGTTCTGCGTCGCGCTCGGGAAAGCGCAGTCGGCCTTGACGGCCCACAGCGGGTTGTGGTCCGACTTCGGGTCCGCGGCGGCGTATTGGACCTTGAACTTCTCGGCGTATTCCTTGATGCGGCCGCGCCGGACGTTCTTCAGCTCCATTACGAAGGCGAGCTTCTCCTCGTCGATGCCGTCGGGGTCGTGGATGAAGCCCGAGGAGTCGGAGAGCGTCACGGCCTTGGCGCCGAGCTGGGTGAGTTTTTCGATGGTGTACTGGGCGACGTTGCCCGAGCCGGAGACGACGCACACCTTCCCGTCGAGGGAGTCGCCGCGCGTCCTCAACATCTCGTCGGCGAAGTACACCGCGCCGTAGCCCGTGGCCTCCGGCCGGATAAGCGAGCCGCCCCAGTTCAGGCCCTTGCCGGTGAGGACGCCCGTAAACTCGTTTTTGAGCCGTTTATATTGGCCGAACATAAAGCCTATTTCGCGGCCGCCCACGCCGATGTCTCCCGCAGGCACGTCGGTATTAGGACCGATGTACTTGAAGAGTTCGTTCATGAAGCTCTGGCAAAAGCGCATGACTTCGGCGTCGCTCTTGCCCTTGGGGTCGAAGTCGGAGCCACCTTTGCCGCCGCCCATGGGGAGCGTCGTTAAGCCGTTCTTGAAAATTTGCTCGAACCCGAGGAATTTAATAATGCCGAGGTTGACGGAGGGGTGGAACCGCAGGCCGCCCTTGTAGGGGCCGATGGCGTTGTTGAACTCGACGCGCATACCCCGGTTCACCATCACTTCGCCGTCGTCCGTTTCCCACGGAACGCGAAACAGGAGCATGCGATCCGGCTCGACGACGCGCTCGAGAATGTTCGCCTTTTTATATTGGGGATTTTCCTCGATGAATTCCCCCAACGACGTATAAACTTCCTCCACCGCCTGGAGGAATTCCGGTTGACCGGGGTCGCGGGCTTTTACCTTATTAAAGACGTCGTCGACGTACATTAAGGAACCTCCTTGACGTTGCGAAGCGGTTTAGAACGCTACCGCGCCCGTAGTTATTTAACATGTCGTGGTTTTATTTTGACGGCCGAAGGCCGGGTAACGGCGTGGATAAGGGACGAAATGTTACGACCGGCGGCGGCCAAAGTCAAGGCTTTTTTAGCCGAAACGGGAACTTTTGACGCACCGCATCGTCGCCGGCGGGGCGTATTTCCCCAATGCCGCCCCCTCGAGCGCGGCGCGGCCCGCCTAACGCGCGCCGCCCCGGCACGCTCGAATCTTGCGCCGGGCCATCTCTCGCACCGCGTCGCGGCCCGCCCCGAGTATCTTTTTAGGGTCGATGGCCGCGGCGTCGTTTTTGAAATATTTTCGGACGGCGCCGACGAACGCCAGCCGGAGGTCGGTATCGACGTTGACCTTCGCGACGCCGCGCGCGACCGCTTGACGCAGGAGCTTGTCCGAGAGGCCGCGCGCCCGCGGGAGGCGCCCTCCGGCATTCTCCACCTCGCGCACGACGTCCTCGTATACCGCCGACGCGCCGTGGAGCACGAGCGGAACCGGCGTCGCGGCGGCGATGGCCTCCAGCCGTTCGACGTCTATTGTCGGTTCGCCGGGGAACTTGTACGCTCCGTGGCTCGTGCCGACCGCTACGGCCAGCGAGTGGACGCCGGCGGCCCCGACGAAGGCCGCGGCCTCGGCCGGCTCCGTGAAGGCGCCGCGGTCGTGGCCTTTGGCGACGTGCCCAAGCTCGCCCTCGACGGCGACGCCGCCGGGAGCGAACTCGTTGACGGCCGCGGCCACCAGCGCGACGTTCTCGTCGTACGGCAGCGTGGAGCCGTCCACCATCACGGAGTTGAAGCCCAGCGCGACGGCCTTACGCGCGGCCTCGACGCTCGAGCCGTGGTCGAGGTGCAGGACGAGCGGAACCGAAGCGCCGTCGATGATATCCAGGGCGAGCCGGGCCAGCGCGTCGCCGCCGTAGGCCAGCGCGCTCTCGGTCGCGGCGACGAAGGTGGGGGCGTGCTCTTCTTCCGCGGCGGCCACGACGGCCTGGACGAACTCGAGGTCGTTGACGTTGAACGCGGCGACGGCGTAGCCGCCGGCCCGGGCTGCTTGTAGGATTTCTTTGGCGTCGGCGAGGGGCATATATTATCTCCGTCGTTTGTTATAGGGGATGATAATAAGTAGCATAGCGCCGGGGGTTAAGCAAGCTGTTCCTAGTCGAAACACGAGTGATTTGTAAGCGTGAATGGGGGGCTGGCGGAAAAATCCGTTACAGAAAGCGGTGAGGTACAATGCGAGGGTTGTTTTCGTATCGCTGTGCGCCTCTTCCGCGGTTTTTAAGGCGTTTGCCTATCGGCGTTGGCGGTCGCTTCGGCGTCGGCGTCGCCGTGGCGGCGCGGCTGACGCCCCCAGCTGTTTCGTCGACGTCCTTTTTCGGTTTAAATCGTCTTTTTAGAGCCCGTGCAAAAAAGCGGCCCTGCGGGGCCGCTTCTTTATTCGAATTCGGTCGCGACGACCTCGTTGGGTCGCTTTTTGCGGCGGTGCCGCCACGCTTCGACGATGGAGAAGACTACCGGCACGACGACCAGCGTGAGCAACGTGGAGGTTATCAGGCCGCCGATGACGGCCACGGCCATGCCCTGGCGGAACTCGCCGCCCTCGCCCAGGCCGAGGGCCGTCGGCAGCATGCCCATAATCATGGCCGCGGTGGTCATGAGGATGGGCCGCATCCGGACGGGGCCGGCGATGAGCAGCGCCTCTTTGATGGATTTACCCTTGTCTATCTGCTGCAGCGAGTAGTCCACGAGCAGGATGGCGTTTTTGTTGACCAGGCCCATGAGGAGAATGATGCCCACCATCGTCATCATGTCGAAGGTCGTGCCGAGGATGAAAATAGCGATGAGCGCGCCGACGACCGCGAGCGGCAGCGCGAGCATAATAGTGAAGGGGTGGGTGAACGAGTTGAACTGGGCCGCCAGCACGATGTAGATGAAGACGACGGCGATGGC
This sequence comes from uncultured bacterium, assembly GCA_965602215.1. GTDB lineage: Bacteria > RBG-13-66-14 > B26-G2 > WVWN01 > WVWN01 > WVWN01. The sequence goes on from CBFCYS010000088.1 coordinate 3,647, forward strand.
GAGCGCCGTGAACATATTGACGAACATCGTCTGCTGCATCTCGGTCATATGGCCCACGGAGTACTCGTACCCGGCAGGAAGCGGGTTTTCGCGGACGTATTTGTTCATCTCGCCCTGGATATCGCTGTCGGCGGCGCCCAGCGCACTACCCGCCCAAATCGATATCGTGCGTTGGCGGTTGGTGCGTTGGATCTCGGTGGGGCCGACGTCGCGTTCGACGTCGACCAGCATCGCCAGCGGCATGACGTCGCCGTCGTAATTTTTAAGGTAAATACCCTCGACGTCCGCGAGGCCCCGGATTTCGCGCCGCGGGATCATAACGCGGACGTCGTACTCCTCGCCGCCCTCGGCGTATTTGGTGGCGACCGTTCCCTCCACCATGCCGCGGACGCTCATCGCGACCGAGGCCACCGGTATCCCCATCTCGGTGCACATCGCCCGGTCCGGGACGAGGCGGGTCTCGGGTCGCCCTCGCTCGTAGCTCATCCCGGCGTCGCGCGTCGAGCCCAGCGTCTTGAGGTAGGCGACCATCTTGTCGGCCTCGGCCTCCATCACGTCCAGGTCCGCACCCGAGATATCGACCGAGATCGGCTGCTGGCCGAAGGTACCGCCGCCGCCCATCCCGGGTACTTTGAACGTGACCTTGGCCCGGGAGTAGTCGGCGAAGTAGTCGCGGAATTCCTCCTGCAGCTCGAAATTGCTCTTCTCCCGTTCGCCCACGGGCTTGAGCTTGGCCGTGATCGTCGCCCGGTTGGGTATCTCGTCGACGCCGATGTCGGCGAAGGTGACGTCGACCGCTTCGTGGGCGGCGAGGCGCCGTTCGACGTCGCCGGCGGCGCTCTCGGTATAGGCCAGCGAGGAGTCGAGCGCCGTCGTCACGTAGGCGTAGAGGTACCCCTGGTCCCACGCCGGCATGAATTGAGTGCTGATGAAGCGGACCAGGAACAGGCTGCCGACGAAGACGACGACGGCGACGACGAGCGCTATAACCCGGTGCTCGAGCGTGCGCTTGAGGAAGCCGCGGTACCCGTCCGCCAGCCGGTCGAACTGACGGTTGAGCGGCGCGAACAGCCGCTCGAACCGGTTCTTTTTCGTGGGGTCCGGGCTGCCGATCATGAGCTTCGCCGAGAGCATGGGCGCCATGGTGAGCGCGTCCCACAGGGAGTACATGACGGCGAAGACGACCACCAGGCCGAACTGGCGGAAGAACCGGCCGACGATGTCGCCCATGTACGCCACCGGCACGAAGACGGCGCAGAGGGTGAACGTCGTGGCCATAATGGCCAGGCCCACCTCCGCCGTCCCGAAGGAGGCCGACTTCTCGAGCGACATCCCCGCTTCCCAGTGACGGTAGATGTTCTCGCGCACGACGATGGCGTCGTCGATGAGGATGCCGACGGCGAGGGCGAGCGCCATAAGCGTAAGCATGTTGATGGTGAAGCCCACGGCGTACATGAGGATGAAGGTGAAGAGGATGGAGGTGGGGATGGCCAGCGCGGAGATAATGGTCGTGCGGAGGTTGCCCAGGAATATCAGGATAACGAGCACGGCGAAGATGGCGCCCAGGTACAACGCCTCGCTGGTATCGGCGATGGCGTTTTTAATGAAATCGGCGTCGTTGTAGGCGATATTGAGCTCGACGCCCTCGGGGAGGGTTTTCTTAAGCCTCTCCAATCGCTTGATCGTCTCGTCGCACACCTCGACGGTGTTGGCGCCAGAGGCTTTCCCCACGGTTACGGTTACGGCGTCTTTGCCGTTGAGCTTGGGGATGGTCTTAATCTCTTTGTAGCCGTTGACGTCGACGGAGGCGACGTCGCGGAGGAAGATGGCCTCGCCGTTCTTCCAGTCGACGACGACGTTCTCGATGTCCTCCTGCGAGCGGAACTTACCGGCGACGCGGAGCTTCTCCTCCCGCGGCCCGGCCTGCATGGGGCCCGCGGGCACCTCCAGGTTGGCGGCCGCGAGCGCACCCGTCACCTCGTCCAGCGATATCCCGTAGCCGGCGAGCGCCGCCGGCTCGAGTTCCACTTTTACTTCGCGCTCCAGGCCGCCCCGGACGTCCACTTCCGCTATGCCCGAGATCTTTTCTATTTGCGGTTTGATGACGTCGTCGGCCAGGCGGCGCAGCTCCTCGGGCGTCTCTTTACCGCCCACCGCGAACGTGATGACCGGCTCGGCCCCCCAATCGACGCGCGCCACGACCGGTTTCTCGACGTCGCGGGGCAGGTCGGGGAGGGCTTTCTCCACCTCCGTACGCACGTCGGCCTCCGCCGCGCGCGGGTCCGCCTCCAGCTCGAACTCCAGGATTATGAGGGAGTACCCTTCGTTGGAATAGGAGTAGAGGTTTTGCAGGCCGCTGATGGCGCTCACGCGGTCCTCTACCTTGTCGGTGATGTCGAGCTCGACCTCGCTCGCGCTCGCGCCGGGCCAGGCCACCGTCACGACGACGTAGGGGAAGTTCACCTCGGGCATGATGTCGACGCCGAGCCGGTTGAAGGACACGATCCCCAGCACCAGGACCGCGAGGACCTGCATCGTGATGAAGACCGGCCGGCGAATCGAGAAATCGGGGAGTTTCATAGAATGAAACGGCCTTACCAGGCCGCGCCCGGAACGGCTACTTGTGAGGTTGGTACGGTACTTTTTTGGTTATCTTAATGCCGTCGTCGAGGTCGCCGTTGGCGTAAACGATGACCTCGTCGTCGGCCTGTAGGCCCGATATTATCTCGACGGCGTCCTCCCGCGACAGGCCCGTAACTACCGGCCGCCGCTTCACGACGCCGTCCTCCGCCACGTACGCCGCCAGGCCGTCCACTTCGCGGTGAATGGCCTGGGGCGGGACCAGCAGCGCTTCCTCGCGCCGCGCCACGGGCACCTCCACCTCCGCGAACATCCCGGCGCGCAGGGCCGTTACCCGGGACGTCGGTTTGATTTCGACCTTCGCGAGGTGGGAATCCGTCGAAAGCGAACGCGGCAGGTTTACGATCTTTCCCTCGAGCGCGTCCCCTTCCCACCCCTTGGCGTGGATTTTAACCGGGTGGTTCCGGCTCAGCAGCGCCAGCGTCTCCGCCGGGACGGAGGTCTCGACCTTGACCGACTCCGGCTTGACCACCACCGCCAGGGGCGTAGTGGGCGCCACCATGTCGCCGACGTCCACCAGGACCTCCGTTATTTCACCCGAGATGGGCGCGTAGGCGTAGTAGTAGCGGAACTTCATACCCGGTTGGTCGTAATCGATGACCGCGACCGTGGTGCCGGCGGCGACGCGTTTGCCGACCTCGGCCGGCAGCGATACCACCTTGCCCGGGATCTTGGAGAAGACCGTCGCCTGGTCCGTGGAAACGACCGTGCCAACGAACACCTTCGTCTCCTCGATGGGGCCGATTTGGGGCCGGGCGACTTCCACCGCGACCGCGATTTCCCGCCGTTCGGCGAACCGCTCGGCCTGCTCGCGCTTGTCGGCGGCGCGCATCAGCGCCAGGACTACGACCACGACCAGCACCGCGGCGACTACGCCGATTACTATCCATTTTCTCATAGTCGATTACCCGTTCTTGAACTCCTGAGTTCAATTTTTGACTAATTGGTATATTTTAGCAAAAATCCCCGAGCGGGTCAAGAAAAATCGGGGGAAAGGTACGTTTTAGCTTTTTTCGGGCCGGCCCGTATGTTATAAAAGCGCCACAGACGCAGGGGAGGCCGACGTGAATTCCACCGTTTCCAGTTTGTATTACGCCGAATTCCCGACCTCGTGGGGCGTGTTCCGGGCCGCCGCGAGCGCCGGGGGCATAACCGCCGTGGGCTTGCCCGGCGGCGACGGCCGCGCTTTCTTCTCCTATATTAAAAAGAAATACCCCGCGTTCCTGCTCCTGGAACGGGGCACGCCCGAGCTGGAGCAAGGCCGCGCCGAAATAGACGAATACCTCGCCGGCGAGCGGCGCGAGTTCGCCGTGCCGTTCCACATCCGCGTGACGCCTTTCCAGTTCAAGGTCCTGGAGGCGGTGAGCGCGATTCCGTACGGCTCGACGGCGGCGTACGGCGAATTGGCCGCGCGGCTCGGCTCGCCGGGCGCGGCCCGGGCCGTGGGCGCGGCCTGCGGCGCCAACCCCATCCCGCTGATAATCCCCTGCCACCGCGTAGTCGGCTCCTCCGGCCTCGGCGGATATGCCGGGGGGTCGGAGCTCAAGCGCAAGCTCGTCGCGCTCGAGGCCGCGGCCCAGTAGATAATACGCTATTAACCGTACAAAGGTTACGTTGACAACGAGAGGGTGAAGTGCGATGAGGCGTTTCATACTGACCGTATCGTTGGCGCTCGTCGTCGCGGCCGCGGCTTACGCCGCCCGCAAGGATTTCAACTTCGTCATCCTGGGCGACCGGACCGGCGGCCACGTCCCCGGCGTGTACGGCGAGATCGTCGACGAGGTGAACCTGCTGGGGCCGGACGTCGTCGTTACCGTGGGCGACCAAATAGAGGGCTACACCGAGGACGTGCCGACGCTTGAGGCGGAGTGGGACGAGTACTGGGAAATCGCCGGCAAGCTGGAGGCGCCGTTGTACCTCTGCCCCGGCAACCACGACATCTATAACGACGTGATGCTGGAGGAGTGGAAGAAGCGCACGTACGTCGACCCCTGCTACTCCTTCGACTACGAGGGCGTACATTTCGTATTCCTCGATACCGGCCGGTGGGGGACGAGCGAGGAGTGGCTCGCCGAGAGCGGTTACCGCGAGTGGCTGGAGAAGAACCTGGCCAAACACAAGAAGGACCGCATGACGATAGTCATCCACCACATCCCCTTCTGGTACGAAACGCTGGCCGACGGCGAGCCGGACCCCCTTCACGATATATTCGTGGCTAACGGCGTCGACGCCGTATTCAACGGCCACTACCACATCTACGCCGCGGCGGAGTTCGACGGCATCCCCTACACCATAGTGGGCTCGAGCGGCGGCGGCATGGACGAAGAGGCCGAGTACCGCGGCGCGTTCTATCACTACGTGTGGTGTACGGTGCGGGGCGACGAGCTCTCGTGGGCGGTGTTGAAGAAGGATTCCGCCCGCCCGGCCGGGACGGTGCTGGCGGCCGACCTCAAGACTATGGAGCGCGTCGAGTACGAGTACGTGCGGTTGCCGGGGGTCCGTTTCGCCGAGGGCGAGCTGGCGTGCACCGTATACGTAGAGAACGGCACGGCCGACGCCGTCGCGACGCCGGTGACGTGGGAAGTCCCGGATAACTGGACGCTCGAGCCGGCGACGGCGGAGCTAACGCTGGCGCCCGGCGAGTCGGCGGAACTCGAGTTTGCGGCCGCGGCGACGGGCGATATGTACCCGCTGCCGGAAATGACGTTGGCCTATCCCTACCGCGGCGAGCTGGTCCACACGTTCCGGACGAACCTGCCCGCCCGCCGCACCCAGCCGGTGAAGGCGGCGGCCGCCGCGCCGGTTATCGACGGCGACCTGGGCGACGCGTGCTGGGCGGAGGCCGGGGCCGCGGCCTACTTCTGCGCCCCGGACGGCACGGCCGTTACGATTGACCCGACGACGTTCTATTTCGCCTACGACGACGAGAACCTCTACGTCGCGGCGCGGTGCGAGCAGGAGGACATGGAAGCGTTGGTGGTGAACGCCGCCGAGCGCGACGCGATGGTCCCGACCGACGACTGCGTCGGCTTCTTCTTCCTGCCGAACCCGGCCGAGAACGTCTTCTACCAGATGTACGTCAACGCCGACGGCGTGATATACGACGTCGCGTACACCTTCGAGGAACCCGCGGAGCTGGATAGCGAAGGCCCGGCCGCCTGGAACGGCGATTACGAGATAGCGACCGGCCGCGGCGACGGCTTCTGGACGTTCGAGGCCGCGATCCCCGTCGCGGCGCTGGGCGGCCTGGAAGGCATCGTCGCCGGCGACGAGTGGCGGGTGAACTTCCGCCGCAAGGAGCAGGCCAAGGGTAGCTCCGCGGACTGGCAGTACCCCATAGGCTTCGACCCCCGGCGCTTCGGCTACCTGGCGTTCGAGTGAAGTTATCGTAAATTATTTAAAGGCGGCTCAATCGAGCCGCCTCTTTTCGTAGCTGGTAATTTACATACCTAAATAAGTAATATATAAAAAAGACTTGACAAATAGAACGGGGGGGGGTAGACTATAAGCGTAAAGAAGAGGGTTTGGTTTATAACACGGGGCTTTAATTATTGACGAGGAGGTCGGAGATGCGGAAACTAACCTTGACCGGGGTCGCGGCGTGCCTTATAATAGGTTGCGCCGCGTTAGTTAACGCGGTGGAGTATAACCCGGGGATAATCTGCGTGGAGTTCGCCGATGGCGTTAATCTTGAGCGTAAGCCCGGGACTAAGGGCTCGGGGCATAACTCGCTGGACTTACTGGCGGAGAAGTACGACGTTTACGAGGTGGAAGCGGTTTTCCCGATGCCTAAAGAACCCATAAAACATCCGCACGGCTTGTGGGATTGGGAAGACTGGCAGCGCTCCGCGGCGAACGCGCGGCTGAAGTACGTCTACGTGTTGCGGTTCGCCGCCAAAGTCGACCCGCTTTTGGTAGTCGACGACTACAAAAGAGACCCGTACGTGGTGGACGCCGCGCCCGAAGGACGCGGAAAATCCTACATGTTCCCCAACGACCCGGACTTCGATCGGCAGTGGTACCTGTACCTCGATTACAACCGGGACTGCGACATCCACTTCCCCGAGGCGTGGGACCGGTTCCTTTTCCACGCAGAGCCGTTCGACGGGTACCCCATCGCCGGCGTCATCGACACCGGCATCTACACCTCGACCGGCAATCACGGCGGCATTCACCAGGACATACGAGGGAACACGGCCGTATGCTACGATATGTTAGGTGAACCGTTCCCGACGGATATTTCCGGCCACGGAACAGGGGTAGCCGGTATAATAGCCGCGGAGACGGGGAACTGGTTGGGCATAGCCGGCGTAGGCGTGAACGCCGTCGAGGTTATGGCCGTTCGGACGCACTATTACGACCCCGTCGACCCGTTAACCGAAGGTCGCGGCATGGTGTTCGCGGTAAACATGGGCGCCGACCTCTTGAACATGTCCTGGGGTTTCGACTACCCCGCGCTCGAAATTCAGAAGGCGCTGGAGCACGCCTGGGACCTCGACATCGTAACGGTGGCCGCGAGCGGCGACAATCCGGACATCTCCGGCCCGTACTACGCCTACCCCGCGGTCGACGAAGACGC
>CBFCYS010000089.1:0-10737 GCA_965602215.1 uncultured bacterium
GTGGTGGCGTTCGTGACGGCGTGGTCTCTTTGGGCCGTGTCCCGCTTCCCGCTGGAGATAGGCCTCGTCGGCCCCAAGCTCGCGATAGCGCGGTTCCTTTCGACGTTAATCGTGCCGCCGCTTGCCGGCCTGTTCGCGCAGGCGGTTTTCGGCCGTTGGGTTTAACCGTTCTTTCCCGGAGCAGCTCATGAACTACGAATACCGAAATATATTCGAGATACCGCCCGGCCGGGGTTTCGAGGCCGGCGAGGCGGATACCCCCGAGGTCGATTTCGAAGCGTTTTACCCGGAGGAGTTCGTGCGCGACGATTTCGGGCCGATGCGCGACGTGGCGGAGCCGGAGGTCGTGCGGCACTACACGCGGCTGGCCGCGATGAACTTCGGCGTCGATACGGGTTTCTACCCGCTCGGCTCGTGCACGATGAAGTATAATCCGAAGGTGAACGAGGATGCCGCATCGCTTCCCGGGTTCGCGGCGCTTCACCCGTACGCGCCGGCCGGCGACGTGCAAGGGGCGCTGCAGCTCGCCTGCGAGCTCGAGCGCTACCTCGCCGAGATATGCGGGATGAGCGCGTTCACGCTCGCGCCGGCGGCGGGCGCCCACGGCGAGTTGGTGGGGATGTTGTTAACGCGGGCGTACCACCGCAAGCGGGGCGACGAAGGCCGCAACGTAATGCTCATACCGGACTCCGCGCACGGCACCAACCCGGCCTCGGGCCGGATGGCGGGCTTCGATGTCGTCGCCGTCGCTTCCGGGGGCGACGGCGTTATCGACTTCGACGACCTCAAGGCGAAGCTCGACGAGCGCGTTGCCGGCATGATGATAACCAACCCCAACACGTTGGGCTTATTCGAACCCGACATCTTAAAGGTTGCCGGGGCCGTGCACGGCGCCGGCGGCCTGCTGTACTACGACGGCGCCAACTTAAACGCGCTCGTAGGCCGCGTCCGCCCCGGCGATATGGGGTTCGACATTTGCCACGTCAACCTTCACAAGACCTTCTCGACTCCTCACGGCGGCGGCGGCCCGGGCGCCGGGCCGGTGGGCGTTTGTAAAAGGCTGGTTGAGTTCCTCCCGGTGCCGCGCGTAGTAAAGAAGCGGGGCAAGTACGCGCTGGACTACGACTCGCCGGACTCCATAGGTCAAATCCGTTCGTTTGTAGGCAACTACGGCGTCCTCGTCAGGGCGTACGCGTACATACGGCACCTCGGCGCCGCCGGCCTGCGGGACGTTTCCGGCGCGGCGGTCCTGAACGCGAACTACGTCCGCGCGAAGGTGGCGAAGTTCCTCGACGTCGCCGGCACCGCGCCTTGCATGCACGAATTCGTTGCTTCCTCGGCCAGGTTCGGCCGCGGTTCGGCGGGCGATATAGACAAAGCCTTGATAGACGCCGGCTACCACCCGCCGACGACGTACTTCCCGCTCGTGGTCCCGGAAGCGCTGATGATTGAGCCGACCGAGACCGAAACGAGGGAGACGCTGGACGAGTTCGCCGCGGCGCTCGAGCGGATCGTCGCCGACTTGACGGCCGACGCGCACGCGTACGCCGACGCGCCGTTCAAGGCGCCGGTGCGGCGCCTCGACGAGGCGGCCGCGGCGCGTACGCCGATACTTACCCATATGATGGCCGAGGAGGGGGCGTCCTAGGGCGCGTGGCCGATTGGCGGCGTTACGAGCTGTTGGTGGAAGGCCCGGGCGGCGCGGCCCAGAACATGGCCCGCGACGAAGCCTTGCTGGCGGCGTACCGTGCGGGCGAGGCGCCTCCCAGTTGGCGGTTGTATACGTGGCGCGAGGCGGCGGTGACGTACGGCCTAGGCCAACGGGCGCCGCGTTGGGATGACGTAGCGGCCGTTCCGCGGCTTAGCGGCGGAGGCCTGGTACCCCACGGCGCCGATTTCACGTACTGCGTTGTGCGGGAGCGGCGCCGGGGCTTAGACAACTACGAGGATATCGTCGCCGCGGTCGCGGCCGCCCTTGGGGAATTGGGCGTGGCTGCCGCCGTATGGCGGGACGCGCCGGCGGGGCAGGCCGAACGATGTTTCGCTTCCCTCGCGCCGTACGACATCCACGTCTGCGGCCGGAAGGTCGCGGGGTGCGCGCAGCGCCGTTACAAGGATGCCGTACTCCACCACGGCTCGATCGCCGCGGCGGCGCCGCCCGAAAAGTTGCGTCGGTTGGGCCTTTGGGACGAGGCGCGGACGGCGACGTTGGCTGAGTTATTAGGAAGGCCGGTCGTTTTGGCGGAATTCGCCGAGGTGCTGGCCGCCGTGACGGTTATGAAAACGGTTTACGCCGGCGTCGAACGCCAAGAAGCGAAAGTACATTACGCAGAGGAATAATATGAGAAAAGGAATTATCGTAGTTTTAGCAATCTTGGCGTTTTCGCTATGTGCCTTCGTCGCCTGCAAGGGCGATGGGCAAGTCGACGAATCGGAAGTGGTCGCTCGCGTGGGTGACGCGGTCCTTACAGCCGACGACCTCGACCTCCTCGACGAAGACCAGCATAAGGTTAAAATGCCCACGTATCTTACTAAGGAAGAATTGATGGAGGAGTGGATACGGAGCGAGTTGTTGTACCAGCAAGCGCTCAAGGACGAAGTCGATAAGGAAACGGTATGCGCGTGGCGGCTGCGTAACAGCGCCAAGGGTGTGGTTATCCAGCGCTATTGGGAGATAAACATCTACGAGAAGTACGCCGAAGTGAGCGACGAGGAAGCGTTGGCGTGGTTCGAGGAGAATAAAAAAGAGAAGTACCGCGCGAAGACCACCGGCGTCTGGCTGCGGCGTATCCTTTTAAACTCGAAGGAGGACGCCGATAAAGTTATGGGGCGTCTCAAGGCCGGCGAGGATTTCTTTTCGATCGCGAGCCGCGAATCGGTAACGCCCGAGAAATTGGAGGCGGGGAGCCTGGGTTACCGTCGTATGGAAGACGTGAGCCCGGCATACCGCGCCGACGTCGCGAAGCTGAAAAAGGGAGGGGTAGCGGGGCCGTTCAAACTCTCCAATTTTTACGTCATAATCAAGCTGGAGGATCGCGTTGAAGCGGGCGGTTACCTGAAGCCCGAAGGCATCGGCATGGAATTGCTGCGCGACCGGGCGAAAATAGCGATGTGGCGGGAGAAGGCCAATACTATCGGCAGCGACCTTGAAAAAGCTTCCGACATCGAGCGCCACCCGGAACGCATCCGCGAGGAAGCCGTTGACATGGTTTTAGGCGAAGAGCATAGCAAAGGAGCGCCGGCCGAGGCGAAATAAGTGGACCGGGACTTGGAATCGGTTCAGGAGGCGCGCGATAAAATCCGGGCCGGCCGGCGGGCGGCGGCGGCGTTCGCCTCGTTCGACCAGGCCGCGACCGACCGCGTCGTCGCGGCTATGGCCCTCGCCGCGGAGGGCGCCGCCGACGAGCTCGCCCGGCGGGCGGCGGCGGAGACGGGCTTCGGCGTCGTCGAACATAAAATCCGAAAAAACCTCTTCGCCGCGCGCGACGTTTATCGATATATTAAAGATTTAAAAACCTGCGACGTAATCGCCGAGGACTCCGCCCGAGGCATCGTCGAGGTCGCGGTTCCCGTCGGCCTTATAGCCGGCGTAACGCCCGTCACGAATCCTACTTCCTCCATTATCTATAAAGCCCTTATCTCGGTCAAAGCCCGCAACGCCGTGGTCTTCTCGCCTCACCCGGGGGCGCTGGAGTGTTCGCTGGAGGCGGCGCGCCTGATGGCCCGGGCCGCGGTTTCAGCCGGCGCGCCGGAAGGCGTCATAGGTTGTTTGACTCAACCCACGGCCGAGGCCGCGCACGAAATAATGAACCACCCCGACGTGGACCTGATACTCGCCACCGGCGGGATGGCGATGGTGCGGGCGGCCTATTCTTCCGGGAAACCGGCGTACGGCGTCGGCCCGGGAAACGTCCCGGCGTACGTCGACCGAAGCGCCGACGTCGCGCACGCCGTATCGTGCATCGTCGAGTCGAAGACCTTCGACAACGGCGTGATCTGCTCGTCGGAGCAGGCGGTGGTGTGCGACGCGCCGGCCCGCTCGGCCGCGGTTCGGGAGTTCGAACGCGCCGGGTGCGTTTTCTTAACGGATGAACAGAAGGCCGCGGTCGCCGCGGTGCTCGACGACAACGGCAAGCTCAACACCGCCGTCGTGGGGCAACCGGCGGCGCGCATCGCCTCGATGGCGGGGCTGGACGTGCCGGCCGACGCGAAGATTCTTATAGGTTTCGAGGACCGCGTGGGCCGCGACGTTCCGTTCTCCTGGGAAAAGATTTCGCCCGTACTCGCGTGGTACGACGTCTCGGATTGGGTGAAGGGGTGCGAGCGCTGCCTGGATATCCTGGCCAACGGCGGCATGGGCCATACGTTGGCCGTCCACGCGCGCGACGAGGGAGTCATCCGCGAGTTCGGCCTGCGCAAACCGGTGTTCCGCGTCGTCGTCAATACGCCGGCGTCGCAGGGCGCCATAGGTATGACGACCAACCTGGCGCCCGCCCTGACGCTGGGCTGCGGGACCTTCGGCGGCAACATCACGTCCGACAACATTACGCCGATGCACCTGCTGCATATAAAGAGGGTGGCCACCGGCCGTCCCGAGAAGGCAATTGAACCCGACGGGTTAGGGTCGCCCGGCGCGGCGCAGAGCGCGGCCAAGGCCGTTGCAACCGCCGACCCGAACCTCGTCGAGCGGGTGGTCCAAGGGGTTTTACGCGAGCTGGAGCGAGGGGGGAGCTAAGTGGTCCTCGCGGTTCGGCGCTTGGTCAACGCGTTTCGGCGCCGGCCGCTGGATTTGCATATATTTTGTTTAATCCTTTTCGTGGTGGGCGTGGTTTTCGTATTCGGGTATCAGTTCAAAGTATTTTGGGACGTCGCAATTACGGACCGCATGTCGCTGGAGGGGACGCCCGTATTCCAGGCGTTGACGGGGATGACCCTCCTGACCGACCTGCTGTGGTCCCCTTTTCTGGTCGCGGCCGCCGTCGGCATCTGGGCCTATCGCGATTGGGGACGACGTTTGGGGCTTATAGTCGGCGGCATTTTGGCGTATATGGGGATGCAGGGATTATTGTTCTTCCCTCTCGCGCGGCGGTTCGGCGTAGACGCCGTCGAGGATTTTACGAGGTATTACGATTTTACGGCGTATATGGCATATTATACGATTTACGCCGTAGTGGGTTTTACGATGATTTTTTATTTATGGTTTCGAAAGATGCAGTTCCGCGAGATACCGGATTAAGAGGTTTTAATAATTCGGTGAACGTGGGCGATCTATCTTCACCTCGACGCGAAAGGAGCGAGGATGCATACCAGGACGGAGATGGCGCTCGGGATGATCGAGACCCGCGGCGTGGTGGCGGCTATAGAGGCCGCGGATGCGATGGTGAAGGCGGCGAACGTGCGGCTCATGGATAAGGTTCGCGTCGGCGGCGGCCTCGTAAGCGTGATGGTACGGGGCGAAACCGGGGCGGTCAAGGCCGCGACCGAAGCGGGCGCCGCGGCCGCCGCGAAGATCGGCGAACTTGTCTCGGTTCACGTAATTCCTCGTCCCGACGACTCCGTGGAGTTTATATTGCCGGAGGAAGTCGGGCCGGCCAAAAAGGCTTAACCCGAGGTAAAAGTCCATGGCCGCCGACGATCAAGAGGCTTTGGTCCGGGCGGCGACTTCGGCGGTTTTGGCCCGATTGCGGACCGACGCCGCCCGAACGTTCGAGGCCCGCGTAGGGGTTTCCGGCCGCCACGTGCATTTAACGCCCGGGGACCTGGCGACGCTCTTCGGCCCGGGAGCCGAACTCTCCGTACGCGCGCCTCTCGTCCAGCCGGGTCAATTCAGCGCCGACCAGGTAGTCGCCGTCGTCGGGCCGTGCGCTTCGGTCCCCCTCGTCCGCGTCGTAGGGCCCACGCGCCCGGGGACGTTGGTGGAGTTGCTGTATAGCGACTTGGAAACGCTCGGCCTGGACGGCGACGTAATCGCCGGCGAACGCTTCGCCGTTGTTTTGACCGGGCCCGCGGGCGTGGTCCGCCTGCCGGAGGGAGGCGTGGTTGCGCGGCGCCATTTACACGCGACGCCCGCGGATGCCGAACGTTACGGCCTTACCCACGGGGGGAACATCTCGGCCGCTATGGGCGCGCCGGGACGGCGCGTTACCTTCGGCGACATCTTAGTTAGGGTGGCCGAAAACGCCGCGCTCGAACTCCACGTCGACCGGGACGAGGCCAACGGCTGCAGCGCCCGCACCGGCGACGTCGCGACGATAGTAGTCGGAGGCGCGCCAACGGCGCGGCCCGCCGGCGATACGTCTTCGCGCCGGCCTAACCGCCCGCTGGTAACGGAAGAGGATGTCGTGGAAGCCTACCGCAAGGGGACGGTGCCGTCGTTGTCCGGGGCGATTCTTACGCCGTACGCGCGGGACGCGGTGCGGAAATACTTCCCGGAGTTGCTCAAAAGTTTATAATAAGTTATAATTAAAGAATGGTGGGAAATCCCGCCGATTCGTAGCCGTCCGAAGAAGGTATTCGCGGGCCGCGGCTCCCGCTTTGGCGCGTAAGCCGCTCCGCAATCGGGGTAACGATGATATGATGCATATCGCGGAAGTTGTAGGCAGCGTTTGGGCGACGCGTAAGGTCGAGAGCGTGCGCGCGCTTAAAATGCTGCTCGTACGGCCGCTCGACGGGGACCTTAAACGGACGGCCGAGCTGTGGGTCGCCGCCGACGTCGTGGACGCCGGCGTGGGCGACCGGGTCATCGTGGCCGTCGGCCGGGCGGCCCGGCTCGCTGTCGGCAACGACGCCGCGGCGGTGTCGGCGGCCGTCGTGGGCGTAGTAGATTCGGTGGACCTGCCGACCCAGGGCTAGAGATGGGCCTCGTCGAAACCGTAAGAGAAGCGGGCGTAGTAGGGGCGGGCGGCGCCGGCTTTCCCGCCCACGTAAAGTATAAATGTGGGGCGGACGTTCTCATTATCAACGGCGCGGAGTGCGAACCGCTTTCACATAAAGATGAAGTAGTCCTGAGGGAACGGGCCGCCGATATCGTAGTGGGCGCCGCGGCCCTCCGCGACGAGCTAGGCGCGGGCGTTGTAGTGCTCGCGGTCAAGGAAGCGCGCGCCCGCGAGCTCGCCGACCTGTACGGCGGCGTTAAAGTCCATCCGCTCGCCGAGACCTATCCCGCGGGCGACGAGGCCGTTCTGGTGTACGACGTTACCGGCCGGCGGGTGCCGGCGGCCGGCGTTCCGCCCGACGTCGGCGTCGTGGTATCGAACGCCGAGACGGTGCTCAACGTCGCTCGGGCGACGCGCGGAAAACGCGCCGAGACCACCTGGCTGGCCGTGGGCGGCGCGGTGGCGGAACCTTTCGTCGCGGAAGTGCCGCTGGGGACGCCGGTTTCGTTTCTGCTCGAGGAAGCCGGCGGGGCGACGGCGCCCGATTACGTCGTCTTCGAAGGCGGCCCTATGATGGGCGAAGAGATAGACGCCGAGCAATATGGCGCTAAGTTGACGACCGGCTTGATAATGGTTTTACCGACAAGCCATCCCGTCGTTGCGCGGGCGCGCCTGCCGCTGGAGCACGTCAGAACCGTCGCCGGCAGCGCTTGTACGCAGTGCCGCGACTGCACGGAGCTTTGCCCGCGGTACCTCCTGGGGTACGACGTCACGCCCCACCTCTCGATGCGGCGTTTCTTTACGTGGGGGGAGGAGGCCGACCTATCGTTCTTCACGAACGCCGCGGGATGCACCGGCTGCGGCCTGTGCGAGCTGTACGCGTGCCCTATGGCCATATCGCCGCGGCGGGTGCAGAACTACCTCCGCGGCCGCCTTCGGGACGCGGAGAAGGTTGAGGGGCTGGGCGAAGTTCACGCGGACCGCCCGGGTCGCAACGTACCTGCGGCCCGTTTGAAGAAGCGTATAGACGTATCGGCCTACGACCGCCCCGCGCCGGCACGCAAGCTGCGGGCCGAGCCGCGGCGCGTAATAATAGACGTTACGCAGTCCTATGCCCCGGCGCCGGACGTTCTCGTGAAGGAAGGGGACCGCGTCGACGTTGGCCAAAAGATAGCTGCGCCGCAGGCGGGCGATGATTTAGGCGTGCCGGTGTACACCGGCGTCGCGGGGCGGGTGGCGGCGGCCGACGTGAGTCGAGTAATAATAGACCGTACGCAGGCCGCGTGAAGCGCCGGCGGCTAAGGAGATGTTCCCTATGTGGAAAAAAACGGCCTTATTAATTATCGCGCTGGCCGTGGCCGCTACGGCGTACGAGAAACCCGACCTCGAGAAGGCGGACATCGACCCTGAAGACCTCGCGAGGTTCAAGGAAGCTTACACGTTCTACCTGGATGGCGTCGACTTCGAAAAAGAGAGGTCGTGGGTATCGGCGAGCCAGGCGTACCGCAAGGCGGTCGAAATCTATCACAACTATCCCGACGCCCAATACGGCCTGGGCCGGATGGCGTTGCGGCTGGGCCGTTTGGACGAAGCGGAAGACGCGCTACGCGAAGCGCTCACGTTGAAACCGGAATTGTACCAGGCTCATAGCGAACTGGGGAGCGTCCATTACCGCCGGGGCGATTACAACAAAGCGGCGTTGGAATACAAGGATGCCCTGAAACACGACGCCGACGACGTCGTAGCGCGTTACAACCTGGGCAACGCGTACCGTAATCTCGACAAGCCGAAAGACGCGCTCCAGCAATACGAAAAGGTGCTCGCGCTGGAACCGGCCTACGTGGACTGCTACTACAATATGGCCCTGGCGTACGAGGACCTGGATAAGGTTGAGGAAGCCATAGCGGCGTACGACAAGTTCATAGAAGCGGCCGGCGACGACCCGGACCAACAGGAATGGGTGAACCGGGCGAAGGAGTATCGGCAGAGTTTGAGGGAAGGGGAGAAGGGCGAGTAATTGGCGCCGCGCGAAGAGGCCATCGGCTTGGTAGAATTTTCGTCCATCGCCCGCGGCATCGAGGCGGTGGACGCGATGGTCAAGGAAGCCGACGTGCGGCTCTTGGCGTCGCGGACGTCGTGCTCCGGGAAGTACATAGGGCTCGTCGCGGGCGCGGTGGCGGCGGTTAAATCGGCGGTCGCCGCCGGCAGAGAAACGGGCCGGGGGCATTACGTCGACGACCTCGTAATCCCCAATGTCCACGAGCAAGTAATGGCGGCCGCGGCCGGGACGGTGGTCGTACCGGAGAAGGCCGCGTTGGGAGTCGTAGAGACGTTCTCTCTCGCCTCCTCGCTGTTGGCCGCGGATACCGCGGTGAAGGCGGCGCCGGTCACGCTGGTCGAGGTCAGGCTCGGGACCGGCATCGGCGGCAAAGGCTTTACGACTATGGTGGGAGAAACGGCGGCCGTCGCCGCGGCGGTGGCGGCGGGTGCCGCGGAAGCGGCCAGGCGCGGCCTGTTGGTCGCGACCGCCGTTATACCGGCTCCCTATCAGGAAGTGCTGGACAAACTAATTTAAGGAATCGGCCGGTCAGGATATGCCAGTTAAAGAGATAATAAACGTTAGCGGCAAGCACCTCGGTTACTTCGAGGCGTGGTGTAAGGCGTGCGGGATATGCATCGCGTTGTGTCCGAAACACGTCTTCGATACCGGGACTGACGGCAAGCCGGTAGTGGCGCGGCCGCAGGATTGCATCAACTGCGGCACGTGCGAGATAATGTGCCCCGACTTCGCCATCGGGTGGTACATGGACCCGCTGCACGACGAGGAGCTGAAGGAAGCGCACAAGCGCGCCATCGAAGACGAGTGGGCCAAGCATAAATAAGAGTTTCCCGTCTGCCGCATTCGCAAGCGAAGAAGGAAGTGACCCGTACGTAGATGGTTTTAATGCAAGGCAACGAAGCGATTACCCGGGGCGCGCTCGACGCCGGCGTACGCTTTTTCGCCGGTTACCCCATTACGCCTTCCACCGAAATAGCCGAGCGAATGTCGGTGGAGCTCCCGAAAGTGGGGGGGAAGTTCCTGCAGATGGAGGACGAGATCGGTTCGCTGGCCGCGGTCATCGGCGCGTCGCTCACCGGCGTGAAGGCCATGACGGCCACCAGCGGCCCGGGCTTCTCGCTTATGCAGGAGAACCTCGGCTACGCCTACATGACGGAAGTGCCGTGTCTGGTGGTCAACGTGATGCGCGGCGGCCCGAGCACCGGCCTGCCCACCCATCCCTCCCAGGGCGACGTCATGCAGGCGCGGTGGGGCACCCACGGCGACCACCCGGCCATAGTGCTGGCGCCGTCGTCGGTCCTCGATTGTTACGTATTGACGGTGCGGGCGATTAACCTCGCCGAGAGGTTCCGCACGCCGGTAATACTACTGCCGGACGAAGTCGTGGCGCACATGCGCGAGGACGTAACGCTGCCGGACAAGATAGACGTCGTGGACCGCGAACCGCCGCGCGTCCCGCCCGAATGGTACTACCCGTACGACGAGTCCACCACCGACGTCGCGCCCCTCGCGCCCTTCGGCACCGGCTTCCGCTTCCACGTTACGGGCCTTACGCACGACCGCGCCGGCTTCGCCACTACCGTTCCGGCGGAAGTCGACCGCGCCATCCGCAACCTCAAACGTAAGATGGACAAGTTCCGACTCGAAATTATTCAGCTCGACCGAGTACACTTGTCGGACGCCGAGGTAGTCGTGGCGGCCTACGGTATTTGCGCGCGGTCCGCCGAAGCCGCGGTATTGCAGGCTCGCGCCCGGGGCTACCGCGCCGGTTTCGTAAACTTGAAAACGATTTGGCCTTTCTGT